>NZ_JAKDJU010000233.1 GCF_030453725.1 Brevibacterium picturae
GGTGGGCCCCGTGGGGATCGAACCCACGACCCACGGATTAAAAGTCCGTTGCTCTACCAACTGAGCTAGAGGCCCCGCCCCAACACGACCATGCGAACATGTGCCACACCGGTGTTGTTGGAGACTCAATAATATTAGAGGTAAGGTGCCCGAATACTCAAACCAGCCAACGGCCGGTCAAGCGCCCCCGCGACTCCGCTGCACTGTCGCCAGCAGCAACCGAGCCCGCGGCGAGGTCACTTCTCCAGTTCGGGACGGTCGTCTTCCCAGCGATTGTCAGCCGAAGAGTCCGTGTGCGAGGAATCTTCGGCTGCCGCTTCGTCGATGACGTCGGACTCGATCGCCTTGTTCTTCTTGACCTTGTCCCGCAATGCGGCGACGTTCTTCAGCCCCGCCAGCAGCTTGCGATCCTTCTTCGGTGCGACGTACTCAGGATCGGTTTCGAGCGGGAAGATCGTCGGCGCAGCGCCGAAGGCCTCCTTCGACTCATCGGCGACCTTGCGCGCCATCTGAGCATTGACCACACCGCCGATGATCGCGCCGATGCCGAAGGGCAGCAGACGGCCGACCAAAGAACCGCCGGCGCGGGCGGCAAATTTGCGGATGAAGGTTTTGCGGAGCTTGCGCAGCAGCAGATCGACGACGGGGGCGGGCAGCTGTTTGGTCACAGTCGAGCCCCACCCGCTGAACATCGACTCCGTGCCGCCGGCCTGCTTATTGAAGCGCTGGACGAGGTTCTTCCCGTCCTTGCCGAGCATGAGACCCAGCACCAGTGCATTCGCTCGTTTGGAATCCTGAACAGGAAGACCATGAATCTCCGAGATCGCCTGCGCGAACAGGGCAGTGCCTTCGAGAAAGCCAGCAGTCTCAGCGGTCGCCACGCCCAGAGCGGCTGTCGTGCCGAGCCCGGGAACTGCCGCAGTCGCACCGACCGCTGCGCCACCTGAGGTGGTCAGTGCGAGGTAGTGCCGACGAATGATCTTGATGAGCTCTTCCGGAGTCGCCTCCGGATTCTTGCGGCGCAGGCTGCGTACATAGGCAAGGGCCACTGGGCGTTGGACCGACAGAAGCTTCGACAGCATCGACTGGGCGCGGGGATTGAGGGTTCCGTCGTCATTGACAGCGAGTTTCGCTGCCTTGTCCAGGCCCTTCTTCGCCACTGATGATTTTGCCACGGGAGTTCCTCCTCGTTGTCTGCACTTGCCACCTGCTGGTCGCAGGCACGAATCTGCTCCCAGTTTAATGGTGTCCACTGTGAGCTCGACGAATAGACCCTGACCGCGAAGCGACAACGCATTCGCGCGACCGACAACCGGCTCGAATGAGCGACCACTGACTCAGAATGGGGGACTAGACTGCTCTGACCATGACACAGCCACGCTTTCACCGCCCGATACCTCTGGCCGACCTCGATTCCGTCACCGCGACGAGTGACCCGGTGGCCAGATCGGAGACCTCTCACGCGACCGCAGCGCTTCTCCTCGGTGATTCGCGCGGGCAGCGAGATGAGGCTGCGACGAAGCGGTTCGTTGAGTTGGCCGACGACATCGGTCTCGAAGTCATTGCCGAAATGTGGTCCGCCGCGCCCGCGGTTTCCGCACCGGGAGCGCTCTGGCGCCTGTACGCGCTGCGCGAATGGATCCTCACGGCTCCGCGTGAGCTCGCCGAGATGTTCGCCACCGGACAGCGCAGGATGACGGCAGAGGGCCTCGGGCTCGACGAGATCCTTGCCGGGGTCGAGCTTCCGGCAGGCCCCGACGAGGTGGCTCGCGCCATCGATGAGATTCTGGCCGGTGCCTTCCGCGGGGATGTCGTCATCGCCCTGCTGCGGGCCGCGGCCTTCGTCGGCATGTGCGCCGAAGGCACCGCTGACTCCGAGGCCGCCACCCGTCTGCGCCAGTTCGCGAAGGACCTCAAAGATGCCGCCGTCTCCCACCGCCACGGTGGGCTCGACTGAGCCCTGTTCGTGGACTGGCCTTTCCACGTGCATGACTGTGAGATTTTCAACTATCGTTCACCCGCCTCGGCGGTGGACTCATGGGTGTGAGCGAGTATCGTGGTGGGTGGCCTTCGTGGCCACCGGACGCTGGATCTGAAGCCCCGGGCTCCAAATTCAGCCGCTTCGAGCGGCCTACCGCCGAGAGGCGCTCTCGGTTCAGCGTCCGGCACATACAATTGAAGCAACATGCACATTCGTCCGGCTCGACCGGGCCCCGGGCAGGAGGAGCGCATGCGGCTCAAACGAGTACCGCAGGACACTGTCTTCTACGAGCGACTGTCCGATTTGGTCGGGCAGATGAGGCAATGCAACCTGGTGCTTGCCGAGCTCTCCGGCATCGAAGTCAGCGAACGCCGGCAGGTCGCGGACCGCCTCCGCGAGATCGGCGATCAAGCCGACGAAGACATGGGAGCCGTGCTTCGCGCACTGCGCGAGAACTACATCACCCCCTTCGATCGCAACGACCTCTACCTGCTCGGTCATCACATGCGTGACATCTGCCACCTTCTCCACGGTGCAGGCTTCGTTCTCGCTTCGGAAGCATTCGACGAACTGCCCTCCGGCGTCCTGGAGACTCTCGCGGTCCTGTCCAATCAGACGGACCACACCTCACGAATGATCACTCGCCTGCCGGGCAAGCTTGATCAGTGGGACTACGTCGACAACATCAACCGCCTCACCTACCAGGTCGAAGCCCTGCAGTGGCGAATGTCCGACGCGGTGCCGAACTCGAAGCGCGGACTGACTTACATGGCCGCGGTCTCGCAGCTGGGACAGGCCTTCGTCCGTGCCGCATACGGTTTCACCGAACTGGGCAAGGTCGTCGCCGCCATCGCGATCAAGGAGTCGTAGTCCGTGGAGCTGCTCTTGGCGGGAGTCATCGTGACCGCGGTGATCTTCGCCGGTTCGAACGGATTCCATGACGCTGCGCTGACCATCGGCAATGCCGTTGTCGGACGATCCATCAACGCGCGCTGGGCTCTGGGCCTGGCCGTGGTCTTCAACTTCATCGGGGCGCTTCTGGGCGAAGGCATCGCCTCCGTCGTGGCCAACCAGATCGTTCACTTCGAGGGAGACCCCGAGGTCATCCTCACCTCCCTGATCATCGCCTTCGTCGCCGCGACGGCGTGGAGTCTGTTCACGTACTACCTCGCACTGCCGGTGTCCTCCACACACTGCCTTATCGGCGGTCTGCTGGGGGCCGGTCTGGCGCTGGGGTTCTCCGTCAACTCCTCCGAAGCGATCAACTCGGTGATCCTGCCGCTCGTGATCTCGCCGATCCTCGGGTTTGTGATCTCCTGGGGCCTCACCGCTCTGCTGTCGAAGGTCTTCGCGTCCTCGCCGCCCAAACCGCTCTTCCGTGGTGCCCGCATGGTCGACTCGGTCCTCACCTCCTCGCTGTCCCTGGTCCACGGCATCCAGGATGCACAGAAGATCGCGGCTCTGGTCATGGTCGGTATGCTCGCTGTCGATACCAATCCGCATACGGAGCTGGCCGTCGTGGAGATCTCCTGGCCGGTGCGACTGATCATCGCCGCAGCCCTGGCGATCGGCACGGGGTTGAGCGGATGGCGGGTTGTACGGACTCTGTCGGTGCGTATGGCCGGCCTCGACCCGCTGAAGTCCGCGACGGCCGATGCCACCTCCACGTTGCTCATGTACACGGCGGCACTCATCATGCGAGTCCCTGTGTCGCTGACCTTCATTCTCGGATCGGCGATCCTGGGCACGCAGTACGCCGGCCGCAGGGGCAGGCCCCGAGCCCGTTTCATCGTCCCCATCATCGGGGGATGGCTGCTGACCATTCCTGCGGCCGCGGCACTGGCGATCTGCATCGGTCTGGTGGCCAGACCGCTGGTCGGCTGAGGCGTCACCGCGTCACCGCGTCACCGCGTCACCGCGTCACCGCGTCACCGCGTCAC
>NZ_JAKDJU010000234.1 GCF_030453725.1 Brevibacterium picturae
TCCGGCTGGCAGACTCCAATTCCGTCATTAACTTCCCCCCTCCCCAGATTTCCCTACCTGGGGACCACACCCGGTCGGCGGGACTTTGCTGCCAAGTCGATGGACTCGCGCTTCCAACAAGCGCTAGGCGCCACTGAGTCGAGCGAGATTGCAGGCGTCTACACGGTCTCGGGCGAGGGTCGATCGGACTTCAGCGACTCCGAACTCACCCAGGCGGCCTTCGGCCAGTTGACGAAGGACGGGACTGCCGCAGTGAGCCTGCGATACGCGGATGGCAGCCTGCAGGAGGGCTCCTACAGCGTAGACGCCGGTAACGAGGTCACACTCAGGCTCTATGCGAAGCAGGAGGGCTCGCAGAGCCTCGTGAGAGACTACGTGGACGAGGTGACGCTCAGCTTCTCCACCGATCCTTGCATCAGTCCCGCCTGACCGGCGAGGGCCTTGACGCAACCCTGACGCCTGATCCGGAGCGGCGGTACCTCTTCGACCGTGACTTCAGCTGGCAGCCGCGCACACCCATCAACCGATGATGAGTGTGCGCCACCGGCAGATCAACGTCCGAAGAGCTTCGAGAACAGCCCCTTCTTCTTTTTCGGTTCCTCGGCCGTGGTCTCTGCCTCAGCCGACAGTCCTTCGTCGGGCTGTGCCTCTGCCGCAGGCGAGGCGGCCGGTTCGTCCTCGGACCTCGTCGGTTGTTCGGATCCGGTCTCAGGTGTGGCGCGAGCGGAAGCGGAGTCGCGCTCGTCATCGGCGGCCGCCTCGGCGGGGGATGTGGTTGGGGCGGTCGAATGAGGCGGCTCGGTCGTGGTCTCTGCTGGTGACGGCGAAGGCGCCGGCGCCGAGGCGGCGGCAACGGGTTCAGCAGCGTCGGGTTGCCCCGTAGCGGACGATTCGGAGACTGGACTCTGTGCGGCGGCTGCGGCAGTCTCGGCGGCAGGAGCATCGGCGGCCGCAGAGGTGCTCGTCCCCGTGGCCTGTGCATACTGCTGTGCGGCCTCGCCCTCGAGGGGTGCTCCCACCTCGCAGTTGGATATCCGGTTCTGCTCGTCAAAGGACAGGTCGGCCGAACCATCGGCGAAGAGCAGGCGCAGGCCGGCCTCGGGCAATGCTGTGGTGGGAATGCCGCGCTTGGCCACATACGCCTCGAGTGCGACGCGATGGTCAGTCACAGTGGTCTGCGTCAGCCCCTGCATGAGGGCCCGCACCGAGGTCTTGACTTGAGCTTCGGGCAGAGTCAGCTCCGGAGCATCAACAAGCAGCCAGACAGTGGTTCCGGCGCCCGCAGCGGCAGGGTAGTGTGCCCATTTTCCGGTGGCCTCCTTCGCTGCCAAGGTCAGACGCAGAGCCAGTTCTTCGTCGAGCTGGAGTTCCTCCGTGATCAGCTCTGCGACATCCTCGGCGGCACCGAACTTGCGAACGTCGTGGGCGAGACCGACGACGGTCTCGGGGAATTCGTTGACGTTCTCCCACCCCCACAGCCACGTGTTCTGCGCTTTCGACTCCGAGCCGAGCAGGTGCGGGCGACCACGTAGGACGGTCCCCTCGGCCGAGGTGAAGGTCAGATGCGGATCGGAGGTGAAGTCGACCTCCCATTCGGCATCGGCGATGAGGGCGCCGAAGTGCGTCTGCATCTCGGTGGAGAAGAAGACGGCGCGATTGACGAGGTCCTGCAAAGTTGTGCTCATGATTTCAAGACTAGAGGTGTCCGTGCGATTAGCGAGGAGGCACGCCCAGCCACCGGTGATGTCGGCCCCGGTTTCGCCCGCTCGTGTCAGTGGCGCGTGGTGAACTGTCACGACAGAAGAAGCAGTCCAGATCTATTGCTCGGGAGGCCAACGCATGTAAGATTGCCTGTTGCGCTTTCGTATAATTCAACGCCGTTTTCGCGAACTACTGAACTCACTGGACTTCCACCGTGGCCTTATTACGCCTGTCCCTGAAATACGCTCAATCCTATTGGCTCTACATCGTCTTCGTCATAGTCCTGCAGCTGGCCGCAACCATCGCGGCCCTGTTTCTGCCGAGCCTGAACGCGCAGATCATCGACCAGGGCGTCGCCAAGGGCGATACCGACTTCATCTGGTCGACCGGCATGACGATGATCATCGTCTGCCTCGTGCAGGTCGTGACCGCTGTGACCGCGATCTTCTTCGGTGCCCGCACCGGCATGGGAGTGGGTCGGGATCTGCGGCGTGCCATCTACAGCAAGGTCGACGAACTCTCGACACTCGAAGTCGGCGGATTCGGCAGTGCCACACTCATCACCCGCAACACCAACGATGTCCAGCAGGTCCAGATGCTGGTGCTCATGACCTTGAACTTCATGGTCTCGACTCCGATCATGTGCATCGGCGGAATCATCATGGCACTGCGCGAGGATGTGGGACTGTCCTGGCTGGTCTGGGTTTCCGTGCCGTCACTGTTCATCGTCGTCGGCATCCTCGTCTATCTGCTGATGCCGCTGTTCCGTCGTATGCAGGAGCAGGTCGACGACATCAACGGGGTCCTCCGCGAACAGATCACCGGCATCAGGGTCATCCGTGCGTTCGTGCGCGAACCGTTCGAAACCGACCGCTATGCAGACGCCAACCGCGCGCTGACAGAGACCTCCGTCAAGGTCGGCAACCTCTTCGTGCTCATGTTTCCTGCGATCATGATGATCCTGCACCTGGCCACCGCCGCCGTGATGTGGTTCGGCGGTCACCGAGTCGACGCCGGCCAGATGGAAGTCGGATCGCTGACGGCATTCCTGCAGTACCTCCTGCAGATCCTCGTGGCCGTCATGATGGGCGTGTTCATGATGATGATGATTCCCCGCGCCGTCGTCTGCGCCGAACGCATCTCCGAAGTCCTCGACTCGACCACGTCCATGATCATCCCGGACGGAGTCGACGAGCTCCCTCGCCGAGGTGAGCTCGAGTTCCGCAATGTCACCTTCGGTTATCCCGGGGCTGAGGTTCCCGTCCTCGAGAACCTCAGCTTCACCGCGCAGCCGGGTACGACGACTGCGATCATCGGTGCCACCGGTGCCGGCAAGTCCACCATCGTCAACCTCATCCCGCGTCTGCTCGATACGCGGTCGGGCCAGGTGCTCATCGACGGTGTGCCCGTCAGTGCATTCAACAGGCACCAGTTGGCGCAGCTGGTGGGTCTGGTGCCGCAGAAGCCATATCTGTTCTCCGGCACGATCGCCTCCAATCTGCGGTTCGGAAACGAGTTCGCCGATGACTCGGAACTGTGGGACGCACTGATCACGGCTCAGGCCGCGGACTTCGTCGCCGACAAGACCGATCAGCTCGAGGAGGCCGTGGCTCAGGGTGGCACGAACTACTCGGGCGGACAACGGCAGAGACTCTGCATCGCCAGAGCTCTGGCGGCCAAACCGAAGATCTTCGTCTTCGACGATTCGTTCTCCGCTCTCGATGTGGCCACCGACGCGCGCCTGCGCAGCGCCTTGAATGATACGACCGGCGATTCGACGGTGGTGGTCGTGGCTCAGCGGGTCTCGACGATTCGAGATGCCGATCAGATCATCGTCCTCGACGAAGGCAAGATCGTCGGCCGGGGAACACACGACGAACTCGTCGACTCGAACGAGACCTACCAGGAGATCGTCGAATCCCAGCTGGCCACGGAAGGGGTGAACTGACATGGTGAACAACGAATCCGACGAGTCGACGACGTCGAGCACCTCGGCGGCAACGGCGACGGCCGAACCGGATGCGACGCAGACGGCCGACGAGGAATACCTGCCCCGCGGCGACGAGGGGGACATGTTCGACGACACCCCGGCCAGGAAGGCAAAGCACTTCTGGCCCTCGGTCAAACGACTGTTCGGGCTGATGACGACGGAGAAGCTCGGCCTCATCAACGTCGT
>NZ_JAKDJU010000058.1 GCF_030453725.1 Brevibacterium picturae
CCGAGCCAGTGCTGGACGAGGAAGGTGGCGTGGAAGCCGATGAACAGCATCCAGAAGTGGATGTGGCCGAGCTTCTCGTTGAGCATCTTGCCGGTCCACTTCGGCCACCAGAAGTAGAATCCGGCGAACATCGCGAACACGACGGTGCCGAAGACCACGTAGTGGAAGTGAGCAACGACGAAGTAGGAGTCCGACACCTGCTGGTCAAGCGCGGGACTGGCCAAAATGACGCCGGTGAGACCACCGAAGAGGAACGTGACGAGGAACCCGATGGACCAGACCATCGGAGTCTCGAAGGTGATCGACCCTCGCCACATCGTGCCCACCCAGTTGAAGAACTTCACACCTGTCGGAATCGCGATGAGCATCGTCATGAAAGCGAAGAACGGCAGTGCCACGACGCCTGTGACATACATGTGGTGTGCCCACACCGTCACGGACAGGGCCGCAATCGAAATCGTGGCGAAGACCAGCTCCTTGTAGCCGAAGACCGGCTTGCGGCTGAAGACAGGGAAGATCTCGGTCACGATGCCGAAGAACGGCAACGCGATCACGTAGACCTCCGGGTGCCCGAAGAACCAGAATAAGTGCTGCCAGAGAATCGGTCCCCCGTTGCCGGGGCTGAAGACATGGGATCCCAATACGCGGTCAGCTCCCAAGACAAGCAGAGCGGCGGCGAGAGGCTGGAAGGCCATGAGGACGAGGATGCCGGTGATCAGGGTGTTCCAGGTGAAGATCGGCATACGGAACATGGTCATACCCGGGGCACGCATCGTGATGATGGTGGTGATGAAGTTGACCGATCCGAGGATCGTTCCGATTCCCTGCAGAGCCAAGCCGAGAACCCAGAGGTTTCCGCCGGCTCCCGGTGTGAACGTCGTATTGCTCAGAGGCGCGTACGCGGTCCATCCGAACGAGGCTGCACCCTGAGGGGTGAGGAAGCCGGAGACGGCGATCAGAGAGCCGAAGAGGTACATCCAGAATGCGAAGGCATTCAGACGAGGGAACGCCACGTCGGGTGCGCCGATCTGCAGCGGCATGATCACATTGGCGAAGCCGGAGAACAGCGGTGTCGCGAACATCAGCAGCATCAGCGTGCCGTGCATCGTGAACAGCTGGTTGTACTGCTCCTTGGTCTCAATGATCTGCATACCCGGATCGAAGAGCTCGAGGCGGATGATGAGCGCCATGACGCCGCCGACGCAGAAGAAGAGGAACGACGCGATCAGGTACATGTACCCGATCGTCTTATGGTCGGTCGACGTGATCCAGTCGACGATGATCTTTCCCTTGCTCCGAGGAACAACGGGGGCGTCAATGGCCGCCTGATTCATCGTTGCGGTCATTTTTCAGCACCTTCTTTCGGGTACCAGTTGCGATCGTACTCAGGACCGAGCTGGCCCTTGTTGCCTTCGTCGGCGAGTGACTTGGTGTAGTCCTCAAACTCGGCCTTGGAGACGACCTTCACATTGAAGAGCATTTCCGAGTGGTATTCACCGCACAACTCTGCGCACTTGCCCACGTACTCGCCTTCTTTCTCGGCGCGCAGATGCAGACTCTGGTCGTGACCAGGAATCATGTCGCGCTTCTCGAGGAAAGCGGGAACCCAGAACGAGTGGATGACATCGCGTGAATGAAGTTTGATCTCGAGGTCGGTGTCGACCGGGAGGTAGAGGGTTGGTGCCTCCTCCCCCGGCTTCTCAGAGCCGTCGAGTGGGACCTGCGTACCCGCGAAGTACACGTCTTGATTGACGTAGTTGAAGTCCCATGCCCATTGTTTGGCAGCGACTTCGATGACCTGCTCACCTGGAGTGGTGTCGTCAGTTGTCTTCTCCATGACCTGAACGCTCTGGAAGAAGAATCCCAGGACCAGGATGACTGGAGTGACCGTGAACAGGATTTCGATCGGCATACTGTAGCGCAGCTGCACAGGCAGTCCGCGATCGTTCTTGCGGCGGCGGTAGGCGACCATCGACCACAGAATGAGTCCCCACACGATCAGCCCCACGATCAGCAGGGCGATCCATGCACCGTTCCACAGGGAGGTGTAGGCCTCGGTGTGGTTGGTGGCGCCCTTCGATTCGGCGGGGAAGAATCCTGTGGAGACCTGCTCTTTCGTGCAGCCGGACAGCAACGCCAGTACAGCGACGGCGCCCAGAGTGCCGAGCCGCTTCGCCCAGGACCTTCCCGGTCCTGCCTGATTCGGAGAATCCACGTGCAGCCTTTCACAACCTTATTCGCCTCGGGGTGCCCCAAAGACGAATTCTTACTATGTCAGTTACCAGAGTACCGCTACAAGCGGTAGAAATTCACATGCGAATGATCATTTGTTGAGAATAACCTGACAACGATCCCCGCGGAGAGCGGAATCTAGGCGAGTGGAGTAGTCAAGACCGCTGATCTCCGACACGCCGAGGCTCGCCAGGTGTGGTGTCTGCCACTGTGTGTCGATGAGCCATTCAGAGCCGTCGTCTTCAACGTCGACCGAGGTGGGAAGCGTCGTGGTGGTGTCCGAGCTCGGTTCGGACAGGTGATGGCGCATGGTGGTGTCGAAGAGGGAGACGAGGTGTACAAGTGCGGCTTTGGAGGCATCACGCTGTGTGTGAAACATCGACTCTCCGGCGAAGAAGGAGCCCATGGCGACGCCGTAGAGTCCTCCGACGAGGGCTCCGTCCGACCTGACCTCGACCGAGTGCGCCCATCCGTCTGCGTGAAGACCCCGGTAGAGGCCGATGATGTCCTCTGTGATCCAACTGCCCGGTCTGTTGGGATCCGCACAGGCACGGATGACGTGCTCGAAATCGGTGTTGACGCTGCACTCGAAGTGGCGCATCGATTTGCGCAGGCTCTTGCTAACCTTGAGGTCTCCGGGCAGGAGAACGCCGCGACGTCGCGGAGCCCACCAGCCCATGCGCCCGGTGCCACCGCTGCCGATTCCCATGGGGAACAGCCCGGCCCGATACGAAGAGAGGACCTGGGGCTGCGTTGCCGTGTATGACACGGCGCGCAGATCCTCCAGGTCCATCTCAGTGACTTTCAGGTCAGTTTCAGCAGGCTGACATCAGTGGAACGAGTCGCCGCAGGCGCAGGAGCCGCCTGCGTTCGGGTTGTCGATCGTGAAGCCCTGCTTCTCGATGGTGTCTGCGAAGTCGATGGTCGAGCCGCCGAGGTAGGGCACGCTCATCCGATCGACGATGACCTCGACGCCGTCGAAGTCGCGCACAGCATCACCGTCGAGCTGACGCTCGTCGAAGTAGAGCTGATAGATCAGACCAGAGCAGCCGCCGGGCTGTACGGCCACACGCAGACGCAGGTCATCGCGACCTTCCTGCTGCAGCAGGCTGCGCACCTTCCCGGCTGCCGTACTCGACAGTTCGACCTCATGCGTGGCCATCGCTTCGTTCATCACAGTCATGGTTACTCCTTATTTCGATCCTGCCTACCTCCAGGCTACACCGCCGACAACGTCACAGACGATGATCCTATTCCCGATTCGCCCTCAGTCGGCGGACAGCCCTTGCAGAAGGAGCGCCTCCGCAACGATCGCCGCCTTGAAATCCGGCAGGTAGAGCGACTCATTTGCACTGTGTGCCCGGGCATCCGGATCCTCGACTCCGGTGACCAGAATCGAGGCCTGGGGGAAGACCTCGAGCAGATCGGCGATGAAGGGAATCGAGCCGCCGATGCCCATGGTCACGGACTCCTGCCCCCATGCCTCGGTGAGCGCGCGTCGCGCGGTGTCCACCACGGGGTCGCTCAAATCGGCCTGCCAAGGACTGCCGCCCTCCGTGTCTCCGATGGTCAGGGTGGCGCCGAAGGGAAGGTTCTCGCGCAGGTGCCGCTCGACGGCTTTGACGGCATTGTCGGGTGAGTCTCCCGGGGCCAGCCGAATCGACAGTTTTGCCTTCAGGCTCGATTGGAGGGTGTTCGAGGAGACGTCGACCTCGGGGATGTCGAGTCCGATGACGGTGATCGACGGCTGCGTCCACAGTCGTGAGGCCAGTGATCCGGAGCCGATGAGCGAGGTCGAATCGAGAACACCCGAGTCGGCGCGGATTGTGGATTCTTCGTAGTCGATCTCGCTGGCAGGCTGTGACTTGAGGCCGCTGACGGCAACGGAACCGTTCTCATCGTGGAGGCTGCCCAGGACCCGCGTCATTGCCAGCATCGCGTCGGGAACGATCCCGCCGTACATTCCCGAATGCACGGCATGATCGAGAGTGGAGATGTCGAATTCGACGGCGCACATGCCCCGCAGACTCGTCGTCAATGCGGGCGTGCCTGCTGCCCAGTTGCCGGAGTCGGCGACGACGATGACGTCGGCAGCGAGGCTGTCCCGATAGGTCTCGAGGAAGTTGCGGAAGCTGGGGCTGCCGGCCTCTTCCTCACCTTCGATGAAGAGAGTCACCCCCACGCCGAGGCGGCCGGCGAGGAGGCGCAGTGCCGTGAGGTGAACCATGATGCCGGCCTTGTCGTCGGCGGCTCCACGACCGTAGAGGCGGTCCCCCGTCCGTGTGGCGACGAAGGGCTCAGTGGTCCAGGCCTCAGGTTTGCCCGGAGGCTGGACGTCGTGGTGCGCATACAACAGCACTGTCGGTGCACCTTCGGGTGCCGGCACCGAGGCGACGACGGCTGGGTATCCATCGGCGCCGTCTTCCTGGGCTGCGGTCAGAATCTCCACGTCGAGACCGAGGCCGCGGGCGAGGCCGGCAACAGCCTCGGCGCTGGCGCGAACGTTCGCGGGATCGAAGCTCGGCCAGGCAACGGAAGGAATCGCCACGAGATCGCTCAGGTGCTCGATGACCTCGTCGAAAATGGTGTCGAGTTCGGTATGCAATTGTGCACTGTCAAGTGCAGAAGTCGATTCGCTCATTCTCCAAAGGTAGTATTGATCAGGTGTTCGGAAGCAAAAAATCTCATGAGGATGCGCAATCCTCCGACAATCGACCGGTGAACGATGACGGTTCACGCCCCGACGCTGCCTCGCAGCGTGAGGCGGAACAGAAGAAGGGACGGCCAACGCCCAAACGCAGCGAACAGGAATCGGTGCGCAAGCGGCCGCTGGTTTCGAAGGATCGCAAGGTGGCGAACCAGAAGGCCAAAGAACAGACGCGCAAGGACCGCGATCGTGCCCGCATCGGCATGATGAACGGCGAAGAGCAGTACCTCACGCGCCGCGACAAAGGCCCGCAACGTCGTTACGTTCGCAACTACATCGATGCCCGTTTCTCCATCGGAGAACTGTTCATCCCCGCGGCGATCCTGATTCTGGTCGTGGCGTTCACCCAGCCGGTGGCCATTCAGCAGTACTTCACATACGCAGTCTGGGGTCTGCTGGCATTGGTCATCCTCGACGGCGTCATCGTCAACTACATTCTCAAAGGACGGCTGAGGGCCAAGTTCGGTACCGTCGAACGCGGACTGGCGTTCTACGCGATCATGCGCAGCGTCCAGATTCGGCCGCTGCGCATGCCGAAACCACAGGTCAAGCGCCGCCAGTACCCCGAGTGAGCAGAGTCCTGTTACGGGCTCCACGGATGGTCCGTCCGGGCCAGAACGGTCCGGAGTAGATCATCTCCGAATAGGACTGAACCAGATCAGCGCCCGCCGCAAGTCGGGCGCTGATGTCATTGGCGTCAGAGATACCGCCCACAGAGATGATGCTCAACCGATCACCGACGGTGGCTTTGACCAACCGCAGAACCTCCAGCGACCGTGGGGCCAACGGTCGGCCCGAGATCCCTCCGGCCTGGGTGCGGGCGAATTCTGCTTCCCTGCCGCTCAGCACGCTCCGATCAATCGTGGTGTTGGTGGTGATGAGGCCATCAACACCCGAACGCACGGCGAGATTGCAGATCGCGACGACATCGTCGTCATTGAGATCGGGTGCGATCTTGACCAGCAGCGGCACATGACCGAGCGTGGAACGAGGAGTCGCAACCGCCTCGACGGCGGCGGAGCGCACGGCCTCGATGATGGGCTCCAGGCTCGACACGGACTGCAGGTCACGTAGGCCTGGGGTGTTGGGTGAGCTGACGTTGATGACGAGGTAATCGGCCAGAGGCGCACAGAAGCGGGCCGAACTCGCATAGTCCTCAACCGCATCGGCGGCGTCGACGACCTTGGTCTTGCCGATGTTGATTCCGATGATCGGTCGCTGGACCGATGGCAGAGAAGCAAGGGATTTCCTCTGCCGGTCGATGTTGAAGGCGGCCTGCCGGGCGCCCTCGTTGTTGAAGCCCATCCGATTGAGCAGCGCAATATTGTCGCGGAGGCGAAACAGTCGAGGCTTGTCGTTGCCGGGCTGAGCATGGGCGGTGATGGTGCCGACCTCGATGTGGCCGAAGCCCATCGCCGACAGGGCGCGAACCCCTTCCCCGTTCTTGTCGAAGCCGGCGGCGAGCCCGAGGCGGTTGGGAAATCGCAGCCCCAGGACATCCACCTCATCACGTGTGCCGCGGGCAAAGACCAAGCGGAGCAGTCGGCCGACCCCAGGAATGGCATCGAGGATTCTCAACGCAGTGAACGACACATGATGTGCCCGCTCGGCGTCCATCGGGGCGAAGAAGAGTCTGAAGATAAGTGAGTACACGCCCTCCAGAATATGTCAGGCACCAGGCCGGACGGCGAACGGCGCGGTCCGGTTCTGTCAGAAATGCACACAGATCCCTGCTCAGAACTGTCGCCGTTTATCCATCCCCTGTGAAATGGCATTAGGATCGATTCAACGTTCAAAGACGATGAAAGGGAATATATGCCCAGCGCATCCACGCCCACCAGCTACTCCGCGACGCCACTCGTGAAAGCCACCGCTTCCGTTCTGGTGTTGGGAGTCGCTGACGACAAGGTCCTCGGCCTCGAGACAGCGAAATCCGCACGCACTGCTCTGGAGGACGTGATTCGCGCCATCGGATTCACCGGCGAAGCCGGATCCACGGCACGGGTCGCCGCCCCCAAGGGCTTCTCCGCCAAGAGCATCCTCTTGGTCGGACTCGGAGCCTTCGAGGCCACCGCGGCCGGCACCGATGCCGCAGCGAAGGCTCACGAGGTTCTCCGCCGCGCGGCAGGGAACGCACTGCGTGCCCTCGACGGAGTCGACTCGATTTCTGTGGGCCTGCCGGTGATCAGCGCCGAGGCGGTCGAAGCCGTCACCGTCGGGGCCGGACTGGGTGCCTACCGCTTCGTCGACTACCGCAGCCAGGATGCTGACAAGGCCCCCGGTGCGATCACCATCCTCGGTCCCAAGGGCAAGGCGAACTCGGCTGCGCACTCGAGCGGCGCGATCGTCGCCGCCGCGACGAACCGTGCCCGCGACCTCGTCAACACCCCTCCCCTCGACCTCTACCCCGAGTCCTTCGCCCAGCGGGTCAAGGACCAGGGCAAGGACCGCAAGCTCAAGGTGAACGTGCTCGGGGAGAAGGAACTCCAGGCCGGTGGGTACGGTGGCCTCATCGGAGTAGGTCAGGGGTCGACACGTGGACCGCGCCTGGTCAAGGTCGAATACTCCCCCAAGGGCGCCGAACGCCATGTCAGCTTCGTCGGCAAGGGCATCACCTTCGACTCCGGCGGAATCTCCCTCAAGCCCGCGGCGAGCATGGAGGACATGAAGTCCGATATGGCCGGGGCCGCGGCCGTGGTCCAGGCCCTGTTCGCGATCGCGGACCTGGGACTGCCCGTGCGTGCGACAGCCTGGCTGCCCCTGGCCGAGAACATGCCGGGTTCATCGGCAACCCGTCCCAGCGACGTGCTGCACATGCGCAGCGGCAAGACCGTCGAAGTCACCAACACCGATGCCGAAGGACGGTTGGTCCTCGCCGATGCGCTGGCCGACGCCGACGCGGAGAACCCTGATCTGCTCATCGACGTCGCCACCCTGACCGGCGCCCAGGTCGTGGCACTGGGCACTCGGACGTCCGGAGTCATGGGCGCTGACACAGCACGAGGCCTCATCACCGACTCGGCCACGGTTGCCGGCGAGGAGATGTGGGCCATGCCCATCCCCGAGGAGATGCTCTCCGGCTTCGACTCGAACGCAGCGGACTTGAAAAACTCCGGCCCTCGTCACGGTGGCATGCTCGCGGCCGGCGCATTCCTCAGGGAGTTCGTCAGCGAGGATGCCAACTGGGGACACATCGACATCGCCGGACCGAGCTTCAACACCGGGTCCGCATTCGGCTACACCCCGGTGGCAGCCACCGGCGCGGCAGTTCGAACCCTCATCCAAGCAGCGAAGCAGGTGAACTGAGAGACCCGTTTTCTACACGCTGTCGATGTCGAAGTGATCATCCACACCTGTGTCCAAACAGACAGCGTGTGCTTTCGCCCTTGGCGAGAAAAGTGGAAAGATAAGAAGGAAAGCTGCGTACGGCAGGCTTATTCACAGCTACGAGGAGTAATCCGTGAGTGACTCATTGACCTACGACCTTGTCGTTCTGGGCGGCGGAACCGGCGGCTATGCTGCCGCACTGCGCGCCGCGGAACTCGACATGAAGGTTGCTTTGATCGAACGCGACAAGGTTGGCGGCACATGCTTGCACCGCGGTTGTGTTCCGACGAAGGCGCTTCTGCACGCTGCAGAGGTCGCCGAGACGGCGAAGGACTCAGCGACCTTCGGCATCGACGTCGAATTCAAGGGCATCGACATCGAGAAGGTCCTCGACTACAAGAACAATGTGATTTCACGCAACTACAAGGGCCTGCAGGGCCTGGTCAAGGCACGTGGCATCGACACGTACTTCGGCACCGGCAAGCTCGCCGGCAAGGACACCGTCGAAGTTGACGGTGAAGACGGCAAGCACACCGTCACCGGCACCAACGTTCTCCTGTCGACCGGTTCGACGTCAAAGACCATCGGCCTCGACGTCACCGACCGGGTCATCACCAGCACCGAGGCTCTTGAACTCGACAAGGTCCCCGGTTCGGCGATCGTCCTCGGCGGCGGCGTCATCGGCGTCGAGTTCGCCAGCGTGTGGTCATCGTTCGGAGCGAAAGTCACCATCGTCGAAGGACTCAAGCACCTTGTGGCCAACGAGGACGAGACGATCTCGAAGAACCTCGAGCGCGCGTTCAAGAAGCGCAAGATCGGGTTCAAGCTCGGCACCATGTTCAAGGGCGTGGAAGAGACCGCTGACGGAGTCAAGGTGACCCTCGAAGACGGTTCGGTCCTCGAGGCCGAATACCTCCTCGTGGCTGTCGGCCGTGGCCCGGTCACCGAAGGCTTCGGCTTCGAAGAACAGGGCATCCCGATGGACCGCGGATTCGTCCTGGCCAACGAACGCCTCCACACCGGCGTCGGCAACATCTACGCCTGCGGCGACATCGTTCCCGGACTGCAGCTGGCTCACCGTGCCTTCGGTCAGGGAATCTTCATCGCCGAGGAGATCGCGGGGCTCAACCCGGTTCCCGTCCTGGAATCAGGCATCCCCCGCGTGACCTACTGCGAACCCGAGATCTTCTCGGTCGGACTCTCGTCCCAGCAGGCCGAGGAGCAGTATGGATCCGACAGCGTCGAATCCATCGAGTACAACCTGGGCGGAAACGGCAAGTCCGTGATCCTCAACACCACTGGCCTGGTCAAGGTCATCCGTGAGAAGGACGGGCCCGTTGTCGGCGTCCACGGCATCGGCGCTCGACTGAGCGAACAGGCCGGCGAAGCCCAACTGATCGTCAACTGGGAAGCATTCCCAGAGGAAGTTGCGCAACTCATTCACGCTCACCCGACGCAGAATGAAGCACTCGGTGAGGCCCACCTGGCCCTTGCCGGCAAACCCCTGCACTTCCACTCTTAAGATCCGAGGAGACGAAAGACATGTCGAATTCCGTGCAGATGCCGGCTCTCGGTGAGTCGGTGACCGAAGGAACAGTCACCCGCTGGCTGAAGTCCGTCGGCGAAGAAATCGAAGTAGACGAGCCCTTGCTCGAGGTGTCGACCGACAAGGTCGACACAGAGATTCCCAGCCCCTATGCAGGTGTCTTGGAGAAGATCCTGGCCGACGAAGACGACGTCATCGAAGTCGGTGGAGACCTTGCCTACATCGGCGACGGATCCGATTCCGCTGACTCCGCAGATGCAGAGGACTCGTCCGACGAGGACTCGGCTGAAGAGGACACGGCTGACGAGGACTCCGCAGAACCCGCCGAGGAAACCGAACCCGCACCCGCAGAGGAAGCTCAGGAGGCATCCTCGGAGTCCGGCGACGAATCAGCAGAGTCAGCGCCGGCCTCGTCCGGTTCCGAAGGCGAAGGCACCGAGATCACAATGCCCGCGCTGGGTGAGTCCGTGACTGAAGGCACCGTGACTCGGTGGCTCAAGGACGTCGGCGAAGAGGTTGAGGTCGACGAACCTCTCCTCGAAGTGTCAACCGACAAGGTCGACACCGAGGTGCCCTCCCCCGTGGCAGGCACTGTGCAGGCACACCTGGCAGAAGAGGACGAGACCGTCGAGGTGGGCGCGCCATTGGCACGCGTCGGCACTGGCGCTCCCGCTTCCTCGGACTCGGACTCGACCGGTTCGTCCGAGGCAGAAGCCTCCGACGTTGCTGACGAGGCCCCAGCTGAGGAGCCCGCAGAGGAAGAGTCCGCTGAGGACAAGCCCGCTGAGGAACAGCCCGCTGAAGAAGAGTCCGCAGAGGAAGAGGCTCCGGCCAAGGACGAGAAGTCCGCGCCCGCCGAAGAGGCTCCGAAGCAGCAGACCCCTGATTCCGCCGCTGCGGAGCAGGCTGAGCAGAAGACCGAAGCCTCGGCACCCGCCGCTGCCGACACGGTCGGCGAGAACGCCGCCTACGTGACGCCGCTCGTGCGCCGTCTGGCACGCGAGGAGGGTGTGGACCTGAGTTCGGTCACCGGCACCGGCGTGGGCGGTCGCATCCGCAAGCAGGACGTCGTGTCCGCAGCCGCAGACCGCAGCTCCGGCTCGTCCTCGTCTACAGCTCCCGCAGCCGGTGGCTCGAAGGCACCGTTCAAGCTCGAGATTCCTGAGGAGGCTGCTAAGCTCCGCGGTACCACGGAGAAGGCTTCGCGCATCAGGCAGACGATTGCCAAGCGGATGAGCGAGTCCCTCGATGTATCGGCTCAGCTGACCCAGGTGGTCGAGGTCGACATGACGCGCGTCGTGAAACTGCGCAAGGCCAACAAGGAAGCCTTCCAGTCCAAGCACGGCTCGAAGCTGACCTACCTGCCGTTCTTCGGCAAGGCCGTCGTCGAGGCGCTTCAGCAGCACCCGAAGGTCAACGCACAGTACGATCTGGAATCCCAGGAGATCACGTACTTCGATCATGAGCACCTGGCAGTCGCCGTGGACACTCCGCGGGGACTCGTCGTTCCGGTGGTCAAGGACGCAAGCGAGCTCAGCATCGCCGGGCTGTCGAAGGCCATCGACGATGTCGCCGACCGCACCCGCAACAACAAGATCATGCCTGATGAGCTGGCAGGTGGAACGTTCACCGTGACCAACATCGGTTCCGTGGGTGCACTGTTCGACACTCCGATCATCAACCAGCCGCAGATGGGCATTCTGGGCACCGGGACGATCGTGCGTCGCCCGATCGTCGTCAAGACCGCCGACGGCGAGGAATCGATTGCCATTCGCGACATGGTCTACCTGCCGTTGACCTACAACCACCAATTGGTCGATGGCGCGGATGCAGGACGCTTCCTGCAGACGATCAAGGCTCGTCTGGAAGAAGGAAACTTCGAATCAGACCTCGATCTCTGATTTCTTCCACGAGCAGCCCTATAGGTTGAGTCGCCCGACTCACCGGGGCATGAGGAGGGCCGGTCACTGATGTGGCCGGCCCTCCTCATGCCCTCAGGGTCGTGGACCGATCAGTGGTCGATCTCCGTGACTTCGAGGATCTTCCAGGTGTCCGCATGCCGTTCCAGTTCGAATTCGACGTGGGCGGGCTCGAACGCCGATGCCTCCCCCGAGGTGGTCACGCTCGTCGACATTCGGGCAAAGATGAGGATGCGGTGGTCTGTCCGATTTTCGATGACCGGATCGTCCAACTCGATCGTGTAGTCGTTGCCGACGAACGCGTGGAGGTCGAGCAGTTCATCGGCTGCGGCAGCCGAGGAATCGGGAACGGTCAGTGCTGCTAAGGCCTCATCATCACCGGCACTCAGCGCCTCTGACCGTTTCTGGCACAGGTCGTTCAGATGAGCGAGAATCTGGCTGTCCGACATCGCATCGGCGTCGTCGTGGAGCGGTGTCCTCTCCGAGGTCGGAGTCGAGCTCTGCCCCTGACTCACGTCCTGGGGCGAACTCACCGAGGCGGCGGTGTCCTCCGAACTCAATGACCTGACCATGACGGCACCGCCGATGACCGTCATGATGACACCGACGACAGCCCAGGCTCGTGGGACGCTCATCCATCTGCGTGGTCGTGGGCCTGAAACGGGCAATCGCTCCAGTAGGCTGCGTCGTCCCGTCTCCAGCAGCGTGGACATGCGAGTGAGCATGGACGTTCTTCGTGGTCGGCGAGGGCGACGTGGTTCGTGGCGGGGCTTGCGGGCACTGTCCCGGCTGGCCGCCCGCAATCGATCTGCTGCACGTGTGGTCTCGGGAGGGCGCGTGGTCTCGGGAGGGTGCGCAACGGCAGGGGCCTTGGCCGCTCGCAATCGTGCCGTCAGGGCCTGCCCCGGGTCGAGATCGCGTTCGGCGGGCAGGAGGGGAAGGGCACTCGGTGTACCCGTTCGACGCAGAGCCGCGGTCACCTCGGCGAGGGTATCGTCGAGACCTCCATCCGTGATGGACTCATCCAGAAGCTGTGCCACCAGGTTCTGCAAGGGCTGTGAGCATTCAGGCAGTGCGATTGCCACGGGCAGCGGGCTCTGCGACCAAGGGTGCCCGTACGCCGCATGGTAGATCATCTCGCCGATCGCGAAGCGCGTTGAGGACGGCGGGGTCCGGCTGATTCCGGGGATGGTCCGCGGGCGGCCATCGGCATCGAGGCCGATGCACTCGAGACACAGCCGGGAGCGGGCGTCGCTGCTCCCCCGCAGCTCATCGGCGATGCCGAGGAAGAGCGTGCTCAACTCCCCTTCGACCAATCCCTGGTAAGAGCGGACAGCGTCGAGGACAAGGCCGCCGGCAAGCGGCTTCACGAGAAGAAGTGAGGTGGGGCCGGTCGGCAGATCGATGTCGGCAACGCCGAGTGCCTCCGGGTGGTCGGCGTCGAATCCGTGATGGGCGACTCCCCACAGCGTCTCTCCCCGAGCGTTGGAGAGTCGGTGGATGTCATCCGAGACTGGTGATTGGAGTTCCCACGTCATTGTTCGTCATCTCCGTCGATGGATTCCGCGGCCAGTGATATGCATTACGATGCGGTTTGAGTCTCTTTAGTATCGTTTGCCGTCGAACAATATGTCAATAGGAATCGAGCGACCCAAGGTGTCGAGGGTCATCTTCAATGAAATTGAACCCCCGCGACAAGACACATAGTCTGGGGGACATGCCTCTGGTCACAGAAACGCTGGGATTCGCACCCGTCTACTCGGACTACCTGCGAACCTGGGACTTGCAGAAGACGTATCACGAAGAAGTGCTCGCCGGGGATCGCGAATCGACGATCCTCCTGCTCGAACACCCGCCGGTCTACACTGCCGGAAAACGCACAGAGGACCACGAGCGGCCCGATGACGGCACAGAAGTCATCGATGTCGACCGTGGCGGAAAGATTACCTGGCACGGGCCGGGACAGCTGGTTGCCTACCTCGTCTACAGGCTCAACGACACCAAAGAGGTCAGACTGTTCGTCTCGCAGCTCGAGGATTCGATGATAGAACTCCTCGCCGAGTACGACATCGACGCCACCACCATCGAGGGACGCGCGGGAGTCTGGATCCTCGGGGACGGAGACCGCCGCGACCGGAAGATCGGAGCAATCGGCATCCGCATCCACGAAGGCGTGACCATGCACGGCCTGGCACTGAACTGCAGCAACGACCTCGGCGCATACGAATCGATCATCGCCTGCGGTATCGCGGACGCCGACACTACGACCATGAGTGCGGAACTCGGTCGGAACGTGACACCCGAGGATGTCGCGAACCGCCTTGACGAGATCCTGCACACCCGCATCACAGCCTAGGAGAATTGACGTGACCATAGCGCCAGAAGGCCGCCGCATGCTCCGTGTCGAGGCACGGAACTCAGAGACGCCGATCGAAGACAAGCCCGCCTGGATCAAGGCGAAGGCCCACATCGGCCCCGAATACACCTCTCTGAAGTCGCTGGTTCGCAAACAGGAGCTGCACACGGTCTGCGAAGAGGCCGGCTGCCCCAACATCTTCGAATGCTGGGAAGACCGAGAGGCGACGTTCCTCATCGGCGGCGAACAGTGCACGAGACGCTGCGACTTCTGCCAGATCGACACCGGCAAACCTGCCGACTTCGATGCCGATGAGCCCCGTCGAGTGGCCGCCTCGGTCGCGGAGATGGGACTGCGCTACTCGACGATCACCGGCGTGGCTCGCGACGACCTCGACGACGGCGGTGCGTGGCTGTACGCAGAGACCGTGCGTCAGATCCACAAGCTTGACTACTCCGACGGCAGCGGCACGGGAGTCGAGCTGCTCATCCCCGACTTCAACGCCGAGCCGGATCAGCTGGCTGAGGTCTTCTCCTCCCGCCCGGAGGTGCTGGCCCACAATGTCGAGACGGTCCCCCGGATCTTCAAGCGCATTCGTCCGGCATTCCGGTACGAGCGCTCCCTGTCGGTGATCACCCAGGCGCGCGACGCCGGCCTGATCACGAAGTCGAACCTCATGCTGGGCATGGGCGAAACGAACGAAGAGGTCATCGCGACCCTGCAGGATCTCCACGATGCCGGTTGCGATCTCATCACGATCAATCAGTACCTGAGGCCCTCCCCTCGACACCATCCGGTCACCCGATGGGTCAAGCCGGCCGATTTCGTGATGCTGCGCGACGCGGCGGAGGACATCGGATTCCTGGGCGTCATGTCCGGCCCGCTGGTGCGCTCTTCGTACCGTGCCGGTCGCCTGTGGGCCACGGCCATGCGCCACCGCGGAGACGAAATTCCCGCCCATCTCTCCCACCTCGACAAGCACACTCCCGCCAAACAGGAGGCGCAGGCCGTTGTGGATACCTTCGGCCCGGGCGAAGAGGTAGACTTGACTGCTGAGCAATGAGAACGTTCGGGGCCCGGCCTCGACGTCGATACGCCATTCAAGAGCAAGTGAGAGCATGAGCGAAGAACCGCGCAAAGGACTTTTCCGCCGGAAGCCCAAGGATCCGAACAAGAAGCCGGGTCGCCTGGCGCAGATGAAGCAGGTCTATGAGCTGTCGGCCAAGCACAACAAGGCCACTCCCTGGCTGCTTGCCGCGGCGGTCCTCGGCTGCACGCTCCTGGGCCTGCTGGCTGGGCTCATCTTCGGTGGAGCGGTCTTCACGACCATCCTCGGCTTCATGGTGGGTCTGCTGCTCGGCATGTTCATGCTCGGTCGGTTCGCTGAGACCGCCGCCTTCGCGCAGATGGACGGACAGTCTGGTGCCTTCGGTGCCGTGCTCAACACCGCCCGCCGCGGATACCTCATGGACGATAAGCCCATCGCCATCGACCCGAAGAGCCGTGACCTCGTGTTCCGCACGACCGGTCGTGCCGGAGTCGTCCTCCTCAGCGAGGGCCCGAAGGGACGCAGTGCGAAGCTGCTGGCCAAGGAGAGGAAGCGCCACGAGCGCATTCTGCCCAACGTTCCGGTCCACACCTTCCAGGGTGGCAAAGAGGAGGGTCAGCTGAAGATGAAGCAGGTCGTCCCTGCCGTCCAGAAGCTTCCCCGTAAGCTCAACAAGGCAGAGGTGCTGGCCGTGCGCAATCGCCTCGCCGCTCTCGGCACTCAGGGCACCCGCCCTCCGATCCCGAAGGGAATCGATCCGAACAAGGCTCGGCCGAACCACAAAGCGATGCGCGGACGCTGATCCGCCCGGACGGACGGAATCTGTCGACAACAGCAGAGGGCCACCGACTCAAATGAGTCGGTGGCCCTCTGCTGTGCGGTCTCTCGTTGTGCTATCCCCGTCTTCGACCGGGCTGCCGGTGTCTCAGCCTTCGTCAATGCCTCAGCGCTTGAGGATGACGGTGCCGGCGGCGAGGTCGTGGAGACCCCGGTTGTCGCGGTTGAAGATCAGCGCGGGAATGACGAGGACGACGAGAGCTGTGCGGATGAGCGCCTTCACCGGCCCCGGGACGTGACCATCCAGGCGACGGACCTCGATGCCGAAGATCCTGTGTCCCACCGTGTATCCGAGGGTCGAGACGAGCAGGAGGTGCTCCAGTGCGAAGATGCCCGGGGCGAGGAACGGATTGGACGAACCGATGAGGTTCGCAATGGCCAGGCACATGAACCAGTCGACCAAGAGTCCCAGCAAGCGGCGCCAGGCAGGCGCCAGCGAATGCGAGCCGGTCTCCGGCAGGCCCAGCCGTCTGCCCGGCCAGTCTCCGTCTTCCCTCTCGATCTTGGGCCCATCGAGCCAGGAACCGAGGTCATCACGATTAATCACGGCCCCAGCTTACCGAAGTCGAACCTGGACGAATCCTCAGGAAACATGCCCGAAACATGGCCGACATCACCACTTCACCTGCTTGCAACTAAGATTGGTGATGGTCAAGACAAACGACCACCATAAACTAACTAGGAGACTAAGTGTTCTCGTCTGCTGAAGAACTCGTCAACTACATCTCGGAGAACGACGTCAAATTCGTCGATGTTCGTTTCTGCGACCTCCCCGGTGTCGTCCAGCACTTCAACCTCCCGGCGGCCTCCTACGGCACGGAAGAGATCACCGAAGGTCTGCTCTTCGACGGTTCCTCAATCACGGGCTTCCAGGGCATCCACGAATCGGACATGAAGCTGCTCGCCGACGTCTCATCGGCGTACATCGACCCCTACCGTGAAGCCAACACCTTGGTCATCACCCACTCGATCGTCGACCCATTCACCGATGAGCCCTACTCTCGGGATCCTCGCCAGGTCGCCGCGAAGGCCGAGGCCTACCTCGAAAGCACCGGAATCGCCGACACCGTCTTCTTCGGCGCCGAGGCGGAGTTCTACCTCTTCGACTCGATCCGCTACCAGAACACCCCGGGCAGCAGCTTCTACAAGATCGACTCCGAGGAAGCCGCCTGGAACACGGGCGAAGACGAGCCGGGCGGCAACCTGGGCTACAAAACCCCGTTCAAGAGCGGCTACTTCCCCGTCTCGCCCCAGGACAAGTTCGCCGACATCCGCGACCGTATGTCCCTGACCCTGGAGCAGATCGGGTTCGAGATGGAGCGCGCCCACCACGAGGTCGGCACCGCAGGCCAGCAGGAGATCAACTACAAATTCAAGACCCTCCAGCACGCAGGCGATCAGCTTCTCGACTTCAAGTACGTGATCAAGAACACAGCCTACGAACTCGGCAAGTCAGCCACGTTCATGCCCAAACCGCTCTTCGATGACAACGGTTCGGGCATGCACTGCCACCAGTCGCTGTGGAAGAACGGCGAACCCCTGTTCTACGACGAGAACGGCTATGGAGGACTCTCCGATCTGGCTCGCTGGTACATCGGCGGTCTCATCGAACATGCCGGTGCTGTGCTCGCCTTCACCAACCCGACGATCAACTCCTACCGTCGTCTCGTGCCCGGATATGAAGCCCCGGTCAACCTCGTCTACTCGGCTCGTAACCGCTCCGCGGCGATCCGCATCCCGGTGACCGGCACCTCGCCGAAGGCCAAGCGTCTCGAATTCCGTGTGCCGGACCCCTCATCCAACCCGTACCTGGCCTTCTCCGCCCAGCTGATGGCCGGCCTCGACGGAATCCGCAACCGCATCGAACCTCCGGAGCCCATCGACAAGGACCTCTACGAGCTCCCGCCCGAGGAGGCCAAGGACATCAAGTTGGTCCCCGCATCTCTCGATGAGGCGCTGGTCGAGCTGGAGCAGGACCAGGACTTCCTCACCGCCGGTGACGTCTTCACCTCCGACCTGATCGAAACGTGGATTCGCATCAAGCGTGAGAACGAGATCGATGTCGCACGTCTGCGGCCGACCCCGACCGAGTTCGAGCTCTACTACGCACTCTGAGCCACGGCTCCAGAGCAGGCACACCGCCTGCTGGAGCGCAGAATAATACAGCTGCAGGGAATACAGTCGCGGGGGGGGGGGGGGGGGGGGCCGGGGGGGGGCCCCCCGGGGGAGGGCGGGGCGCCCCGCGGGCGGGCCCCCCCACCACCCCCCCAG
>NZ_JAKDJU010000235.1 GCF_030453725.1 Brevibacterium picturae
CAGCCCGACTCGCTGGCCTCGAACCTGGTCACCAAGGTCGGCGCCGATCCGCGGACAGTGCTGGCCTCGGTCCGGAAGACCATCGACGGCCTCCCCACCGTCACCGGTCAGACCGTGTCCCAGCCGGGACTGTCCCGCGCCGGGCTCGAGATGATGAATCTCGCGCAGGAGGAGATGTCCAGCCTCGGCGATCAGTTCGTGTCGACGGAGCACCTGTTGCTCGCGGCTGCTGCAGGCAAGGACGAAGCAGGCGAAGCCCTGCGTCGCAATGGTGCCGGTCGCGATGCGCTGCTGGCCGCCCTGCCCGAGCTGCGTGGAGGCAAGAAGGTCACCTCGGAGAACCCCGAGGACACGATGCAGGCGCTGGAGAAGTACGGCGTCGACCTCACCGCCACCGCGCGGGAGGCCAAACTCGACCCTGTCATCGGTCGTGACAAGGAGATCCGACGGGTCATCCAGGTTCTTTCTCGCCGGACGAAGAACAACCCGGTCCTCATCGGCGACCCCGGCGTCGGCAAGACCGCCGTCGTCGAAGGACTGGCCCAGCGTATCGTCGCCGGTGACGTGCCCGAGTCACTGCGCAACAAGACGCTGATCAGCCTCGATCTGTCTGCAATGGTTGCCGGTGCGAAGTACCGCGGCGAATTCGAGGAGCGGTTCAAGGCCGTCCTCGCCGAGATCAAGAACGCCGATGGTCAGATCATCACGTTCATCGATGAGCTCCACACAGTCGTCGGCGCCGGCGCCACCGGTGACTCGGCGATGGATGCGGGCAATATGCTCAAGCCGATGCTCGCCCGCGGTGAACTGCGCCTCGTCGGTGCCACAACCCTCGACGAGTACCGCGAGAACATCGAGAAGGATCCGGCGCTGGAACGCCGGTTCCAGCAGGTCTACGTCGGAGAGCCCAGCGTCGAGGACACGGTCGCGATCCTCCGCGGACTCAAGGAACGCTACGAAGCCCACCACAAGGTCTCGATCAACGACGGCGCCCTCATCGCCGCGGCCTCCATGTCCAACCGCTACATCACCGGCCGTCAGCTGCCGGACAAGGCCATCGACCTCGTCGACGAAGCCGCGTCCCGCCTGCGCATGGAGATCGACTCGGCTCCCGTCGAGATCGATGAGCTCCGCCGCGCGGTGGATCGGTTGAAGATGGAGGACATGGCCCTGTCCAAGGAGACGGACTCGGCCTCGATCGAGCGCCTCGGTGCCCTGCGTGCCGATCTCGCCGATCGCGAGGAAGAACTGCACGGGCTCGAGGCCACCTGGGAATCCCAGCGTGCCGGCCTCAACCGGGTCGGTGAACTCAAGGAGAAGCTCGACGAACTGCGTTCGCAGGCGGACAAGGCGCAGCGCGACACGGATCTGGCCACGGCCTCGCGTCTGCTCTACGGGGAGATCCCTGCGGTGCAGAAGGAGATCGACCTCGCCGAGGCCGAAGAGGCCAATGCCGAAACCGAGACCGATCCGATGGTCAGCGATCGGGTCTCGAGCAATGACATCGCCGAGGTGGTCGCGTCCTGGACGGGCATCCCCGCCGGCCGTCTGCTCCAGGGCGAGGTCGAGAAGCTGCTGGGCGCCGAGGATGTCCTCGGCGAGCGTCTCATCGGTCAGAAGACCGCAGTCGGTGCGGTCTCCGACGCGATCCGACGCTCCCGTGCCGGCATCGCCGATCCGGACCGCCCGACGGGGTCGTTCCTGTTCCTCGGCCCGACCGGCGTGGGCAAGACGGAGCTCGCGAAGTCCCTCGCGGACTTCCTCTTCGACGATGAGAAGGCCCTGATCCGCATCGACATGAGCGAGTACGGGGAGAAGCACACCGTCTCGCGCCTCGTCGGTGCCCCTCCGGGCTACGTCGGCTACGACGAGGGCGGCCAGCTCACCGAGGCTGTGCGCCGTCGCCCCTACTCCGTCGTCCTCCTCGACGAGGTGGAGAAGGCACACTCGAGTGTCTTCGACATCCTGCTCCAGGTCCTTGACGACGGTCGCCTCACCGACGGGCAGGGACGCACGGTCGACTTCCGGAACACGATCCTGATCCTGACCTCGAACCTCGGTTCGCAGTTCCTCGTCGACAAGTCGCTGAGTAGTCAGGAGCAGAAGGATGCGGTGCTGGGCGTCGTGCATTCGACGTTCAAGCCGGAGTTCCTCAACCGGCTCGACGACATCGTGCTCTTCGATGCACTGAGCACCGAGGAGCTGTCCTCGATCGTCGACCTGCAGATCCAGCGTCTGGCGTCCCGCCTGACCGAACGGCGGATCACGCTCGAGGTCACCGATGCCGCCGAGGACTGGCTCGCGCTCGAGGGCTACGACCCTGCCTTCGGTGCCAGGCCGCTGCGCAGGCTGGTCCAGCGCGAAATCGGCGACAAGCTGGCACGTGCCCTGCTCGCCGGGGATGTGGCCGACGGAGACGACATCGTCATCGACCTGCCGGAGGATCCGGAGTCCGAGGGATTGGAACTGCGCCCGAAGCGTTGATGTGCCCGAAGCGTTGATGCGCACCGGTGAGGATGTTCAGGTTAGGGAACAGTACATGGGTTGCAATCTGTGTACTGTTCCCTAACCTGAGTCATCTCCGGACCGCTCCTCGGCGCGACCTGTATCAGCGTGCACACTACGTGCGCAGACCCAGCACTTGGCCTTCGGAGCGACGCTTAGGTGCTCAGCGCGAGGACTTCGCCTTCGCGCGCTCCATCCCTTCGCTCGTCGACGTCCACCAGCGGCTCACAAACCTGTGGAGCTTCTCAAAACTGCGGTCGCGGATGAAGATGGCGTCGACTGCGATCATCGTCAGCGAGAACCAGGGCAGCCCCATCAGCAGAGCGATCCCCAAGTGGAAGGCGAGGATGCCCAGCAGACCCACGATTCTCGTATACCTGTTGAAGAGCATGAACGGGAAGGCACACTGGAACAGGATCGAGGCCCAGGAGACCGCGACGACCATCGGCCCCCAGGCTGTCAACAGGTCCGAGAGGACCGGCCAGGTTCCGAACTGTGCGGTGTGGAGCGGGTTGTACACCGCGAAGCCATGCTGCCAGGCTTGGCCCCCGGCCTTGTACAGGCCACCCGACATGTAGATCGCGCACACTTGGAAGGCCAGCACGACGATCGCCAGGTTGTTGGCCATGATGAGGGCCCAGCGGTAGCTGCCCCCATCGGTTTCGGGGAACTCCGGATTCTGCTGTCGCTTGCGTTTGGCGTCCAGCGACCACCGACGAGTGGTGTCGGCGAAGAGCATCGCGATCATGAACATGCGATACGCATTGTCGCCCTGATCGCCGGCACCGTCGTTGAGCTCGATGAAGCTCACCCACGCGACGAGGTAGAACGGAAGAACGATGCGAGTCCGCCAGCCGAGGATGATGAGGATGGCAAGGACCGCCAGACCGATGATCATGGCGGTGAACAGCGGTGGAGTGGTCACCGCGCGGTGAAAGAGCGAGAACAGCCAGATATTCGGGAAGTCACTCTTGGGCTGCGCGATCTCTCCGTTCCAGGCAGCGCCCACGCCGAAGGCATAGTGCCTGGCATTGAAGTTCGTCAGCAGCAGGCCGAGCCCGGTCAGGCCGATGAGGATGCGGGTCACAGCCAGACCGTAAGTCGCGTGGTAGCGGCCGGTGAGCATCTCCTCGAGCCAATTCCACCCTCGCGAGATGCTCGCAAGGACGCGAGAGGCGATCGGAATGCCCTCGTTCGAACCCGCTGCCGGATGGGCGTGCCCGTCGTGCGCGGAGGTCAAGTCCTGCCCGGGCTTCTCATCTCCCGCAGCCTTCGCGTTCTGCGTGGACTTCACGTTCTGCGCAGCCCC
>NZ_JAKDJU010000059.1 GCF_030453725.1 Brevibacterium picturae
CGAGCCGGGAAATGACTAGGATGGCTGTACGGTCAAACAACAGTGACAAGGAGCATCGATGTCCCCCACTTCCGAGCTGCAGGCAGAACTGGAGAGCGCTTCTGGCGCCTATGAGGAATTCGCGTCTCGCGGGTTGAAGCTCGATATCACCCGAGGCAAGCCGGCAAGTGAGCAACTTGACCTTTCGGCGGATCTTCTCAGCGCAGTCACCGGGGACGATGTCATGACTCCGAGCGGCGTCGACACCCGCAACTACGGGGGGCTGGATGGAATCGTCGAGCTGCGTGAGCTCTTCTCTCCCCTGCTCAAGGTGCCTTCGGACCAACTGTTGGCTGGGGGCAATGCCTCACTGACCCTCATGGCCCAGGCGCTGACCTTCGCCCTCATGCACGGAACCGTCGGTGACTCACGCCCTTGGGGGCAGGGACCGCATAAGCTCATCTGTCCGGTCCCCGGATACGATCGGCACTTCACTCTGGCCGAGTCTCTGGGCTTCGAGCTCCTGAGCATCCCGATGGACTCCGAAGGCCCCATCGTCGCCGAGGCACAGCGTCTGGCTGCGGATGAGACGGTCAAGGGCATGTGGCTGGTGCCCATGTACTCGAATCCGACCGGCATCACGATCACCGAGGGACGAGCTCGGGAGCTCGCGGCGATGCCTGCGGCGGCACCCGACTTCACACTGCTGTGGGACAACGCCTACGGACTCCACCACCTGCGCGAGCAGCACCCCGAAGTGCTCGACATCCTCAGCATCTGCGCCGAAGCCGGACACCCGGAACGCCCATGGATCTTCGCCTCGACGTCGAAGATCACTCATGCCGGTGCCGGAGTCTCCTTCTTCGGTGCAGGGCCGGAGACCAGTGGTTGGTTCCGGGCGAATCTCTCGAAGATCTCGATCGGTCCCGATAAGGTCAACCAGCTGCGCCATCTGCGCTTCTTCTCCGACCCGGCGGGAGTCGAGGAGCACATGCGCCAGCACGCGAAGATCATTGCCCCGAAATTCGACGCCGTGTTGGACACTCTTGAGCGGGGGCTGGGCGGCAGAGACCTGGCACAGTGGACTGAACCCGACGGCGGGTACTTCATCACCCTGACCACCTTGGAGGGCACCGCGGATCGGATTGTGAAATTGGCCGCCGAGGCGGGGGTCAAGCTGACCCCGGCCGGTGCCACCCACCCCTATGGGTTGGATCCGCACAACAACATCATCCGCATCGCCCCGACCATGCCCGCTGTCGAGGACGTGGAATTGGCTGCGCAGGGCCTCGTGGCCTGTGTGAAGCTGGCCAGCTACGAGAAGCTCCTGGCCGGCTGAGGTCGCCGCTTGGCCGAATCAGGCCTGAATGCAAGAACTCCTGGTCGGTGCATTCACCGGCCAGGAGTTCTTTGACTGTGCTGTTGCGAACAGCCTCAGTATTCGTAGAAGCCGCGACCGGACTTGACGCCCAGCAGGCCGGCATCGACCATGCGAGAGAGCAGCACCGGAGGCTTGGCCGCAGGGTCACCGGTCTCCGAGTAGATGCTCTCCGCCGCGTACAGGCAGGTGTCGAGGCCCACCAGATCGACCAATGAGATCGGCCCCATCGGGTGCGCGCAGCCGCCCACCATCCCAGCGTCGATGTCTTCCTTGGTGGCGAACCCGGACTCGAGCATGCGGATGGCACTGCACAGGTACGGAATGAGCAGTGCGTTGACGATGAAACCGGGACGGTCCTGAGCCTGGATCGGATTCTTGCCCAGCACCTCGGCGACAAAATCCGTGACCGTCTCACGCACCGAATCGGCGGTGAGTACGGAGGAGACGATCTCGACAAGAGGTTGGACCGGGGCCGGGTTGAAGAAATGAACCCCGAGAACCCGCTCCGGACGTGATGTCGACTGTGCGAACCGGATGATCGGCATCGACGAGGTGTTCGAGGCGAGAATCGCCTCGGGATCCGTCACGACCGCGTCGAGTTCGGCGAAGATCGACTTCTTGATGTCCTCGTTCTCGCTCGCGGCCTCGATGACCAGTTGGCGATCGCCGAGTTCGGCGATGTCAGTGGTGAATCGCAATCTGCCCAGGGCTGCGTCCCGGGCCCCGGAATCGAGCTTTCCCTTCTCGACCGCACGGGTCAAGGACTTCTCGATGCGAGCACGGCCCGCGGCGGAGGCCTCATCGTTGATCTCACGGACGATGACGTCGAGCCCCGACTTCGCGAGCACCTCGGCGATGCCGGCGCCCATGAGTCCGCTGCCGATGACTGCGGTGCGTTGAATGCCCATTAGCTGCTCCATTTCGTGTATGTGTCTGTTCGTCCATGTGTGTCACGGCTGCCTGGCGAGGAACCAGTCCGAACCGCGGATGGCCTTCATGGCTTCGCGACGACGCTCCTTGGGCAGGGTCTGGACGTAGACCTGCCCGTCGAGGTGAGCCACCTCGTGCTGGAGCATCTGAGCGAAGATCTCCGTGCCGGAGATCTCCACCGGTGAGTTCTCCGCGTCCACGCCGCGCACACGAGCGAACTCGTAGCGCGGCGTGGGGAAGAACAGTCCAGGGACGGAGAGGCAACCCTCCTCGATTTCGCGCAGCTGCCCACCGACCTCGACAACCTCGGGGTTGATGACATATCCCGTACGACCGTCAAGGTCATAGCCGAATGCCCGTACGCCGACGCCGATCTGCGGTGCCGCGACAGCGGCCCGACCCTCCGGCAGTGACGTGTCCACGAGGTCCTGGGCCAGCGCTCTGAGCCCTTCGTCGAAGACGGTGACCAGCGCGCACGAACTGCGCAGCACCGGATCACCCCACAGGCGGATGTCTCGCTCAGCCATCGATGACCACGACTAGGTCGCCGCCTTCGAGCTGCTGGACGTTGCCGATGGCGATACGCGAGACTGTGCCGGCCGTCTGAGTGGTGATGGAGGCTTCCATCTTCATAGCCTCGATCGTCGCGACAGTCGCACCGGCCTCGACACGATCCCCCTCTTCGACCTGCAGTGTGACGACGCCTGCGAACGGGCTTGCCACGTGACCGGACTGGGAAGGATCGGCCTTCTCCGCTGTCTTGACGTCGCTTTCGACCGCACGGTCGCGCACCTGGAGCGGACGCAGCTGACCGTTGAGGGTGAACATCACCGATCGCATGCCGCGCTCGTCGGTGCCGCTGATCGCCTGCACGCCGATGAGGAGGTCCTTGCCCTTCGACAGTTCGACCGCGTGCTCCTCGCCCGCAGTCAGACCGTAGAGGTACTCCGAGGTCTCGACAACGGACAGATCGCCGTAGTCCGCGCGCATCTGCTCGAACTCCCTGGTCGGGCCGGGGAACAGGAGCGAGTTGAGCTTTGCCTGACGTGCGGTGCCCGGCGTCTCCAGGGCTGCCGCATCCTCGGGCGCAAGGTCTTCGGACACGGCGTTGTGCCTACGTCCGGCCAGCGCCTTCGTCCGGAACGGCTCGGGCCATCCGCCCGGAGGATCACCGAGGTCGCCGTTGAGGAAGCCGATCACCGAGTCAGGGATGTCGAACCTGTCCGGATTCTCTGCGAACTCCTCCGGGTCGACTCCGGCACCGACGAGGTGGAGAGCGAGGTCTCCGACGACCTTCGACGACGGGGTGACCTTGACGAGGTGGCCGAGGATCGCATCCGCTGCCGCGTACATGCGCTCGATATCCTCGAACCGCTCCCCCAGGCCCAGAGCAACGGCCTGCTGGCGCAGGTTGGACAGCTGGCCGCCCGGGATCTCGTGCCGGTAGACGCGCCCGGTCGGTCCGGGCAGTCCGGACTCGAAGGGTGCGTAGACCTTGCGGACCGATTCCCAATACGGTTCGAGATCGCTGACCGCATTGAGACTGATCCCGGTGTCGCGTTCGGTGTTCTCGAACGCCGCCACCAGAGCGGACAGGCTCGGTTGACTGGTCGTCCCGGCCATGGCGGCAGATGCCCCATCGACGGCGTCGGCACCGGCTGCCGCGGCAGCGCAGAGAGTTGCCAACTGGCCACCGGCGGTGTCGTGAGTGTGGACGTGGACGGGAAGATCGAAGTTCTCCCGCAGGGCCGTGACGAGTTTCGTCGCAGCAGCAGGGCGGAGCAGTCCGGCCATGTCCTTGATCGCGAGCACATGTGCGCCGGCGGCGACGATCTGCTCGGCCAGCTTCAGGTAGTAGTCGAGCGTGTAGAGCTTTTCTCGCGGATCGAGGATGTCGGAGGTGTAGCACAGGGCAACCTCGGCGACCGTGGTGTTCGTGGCTCGAACGGCTTCGATGGCCGGCCGCATCTGTTCGACATCGTTGAGGGCGTCGAAGATGCGGAAGATGTCGATGCCGGTGCGGGCCGCCTCATCGACGAAGGCATCGGTGACCTGGGTCGGGTACGGGGTGTAACCGACCGTGTTGCGACCGCGCAGAAGCATCTGCAGGTTGATGTTGGGCACGGCCGAGCGCAGCGCGGCCAACCGCTCCCAGGGATCCTCACCGAGGAAGCGCAGCGCCACATCGTAGGTGGCCCCGCCCCAGGCTTCGATGCTGAGCAGCTCAGGTGTCATCCGGGAGACGTGTCCGGCGACGGCGAGCAGGTCCCGGGTGCGCACACGGGTGGCGAGCAGAGACTGGTGAGCATCGCGGAAGGTGGTGTCGGTGACGGCCAGAGGAGTCTGGTTCCGCAGTGCCTGAGCGAAGCCCGCAGGACCGGCGTCGAGGAGCCGATCGCGACTTCCCGGCATCGGATCTGCGTCGAGGTCGATTTGGGGAAGCTTCTCCCCCGGGCGGATGCGCACACTGGGCTCGCCGTTGGGACGGTTGACCGTGACGTCGGCCAGGTAGTCGAGGATCTTCGAACCGCGATCGGCACTGACGCGAGCGTCGAGCAGGTGCGGGCGCTCCTCGATGAATGAGGTCGCGAGATCTCCGGCGATGAATGACTCATCTTCGAGCACGGCACGCAGGAACCCGATGTTCGACGAGACACCGCGGATCCGGAACTCGGCAAGTGCCCGACGAGCGCGCGAGATCGCCTGACCGAAGTCGCGACCACGGCAGGTGAGCTTGACGAGCATCGAGTCGAAGTGTGCGCTGACTGCGGCACCGGCATGCACTGTCCCACCGTCGAGTCGCACACCGGCACCACCCGCCGAGCGGTACGCGGTGATGGTCCCGGTGTCGGGACGGAAGGAATTGGCCGGATCCTCGGTGGTGATGCGGCACTGGAGGGCGGCGCCCTTGATTCGCATCTCGTCCTGAGTCAGGCCGATCTCAGCCAGAGTATCCCCCGATGCGACGCGCATCTGGGAGGCGACCAGATCGATGTCCGTGATCTCCTCTGTGACCGTGTGCTCAACCTGAATGCGCGGGTTCATCTCGATGAAGACATGCTGTCCCTTGCGCGGACCATCGGTCTCGAGGAGGAACTCGACGGTTCCCGCGTTCTGGTAACCGAGAGCCTTGGCGAACTTCAGCGCATCCGCGTGCAGGGCGTCGGCGATTGCCGGGTCCAGGTTCGGAGCCGGTGCGATCTCGACGACCTTCTGGTGACGGCGCTGGACGGAGCAGTCGCGTTCGAAGAGGTGAATCGCATTCGAGTCGTTGTCAGCGAGGACCTGTACCTCGATGTGACGCGGACGCTGCACTGCCTGTTCGATGAAGACCGTGGGATCGCCGAAGGCTCCCTCTGCTTCGCGCATCGCGGCTTTGAGTGCATCCTCCAGCTGTGAGGCGTCGCCGACTCGGCGCATGCCGCGCCCACCGCCGCCGGCAACTGCCTTGACGAAGAGCGGGTACTCCATGGATTCCGCATCGGCCAGCAGCTGGGCGATGTCGGCAGAGGGACGCGTCGAGTCGAGCACGGGAATTCCGGCATTGCGTGCGGCTGTCAGAGCCTGCACTTTGTTGCCGGCAAGCTCGAGCACATCGGCCTCGGGGCCGACGAAGGTGATTCCTGCGTCTTGGCAGGCTCGCGCCAGGTCGGGATTCTCCGACAGGAAGCCGTAGCCGGGGTAGATTGCGTCGGCCCCGGATTCCTGAGCAACGCGCAACATCTCTTCGACACTGAGGTAGGCACGAACGGGGTGCCCTTCCTGGCCGATCATATAGGCCTCATCGGCCTTCATCCGGTGTTCGGAGTTCCGATCCTCATAGGGGAAAACAGCGACAGTGGAGGCGCCGAGTTCGTACGCTGCACGGAACGCGCGAACGGCAATCTCACCACGATTTGCCACAAGAACTTTAGAGAACATCTGTGTCTCACACTTCTGTATCGATCGCCTGAGGGCGATAGTCGACGGGCTGTCGAGGAACCACTCTACTCAGTGACCTGGAGCACTCGAATACAGGGGGTCCCATTTTCACTCGGCTGCCACGCCCGGCGTGGTCGTGACTGCTCAGCCCGGCCCGATACGTTAACGTAGGAGCGTGCTTGTCCTAAGTATCAGCAGCCTCAAAGGCGGAGTCGGTAAGACGTCCGTGACACTCGGTCTTGCCTCGGCCGCTTACAACCGGGGAATTCCGACCTTGGTCGTCGACATGGATCCCCAAGCGGACTCATCGACCGGCCTTGACGTCCCGACCTCGACGCGTGTCGACATCGCCGATGTGCTCGCTGCTCCGAAGTCCCAGAAAATCCTGTCCGAGGCGATCATCCCCTCCGGGTGGGTGGGCGACAAGCTCGGGCAACTTGACGTGATCTCCGGTTCTCCCAGAGCTGCGGAATTCGACCGCCCTTCGTTGTCGGAGCGATACCTCCGGCGCCTTGAAGACGCGCTGAGTCGGGTCGCTCAAGGCTATCGGCTCGTTCTCATCGATTGCCCACCGAGCCTCAATGGGCTCACACGCACCGCGTGGACTGCCAGCAGCCGCGTCGCAGTGGTGACCGAACCCAGCCTCTTCTCTGTCGCGGCCGCCGATCGTGCGCTTCGGGCGGCAGACGAGCTGCGCCAACGAGGGACATCCGACATCCAGCCACTGGGTCTCGTGGTCAATCGGGTGCGTGCGGGTTCGAATGAACATGACTATCGCATCACTGAGATGCGGGAGATGTTCGGGCCTTTGGTGCTCAATCCGCCGCTGGCCGAACGTGCGGTGATGCAGCAGGCCCAGGGTTCTGCCCGCCCGATCCACTCCTGGCCCGGCAAACCGGCAGAAGAAGTGGCAACGTCGTTCGACACTTTGCTGGAACGGGCTCTGCGCTCGGAGAATATCCGATCGCGCAAGCCTCAGGATCAATAAGCCTCGAGCAGCGCTCGAGGGGCATGTCGTGACGCTGTGCTGTCGCGACAGAGCATGGTGTGTTGCTTGATTGCCTTTGACGAAGTATTGCCTGTGATGAAATTGAGTATGGCCCGTCCTTTCGGACGGGCCACACTCATCAATCCCCCATGGTGCCCCCGGGCAGGGCAGCCCGGCGTCCGGGCGCAGGTTGTTCAGCCGAGCTTCTGCGCCCTTCGCTGCGCGAGTTCGTCCATCTCGACGATGGCGGAATCGTCTTCAGGAAGACGTTCGCTCGGCAATTCGGACAGGCTTCCTTCGACTTCGTTCCAGACGCGCCCCACTGCAATGCCGAAGACTCCCTGTCCGCCCTGCAGGAGGTCGACGACCTCGTCGGGCGAAGTGCACTCGAAGACGCTGGCCCCGTCGGACATGAGAGTGATCTGCGAGAGATCCTGCACTCCGCGTGAACGCAGGTGATCGACCGCGGTGCGGATCGACGCCAGACCGACGCCGGTGTCGAGGAGTCGCTTGACGATCTTGAGGACAAGGATGTCGCGGAAACTGTAGAGTCGCTGGCTGCCGGATCCGGTTGCATTGCGGATCGACGGGGTCACCAGGTCGGTGCGGGCCCAGTAGTCGAGTCGACGGTAGCTGATGCCGATGACCTTGCACACGGTCGGGCCACGGTATCCAGCCTCTTCATCGAGGACAGGCAGATCATCATCGAACAACAGTCCTTGAGCGGCTGGCGGTATCGGCGTCGGTTCGACGCTTTCATGACTTGAGCGGTTCACACCGACTCCTCCTTATAGTCCCTGGGGGAAGCGAAGATCGCTTTGAAGGGCAGAGAACATTTCCATTCTAGCTCTCTTCTCAGCGAACCTACAGTGGGATTCAACATCTCCAAGCTATTCTTCCGGGCCTTCCAGGACAAACACCTCAAGGTAACAATTTGCGCGTGTCGCCGTTATCGCAGTATTCGAACAGCTGATTGACCATTACATCAACGGTTCGCGGTCTCAGCCGGACCCGGTTCAGTCGGACCCGGACTGCGATTGGTCATCCTCGCCCTCGGCGGAACTCTGTGGCTTCTGGTCCTCATTCTTCTTGTCCTCTGCCTTCTTCGGTTTGGAACTGGTGAGGAGCTTGGTTTTGACCGTCGACGCGTACTTGTCGACGTACTCCTGCCCGGACAGCCGCATGATCTCGTACATGATCTCGTCGGTGACGGAGCGCAGGAGGAATCTGTCGTTCGGCAGCCCCTCATATTTGGAGAAGTCCATCGAGGACCCGAACACGATCCCGACCCGGCGGAATTTGGGAATCAGACGGCCAGGGGGCTGAATCTTGTCGGTGCCGATGATCGCAACGGGAATCACAGGGGCACCGGACTCGAGGACAAGGCGTGCGACACCGGTGCGACCCCGGTAGAGCTTGCCGTCCGGTGATCGCGTGCCCTCCGGATAGATTCCCAGAGAGTTGCCCTCCCCCAGGACCTTGAGACCGGATTCCAAAGACGCCTGGGAACCGGATCCTCCAGCTCTGTCCATCGGCAGCTGGTTGTTGAGTTTGAAGAACCAGCGGGTGATGGCACCTTTGAGGCCACGGCCGGTGAAATAGTCCTTCTTCGCCAGGTAGACGACCGGGCGGGGAGCAAGCAGGGGAACGAAGATCGAGTCCATGAAGTGATTGTGGTTTCCCGCGATGATCGCAGGACCATCGGATGGGAGGTTGTCCAGCCCGCGCACCCAGGGACGGAAGAGAATGCGCAGAATGGGTCCGGCCACGACTCGCTTGAGAAACCAGTAGAACACGAGCACCCTTCCCTGTCACGACTCTTTGTCGTCCTCGGACATCATATATCGACACGATCACCGCACATTCATGCCATGCTGAAGCTATGGAGATCGACTTCTCACCACAATCGGTGCCGACTGCACCTTACCGTCAGATCGTTCCGGCCTCTGCGTCTGCTGTGCTGTTTCTCCACGGGATCACCGGTTCGCCTGCCGCGTGGTTCCCCATCGCCCGGGCCATACAACGTCAGGGAATCAGCGTCAGCGTGCCGCTGCTTCCCGGCCACGGAACGCGCTGGCAGGACCTGAATGCCACGACCTGGGCTGATTGGCTGGATGCCGCGAAAGCAGAATTCCAGGCACTCTCCCGGACTCATTCCCGGGTAGTGGTGGCCGGCTTGTCGATGGGCGGCGCACTCGCGTTGGCACTGGGCGCCGGCGATGAGCCACCCGACGAACTCGTCCTCATCAACCCGGCCCTCTACATCGACTCCCCGCTGACCCCGGTACTGCCGGTCCTCAAGCACGTCGTCACCTCGGTGCCGGCGATCGCCGGAGACATCGCGCATCCGGACCGCTGCGAGTATGCCTACGACCGCACACCTGTCGCCGCTATCGCCTCGTTCGCTTCGGCCCAGAAGACGCTTCGCGACGATCTGTGGCGGATCGAGTGCCCGGTCTCACTCTTCGTCTCGGGCCGTGACAGCGTTGTCGGTCCGCGAACCCTCCGGACCCTGCGTTCGCGTCTGTCCCAGCGACCGGAGATCATATCCCTGCGTCAGTCCCGGCACGTGGCCACCTTGGACAACGACGCGGACACGATCGCCGAGGCGGTCCTTGAGAAAACGACATCCGCCGCTCGATCGGCGGCAGGAACCCCCGGAGTCGGGGAATAGAGACAACGAGAAGATTGCTGATAGTGGACATGGACGACGAGAAGAACGAGGACTGGCGCAACCAGGTTCCCGAGTCCGAGCGGATCGGTGATTCTTCGCGCATCAGTGACAGCCACTGGGAGGATCTTGTCAATCAGATTGCCGAGCCCAGCGCCATGATGGGTGATATGCCTGTTGAAGAGGTCAGGGAGAGACTCGAAGAGGAAGAGGGCTGGGAGCCCGGGCCGGCGGAACCCATCGGCTGGCGCACCGCCTCGCCGACTCTGATGCTCTCGGTGATCGCGACGTTCGGCGCTGTCCTCCTGTTGGTCCTCGGTGCGATCTTCTTCCGCCCACTGCCCGGCTGGTTTCTGTTGATCGGAATTGCTGTCGGCCTCGGCGGAGCAGTCGGCCTGTTCTTCCATCTCCCCACGAGTCGTTCGTCCGACGGAGACAACGGCGCCTCGGTGTGATGCCGCAGTCGACCGACGGTCCCATGTCACGGGCGGGTGAAAGGCTGGGCCACATGCCCATCCCATTCGACCGATCACCCACGGCAGTCGATTCCTCGCAGCTGTCGTTCGACAGCCTCGGTACGCCTCTTCACGAGGTCACATTCGTCATCGTCGACCTCGAGACAACGGGCACTCATGCCGGCAAGTCGGAGATCACGGAGATCGGTGCGATCAAGACGCGCGGCGGTGAGGTGCTCGGAGAGTTCCAGTCCCTGGTCAAGCCCGAGGAATCGGTGATCAGCCCCTTCGTGGCGCGACTGACCGGCATCACACACGCCATGGTCGATGATGCTCCCTCGATTCGCTCTGTCCTGCCGAGCTTTTTGGAGTTCTCCGTTGGTGCGGTCCTGGTTGCACACAATGCTCCCTTCGACATCGGCTTCCTCCGCTCCGCGTGTGAGAAGCTCGACTACCACTGGCCCCAGCCGACCGTCCTCGACACCGTCGCCCTGTCCCGACGAGTAGTGAGTCGCGATGAGGTCCGCAACCACAAACTGTCGACTCTCGCCGCTCACTTCGGAACCGAGGTCTCCCCCGACCACAGGGCACTCTCCGATGCCAAGGCCACCGGAGAGCTGCTGCACCGGGTGCTGGAGCGATTCGGCGGCTATGGCATCACAACTCTCGAAGAGCTGGCCACGGTGCGCCAGGCCGGATGGGCGAAGCGGCAAGCCAAATCACATCTGGCCAAGGGGGTTCCGGCCGAACCTGGCGTCTACATGTTCCTCGATGGAACTCGACGAGTCCTCTACATCGGCAAATCCGGCAATATGGCGCGCCGAGTCCGGGGCTACTTCAACGCTTCGGAGAACCGCGGCCGGATGGCTGAGATGATCACAGCAGCTCAGGAGGTCAGCTGCCTGCCATGCGCGCACGCGCTCGAGGCCGAGGTCAGGGAGATTCGCCTGATCGGAGAACTCGCCCCGCCCTATAACCGTCGTTCGAAGAACCCCGAACGCAATTCCTGGATCGTTCTCAGCGATGAGGCATATCCCCGCCTGTCGGTCGTCCGTTCGAACACCGCATTGGAGAAGTCGCCCGCCACTCCCCTGGGCCCGTTCCGGTCACGCAAGACGGCCCAAGCGGTGAAGGAGCTTCTCGACACCCTCTATCCCGTCAAACGATGCACGGCGAAGATCACCTCCGCCACTCTCGGATCGCACCGCCCGTGCGTGAGTTCCCAGGTCGGGCAGTGCGGAGGTCCCTGCGCCGGCGTGACCGACAGGCAGGCGTACCTGGCCGACATCAGCGATCTGTTCGCGGTCATGGACGGTGACTTCTCAACGCTGCGTAATCTGTGCACGCAGAGAATGTCGAGGTTGGCCACCGAAGCCAGGTATGAGACAGCCGCCGAGGTGCGCGATGCCATGCGTTCGGGACTGGCAAACGCCGCACGGGCCGAGTCCGTTCGTGCTCTGCGAGATATTCCTGAGATCCTTGCGCACGCTCCGGGACCCGAAGGAGGGTTCGATCTCGCCGTCATCCGATATGGGAAGCTGGCCGCCGCTGCACACTCCCGTGGCTCGTGGGGAATCGACGAGGCCTTCGTTGCCATTCGCGCGACCGCGGAATGGGTTCCTGCACCAGGGAAGCTTCCGGCAGCATCCGACTCTTTGGCGGAAGAGACCAGGCTCCTGTCCCAATGGCTGCAGTCGGCAACACTGGCCTCGATGCAGGGAGCTTGGGCGCTTCCCTGCACCGGGGCCAACTACCACGCGCAGGAGTCAGGGACGGTTCGTCTCGGCGACCCTGTGTGAGACCGCAATCAGCTGATCGAGCTTCTGCGCGCCGAGACCGGCATCGACCGTCTCTTCCGCAATGGTCAGCTTCGCCGCCATTCGCTCGGTCAGGCTCCCCACCGCAGACTCATCGGCCGCGACGAGTGCCGCTGCTGTATTGATGAGCACGATGTCGCGCACCGCGGACTTCTCTCCGTTGAGCACCGACCGGGTGATCTCAGCGTTCTGTTCGGGCCCGCCGCCGCGCAGCTCGTTCTTCGTGACACGCTCGAAGCCCAGGTCAAGGGCATCGAAGGTCATATGTTCGACTTCGCCGTGGCGAATCTCCCACACATCGTTGACGTCGGTGTTGCTCAGTTCGTCCAGACCGTCGCGCGACCGGAACACGAGCGCCTGGTGGCCCCTTTTGGCCAATGTGCCGACAACCAAGGGAGCCATCTGGGCGTCGGCGACTCCGATCGCAGTATGACGGGCACGAGCCGGGTTCGTCAGCGGGCCGAGGATATTGAACGCGGTCGGAACGCTGATCTGCCGACGCACCGCCGCCACGAACTGCATCGACGGGTGGAAGACATTGGCGAAGCAGAATGCCAGGCCGACTTCCTTCGCGATGAGCCCGGTCTGCTCCGGCGTGATGTCGAAGCGAACGCCGAGAGCTTCGAGCACATCGGCGGAGCCGGAGGCCGAGGATGTCGCGCGGTTGCCATGCTTGACGACGCGCTGGCCGCTTGCGGAGATGATCATCGCTGCGGTTGAGGAGATGTTGGCCGTCTTCGCCCGATCACCGCCGGTGCCGACGATGTCGACGGAATCCTCGAGACCCGGCAACTGCACGGCGTGGTCCATCATAGCGGAGACCAAGCCGGCGATCTCAGCGACAGTTTCGCCCTTCGTGTGGTGTGCCACGAGAAATGCGGCCATTGTCACATCGGGCGTCTGACCAGACATGATCTGGTCCATTGCCCAGGCGGCGGCAGACTCGTCGAGATCCTGTTGATGCATGAGCGACATCAGCAGATCCGGCCAACTGTAGGTGGCGCCCTGAGGTGTGGTTCGGAACCCGGAATCCTGTGTTTCCGGGCTTGTCGTACGCGGTGTCTCCGTCATCCGAATGAACTCTCCTTAAAGGACTTCCACCACCTCTGAGCACGAGATGGAACTTACCTGCGGCATCCTATCCTGTCTTCGACACGCGGGGGCCGGGTGCTCCGAAGACGAGATTCCGGCACCAAATCAAGGTTTTCGCTACACCGTGTAGAAAAATATTCGTCGAAACCTGGGTAAAAGATGAAAACTCACCCCGAGACGAGTAATAATGGGGTTGTGTCAACTGCCACTGCATCTCAAACAGCGCCAGCACATCCGGTTGTCAATCGTCCGAATGTGACCACGGTGGGCTTCATCGTGTTCCTCGCGAGCGACCTGATGTTCTTTGCCGCGCTCTTCGCCATGTACTTCACCATTCGATCCGTCGTGCCCGGACTATGGGAGACCCAGACCGAGCTTCTGGACATTCCCTATGCGCTCGGCAATACGCTCATTCTGGTGTCGTCTTCATTCACCTGCCAGCTGGGCGTCTTCGCGGCAGAGAGGTTCCGGCCGCGCAGGACGGGCTCTCTGTTCAACATCGCCAAATGGGGAATGGTCGAGTGGTTCTACCTCACCTTCCTGCTGGGTGCGGTCTTCGTCGCCGGTCAGGTGATGGAGTACGCCACCCTGGTCAGCGAGGGCCTTGCCATCGACACAGATGGCTATGGTTCGGTCTTCTATCTGACCACCGGGTTCCACGGCATTCACGTGACTATCGGGCTCATCTGCTTCCTGCTCGTGATCGGACGAGCATACGGAGCCAAGAAGTTCGGTCACCACGAAGCCACATTCGCGATTTGCGTGTCCTACTATTGGCACTTCGTCGACGTCGTCTGGGTCGGTCTCTTCGGAGTCATCTACCTCCTCCAGTAGACGGCTCGAGATGCACGGCCATTCGGACTCACAACATTTAAAGCAAAGGACGATCACGTGAAGCTTTTAGCAGATCGCCGCAGGCATCCAATGGCACTGGTTGTGCTGCTCTTGGTGGGCTTGCTGCTGACTGGCGGAGCCTATGCACTCTTCACCCAGACATCGAGCGCAAAGGCAGAGACTGCCAGCTCCTCGGATATCGAAGAAGGCCAAAAACTCTTCGCCGCGAACTGCGCAACATGCCACGGCCTCAGTGGCGAGGGTTCGAAATCCGGACCAGGGCTCATCGGCGTCGGTGCAGCAGCAGTCGACTTCCAGGTCGGAACCGGACGCATGCCCCTGCAGGCCAACGGACCGCAGGCGCGGGCCAAGGAATCGCAGTTCAATGACGAGCAGACGGCACAGCTCGCCGCCTACGTCGCATCGCTAGGCCCTGGCCCTGCGATTCCGGAGGAAGAGAACCTCGACGGATCCAAGGGCGATCCTGCTGCAGGCGGCAGTCTCTTTCGCACCAACTGCGCGATGTGCCACAACGTGGTCGGCGCCGGCGGCGCTCTGACACGGGGCAAATACGCTCCGAACCTGTCAGAGGTCTCCGACAAGCACATCTACGAAGCAATGCAGACCGGCCCACAGAACATGCCGATCTTCAACGACGCGAACCTGACTCCCGATGACAAGCGCGACGTGATCGCCTATGTCAACGAGGTGTCGGAGACGCCCTCACCCGGTGGATTCAAACTCGGATCGCTGGGACCTGTGGCCGAGGGACTCTTCATCTGGTTCTTCGGACTCAGTGCAGTCATCGGACTGACAGTGTGGCTGTCATCCAGGTCGAAGTGAGTCAGCCAATGTCGTTCAGTAACCACCACGAGAAAAGACGGGGAATTCAATGACCTCGAAAGACCACTTCGGCGGCGGCAGCCAGCTCGAGGAGTTGAATGGGTTCACGAACCCGGGGCTGCCGGAACACAAGCCGCGGATCGCTGACCGTGATCCGAAAGCCGCGAAGGTAGCCGAACGACAGATAGCGGCGTGGTTCATCCTGTCGATGGTCGGAACCATCTGGTTCATCGTCTCCTACTTCCTGTTCACCCCAGGTGAGACGATGCAGAGCATCCGTATCCACAACACCTCCGTTGGCCTCGGTGCCGCTGTGGCGATGTTCTCCATCGGCGCCGGTGCCGTGCTGTGGGCGAAGAACCTCATGAGCGATCACGAGGGTATCGACGAACGTCACGACATCGGTGGCAGCGAAGAGGATCAGGCTGTTGCGCTCGAGATCCTGCATCAGGCGAAGGAGGAGTCGGGAATCGCCCGCCGTCCGCTCCTGCGCAACACACTGATCGCGGCTCTTGCCATCGCTCCCCTGCCTGCCGTCCTCGTCTTCCGTGATCTGGGCCCGCTGCCCGGGGACAAGATGTTCAATACCCTCTGGGGCGAAGGCGTGCGCCTGATTCAGGATCCGGGCGGTATTCCATCCATGGAATCCGAACGTCCCATCAAGGCAGAAGATGTCACCATCGGTTCGGCCTATCACGTGTTGCCGTCCGGCATCGGCGATGAAGAGAATGCTGAACACCCACTGAATGAGAAGGCCAAGGCTGCCGTTCTCCTCATGCGCATCGATCCCAAGGAACTCAAAGAGGAACCGGATCGCAAAGACTGGTCGCACGACGGCATCGTCGCGTACTCGAAGATCTGCACCCACGTCGGTTGCCCCGTTGCTCTGTACGAGCACCAGACGCACCACCTGCTCTGCCCGTGCCACCAGTCGACGTTCGATGTGACCGAACACTGCAAGGTCATCTTCGGCCCGGCCAAGCGTCCACTCCCGCAGCTGCCCATCTCGGTCGACAGCGACGGCTTCCTGGTCGCACAGTCGGACTTCCCTGAGCCCGTCGGACCTACGTTCTGGGAGATCAATCACCCATGAGTACTACACAACCCACAACCACCGTCGGGAAGGCTGCGAACTTCGCCGAAACACGAGCCGGGGCTTCGGTCCTGGTGCGCGAATTCGGACGCAAGATCTTTCCTTCCCACTGGTCGTTCATGCTCGGCGAGGTCGCTCTCTACAGCTTCATCATCGTCATCATCTCCGGAACGTTCCTCACCTTCTTCTTCACGCCCGCAATGGGCGAGATGCATTATGAAGGTCCCTGGGCGCCATTGCGCGGTGTCGAGATCTCGGAGGCGTACAACTCGACTCTGGCGATATCGTTCGAAATTCGCGGCGGTCTGTTCATCCGTCAGATGCACCACTGGGGTGCATTGCTCTTCGTCGCTGCGCTGAGCATCCACATGCTGCGTGTGTTCTTCACCGGCGCGTTCCGTCGCCCCCGCGAGCTCAACTGGATCGTCGGTGTGCTCCTCGTCATCATGGGTATGGCCGCTGGATTCACCGGCTACTCGCTGCCCGATGATCTGCTCTCGGGCAACGGTCTGCGGATCATTGACGGTATCGTCAAGTCACTGCCCCTGGTCGGAACGTATCTCTCATTCTTCATCTTCGGCGGCGAGTTCCCCGGCACCGACATCGTCGCCAGGCTCTACTCGCTGCACATCATGATCGTTCCGGCGCTCCTGATCGCTCTGATCGGCATCCACCTGGTGTTCGTCGTCGTGCACAAGCACACGCAGTACCCAGGTTCCGGCAACACTGAGAAGAACGTCGTCGGTGAGCCTGTCCTGCCGACGTTCGCGGCCAAGGGCGGAGGATTCTTCTTCCTCATCTTCGGTCTCCTCTCCCTGATCTCGGCACTGTTCACGATCAACCCGATCTGGAACTACGGACCGTACGACCCATCGCCGGTCTCGGCGGGCACACAGCCGGACTGGTATATCGGTTGGGCAGACGGATTCCTGCGCATCGTTCCAGGTTGGCTCGAGTTCTACATCGCAGGTTGGCCGATCTCGCTGAATATCAACAGCGCGGTCATTGTCATGGGCGGCGTCTTCGGTGCGATGTTCATCTATCCGTTCTTCGAGTCCTGGCTGCTCAAGGACAAACGTGAACACCACATCCTCGATCGTCCACGCAACAATCCCACGCGTACCGCCATCGGTGTTGCAGGTGTCGTCTTCTACTGCAACATGTGGGCCGCTGCCTCGGGCGACATCATCGCCGTGTTCTTCCAGATGTCCCTCAACGATATGATCTACATCTATCGCATTCTGTTCTTCGTCGGACCGATCCTCGGCTACATGATCACGAAGCGCATGTGCATCGCTCTGCAGCGCAAGGATCGTGAGATCGCGTTGCATGGTCGGGAGACGGCGAATATCATCCGACTCCCCCACGGAGAGTTCCTCGAACGTCACGAGGCACTGCCACCGCACAAGCTGTGGAAGCTGACCGCATTCGAATCGCCGTCGTACACACCGGCGGAGCCGAATGCCGATGGTAAGATCACCGGACTCGAGAAGTTCCGTGCCAGGCTTTCGAAGTTCTTCTTCGAAGACCGTGTCACACCGGTGACGAAGCAGGAGCTCGAAGCATCGCATCACGACCATGATTCGGTCGAGTCAGGCGATCATAAGCAGCTCGGTCACTGATCGAGACAGGTTTCATATCGGCTCGTCCTGACGGATCGGACGACTGATTGAGGGGTCCAGCATGTTTGCTGGGCCCCTCAATCGTGTCGCCAGCACTATTGATCCTCGTTTTCCCAATCGGCAGCTGCCCTCCTGCGGACAGGCTTCGCGCCCGTGTTGGTCAGCAGTGCTGCCCACAAGTGGACGGCCGCTCATCCCACACACATGCGCAGTGGGATCTCCCTTGCAGTTCCAGGACACTGAACACTCCGGGCGGAGAGGCAATCGGTCGCGCTCGGCCTATCCCCCAGCGGGATTGTCACGTTGCCGATTCACAGCAGAGACTTCAACAGCCACCGCTGGCCCCGACACCCGCTCTGCAGTTGGACGAGGACGTGCTGCCGAGCGTACGAGGGCGCGTATGGATCGGCGGGCCCGACTCAACTGCTTCATGCGGATCTGTTCGTTCGAATGGCCATGGCCATGTGAGACGAC
>NZ_JAKDJU010000060.1 GCF_030453725.1 Brevibacterium picturae
GCGATGGAATCGGCGACGGTCTGGCCGAAGAACGGCAGCTTCGCGAACACTCCGTTGGCCCAGTTCTTCAGGGCGAAGAGCTTGATCTGCTCGCGACTTCCGGCATGCTTGACGGACACGAACGTGTCCTTGCCGTACTTCTCGGCCAGATCGAACGACGGCCGCCCCATGTACTCGCCGGAGATCGGCAGCGGCATGTCCGAGGTCAGGATCGCCCGGCGCAGGGCCTCGAGTTCGGCGGGGCTGTCGGTTCCGACGTAGAAGGTCGTCGAGTTCTTCTGCTTGGGGAAGGTGCGAGTGCGCGCAGCGAAGACCATGAGCTTGCCCGCCGACCCGGACACCTCGTGGAGGAACTTCGGATTGGCGTTGTACCGGGCGGGTGAGTCGGTGATCTCGCGGACGTGCTCGCCGTATTCGGTCTCCGTGGTGTCCTCCGGCGCAGGCGTGACATCGGCGGGGTCCCAGTCGCCGCGCTGCAGTCGATCGAGGATGTGGGCCGGATCCTCACCGAGGCTGATGCCCAGATGGTTGACGAGTTCGACCTTGCCCGCCTCGTTGACTCGGGCGAAGATCGCATGCTTCGTGAACGCCGGGCCCTTGCGGATCTGGCTGCCGCCGGAGTTGTTCGCGAGGCCGCCGATGACCGAGGCGCCGATCGAGGACGAGCCGATCACCGAGTGCGGTTCCCGGTCGTGCGGGGCCAGTTTGTCATCGAGCTCGTGGAGGGTCGAACCGGCCAGGCAGACGGCTTCACGTGCGTCGTTGATGAGGTGGATCTGATTGATCCGCAGCGTCGAGATGATGACGATCTCACGATCATAGTCCTGATCGCCTGGGCCCGAGCCGCCGGTCAGCCCGGTGTTCGCCGACTGCGGGATGACGATGAGGTCGTGATCGACGCAGACCTGCAGCGCCCGCCACATGTCGACGAGGCTGCCGGGCCTGAGGACGGCGAGCACGTTGCCGCCGCCGAAACGGTTGCCTTTGGCGTACGGTGCGGTGGCGCGCGCCGAGGTGAGCACGTGCCTCTTGCCCATGATGCCGACGAAGGCGCTGATGGCAGGTGATGAGGGCTGGCGTGATTGTCCGAGCATGGTGTCGTTCCCTATCCGGTCGTTGCGAGTTGCTGTGGTCTGCGAGTGCGGTGGCTGTGGCTGCGGTGGTGGCTGTGGTTGCGGTGGTTGCGGTGGTTGCGGATGCCGCCGAGGTGGCCCCTACGTTTTGGATCCGTCGTCGGCTTCGTCCTTCGCCCGTTTCTGAGCGCGCATCCGATGCCATTCGGACAGCTTGTCGCCGATGACGCGTTCGTAGCCGTTGCCGGTGGGCTTGTACAGTCGCTCCGGCTCCATCTCCTCGGGGAAGTAGTTGGCCCCGGAGAAACCTCCCTGCGTGTGCGGATCATACTCGTAGCCTTCCCCATAGCCGAGGTTCTTCATCAGCTTCGTCGGGGCGTTGAGGATATTCGCCGGCGGCATGAGTGAGCCGGTCTTCTTCGCCAGCCTCGTTGCGGCGTTGAACGCCGAGTAGACCGCGACGGACTTCGGTGCGGTCGACAGGTACACGACGGCTTGGGCGATGGCGAGTTCGCCTTCGGGAGACCCGAGCCTTTCGTACACGTCCCACGCCGCCAGCGCCTGGTGGACGGCCTGCGGGTCAGCGATCGCAATGTCCTCGTTGGCGAATCTGACCAGTCGCCGAGCGATGTACAGGGGATCTTCCCCGCCGTCGAGCATCCGCGCCAGCCAGTACAGGGACGCGTCGGGGTCGGAGCCGCGCATGGACTTATGCAGGGCAGAGATGAGGTTGTAGTGGCCTTCCTGGCCCTTGTCGTAGATCGGCGCGCGCTGCTGAACCAGGTCAGCTAAGCCAGAGGTATCGAGCGTCTCGCTGACAGTCTGGAGCTGCTCGATGAGGTTGAGCAGATAACGGTCGTCCCCGTCGGACATGGACACCAATGCCTGCCGCGCCTGCCCCTCGAGCGGAAGCTGTTTGCCGGCGGCCTCCTCAGCGCGTTCGATGAGGGTGGTCAGCGTCGGCTCGTCGAGGCGCCTGAGGACGAAGACCTGACAGCGAGAGAGCAGAGCTGAGTTGAGTTCGAAGCTGGGGTTCTCCGTGGTGGCACCGACGAGAACGACGGTTCCGTCCTCGACATAGGGGAGGAAGGAGTCCTGCTGGGCGCGGTTGAAGCGGTGGATCTCGTCGACGAACAGCAGTGTGCCCTGACCGATCTCTCGCCGTTTGGCGGCAGCCTGGAAGATCTTGCGGAGTTCGGAGACACCCGAGAAGGTCGCCGAGACTGGTTCGAAGGCGAGGCCGGTGTGATCGGCGAGCAGGCGTGCGATGGTGGTCTTGCCACAGCCGGGCGGCCCCCACAGCACCATCGAGACCAGTCGACGCTCGGCGACCATCCGGCCAATCGGTGCGTCGTGCCCGAGGAGGTGCTCTTGCCCCAGCACATCCCCGAGGGTCTCCGGGCGCAGACGGTCAGCGAGGGGCCGCCCGACGTCGTCGGGTTCAAACAATGACGGCGGTTCCTGGCTCACGGTGTCACCTCCATGTTCATAGCCTCGGTGCATCGATGGTTGCGCTGTTGCGGGCTGCCGTTCACGCTGGTACGGCTCAGTTTTCATCCTAGTTCCGTGGGGCAAGGGCCAGCCGTTCGATTCGCGGCCCTCACCACGGCCGGGTCGACGAGCGTGCCACCAGGCCGAGGCAGAGCAGACAGATCGCTGCGAGCACCGCCAAGGAGACGGCATAGGGCACGACCGGCAGGAGGGCTGCGAGCACGGTGGGCAGCAGGAACCCTGAGTAGGCCAGCGAGTAGTACACTCCGGTGATCCCGGCGAGGTCGTCCGGTTCGGCGATCGCCTGGACGAGAATGAGCCCGGCGACGACGCAGATGCCATACGCGATGCCCAGGACGATGGCCACGACGAAGGCGAGGATCGGATCGGCGACCAGCGCAGCCACCACGGCGAGCGCCATGCCGACGGTCATCAGCACGAGACCGACGACGAGTGCGCGCCCGCCGGTCCACCGGTTGATTCGCGGAACGCTGTTCTGCACGAGCGCCCCTGCTCCCAGGGTGGCGACGGTGAGCACGGTCGCGTACAGCGTCGTCCACTCCCCCAGCTCGTCCTGGACCAGTGCCGGCATGACCGCGTAGGCGATTCCGGCGGCCCCGAAGACCCATGGGGCCGCCGGAATGATGAGTTGGACGAAGGTGCGGTGGCCGACCAAGGGGATCCGCAGACCCCTCCACCAGTGCTGACTCGAGCGCTGGCCCTTCGCCAGGGATTCGGGCGCGCTGAGCAGAATGAGCAGGGCCACGACGTTGAGCAGTCCGTGCACCGCGTAGGGGATCATCTCAGGCAGGGGTCCCCATTGGGCCAGGCAGCCGGTGACCGCAGCACCGACGGCGAACCCCATGGTCAGAGTCAGTGCCGGGCGGCGAGCGCCGGCGGTGATGTTGGCCTTGAGATCGAACGGCGGGGCTGAGAGCTCCTTGATCCAGCTCGTGCCCACCGACATCGCGACCCCGACGCCGACGCCGGCGAGCACGCGCCCCGCGCACAGCAGCCAGAAGAGGTCGGCACCGAGGCCGAGGAGGACGCTGCCGAGGATCGCCGCGATCGCTCCGGCGATGAGGATCGGTTTGCGTCCGCGTCGATCCGACAGCGCCGAGGCGATCAGAAGTCCTGGTACCAGTCCTCCGACGTACATGCCCAGCAGGAGGTTGGCCTGCCAGATGGCGTAGCCGCCGTCGGCTTCGTACATGTGCACGAGTGGGGTGAAGTGGTTGCCACCCCACGCGAGCAGGAAGATGGCGGGTGCGACGCGAAGCCAAGCACCACCTCGGCGAGGGTGAGGTTCGTGGTCAGCGACTGTCGGTGCCTGTGCGGTCAGTGCGGGATTGGATTTCATCACTTGCTGTTCTGGGGAAAATGGGAGGCCTTGATGTGCAGGCGGACGAGCTTGCCGAACTCCGTGGCGTCACCACGCTCGGCGAGGTCGGTGAGTTCGGCGTGCTCGTCGAAGAGTGGGTCGAGTGGGTTCGGGTTGTCGATGACGACCTGATAGGTCAGCCGGGCCAGGCGTGGTCCCATGGTGGACAGCATTTCGTCGACGACCCCGTTGCCGCCGCTGCGGATGATGCGGGCATGAAAGGCATAGTCGAAACTGGCGAAGTCGAGCGAATGCTCGGCTTCCAGCGCCTTCTGCTGCCGGTCGAGAAGGGTGCGCAGGTCTCTCGCCAAGGGCGCGAAGTCGCTGTCGACAGTGAACATTTGGACGGCATCGATCTCGAACATCGCACGCACGGCAAGCAGATCTCGGCGTTCCTGGCGCGTGACGGTCGTGACGATGGCCCCCTTCTTCGGCACGAGGCGAACGAGTCGCCAGCGTTCGAGTTGAAGCATCGCTTCACGCGCCGGGGTTCGGCTGGCCTTCTGCGCCTCAGCGAGTTCGGCCTCGGTGAGGAACTGGCCCGGCTCGTAGCGCTGCTCGATGATCTCGCGGGCGGCCCACGCAGCTATCCGCGCAGCGATCGGAGAAGAATCGTCGGTGCTTTCCCACGGGAGCGTCAGCAGATGGTTCATGCCTCCACGCTATCAGATGCATGCATTGATAGATGCATGAAATCGCTACCAGGCGTGAATATCAATGATCCTTGGCGCTCGGACGTCAAGGATGGCTTCCCTTCAGTGTGAAGAATCATTGACATCGCAATCGGACCACGGGAGGCAGGATGGAAGTTCAGACGTCGAGCCTCAAACAGGTTCGCAAGGCGGCCGGCTGCACGCAGGCTCAGCTCGCCCACCTCACAGGCGTAGCGCGCCAGAGGATCATCTCGCTCAAGAAGGAATCATGGCGAACACCCGCCAACACAAGCTCAAGCGGGCCCGCCTCGAGGCTGCGCGGGCGACCGAGGTCGAGGACGAGGACTGGACCCCGCATCACCCGCGACAAAACGACCCGCTGCATCGGGGTGAAGTGGCACTACCTGCATGCGATGCGCGGCGCAGCGACAACCGAGCGGAGCTGCCAAGGTGCACGGCCACCTCGGCGGCTCCCGTTCCGGCCAGAAAACGCCACACGCGGCGAGCTCATTTCAGGTTGCTGAAGTTCCCGCGGAAAACTCCGGTCGAGTCTCGTTCCTCCTTGAGTCGACGCAACCGCACAAGGGACTCTTCGGGCAGAGCGTCGGCGAGGCTCTCGCTCGGGTTGAGAAACGTCACGGGTTTGCGACCGGTCGTCGGCAGAGCCTGGGCCAGCTCTGCCTGCTTCGCCGTGATCGACTCGGCAACCTCCTCGGTGGTGGGCAGTCCGAACATGTAGACGCTGAACTGTTCTCTCAGGGCGCCGTGCGGATTGTCGCTCGGCCGGGCCAGGGCCCCGCCCAGGTGTCTGACCTGCACCGACAGCAGAGGAACAATGGGCGTTTCGAGCAGTGCGTCAAGGGCTGCGTCATCGAGTGAGGTGCGCAATTTCGCGCGGGCGCTGCCGGGAGTAGGATCGGTCGGTTCGGCGGTGATTGCCCCCAGATCTGCCACGCTCATCGGTGCGCGGGTGTCCGAAAGCGGTGCCGGCAATGCTTCGGTCGCGCGCATCAGACTGCGGGCCTCCGCCTCCGAGCCGAGGTAGGTCGAGTCGATGGCGACCATCGGTTCGGTTCCCGGGAAGCTGAGGAGCTCCAACCACAGGTTCAGAGTCTCCGGGGCGGTTGCCGTCAACGACCGGAACACCTCGGCGACCTCCCTGGCATGGGCGACCGGCCAGAGTTGGCGCCCGCCGAACACCTCCGGGGCCTCGTGCAGTTGGACTTCGAGTCCGGTGACGATGACGAGTTCGCTTCCCGCGCCTCGCAGTGCCCAGAACAGGTTGGGGTCCGTATCCCCTGTGATGCGGCGGGCCTGCCCCTCGGCATCGACGATGTCGAAGGCGCGGATGCCCTCACCCACCCACCCGAAGGATCGCCCGAACCAGCTCAGGCCACCTCCAAGGGCGACTCCTGCCACCGTCACTACCGGGGAGCTGCCCGGCAACCCGGTCAGTCCGTGCTCGGCCGCTGCGGCCTGCAGGTCCCCGGCCTTCGTCCCGGATCCAATCGTTGCCGTTCGCTGGATGGGGTCGATGGCGATCTGGTTGAGTCGGGTGGTCCGCAGCAGAATCGCTCCGCTGGCCCGTCCGGTCGCGCCGTGACCAGACGGCTGGGTGGCGATCGACAGGCCCTTAGCCCGGGCACAGCGCACGAGGCTGCTGATGTCGTCAGGGTCAGCAGGCTCGACCACGGCGAGGACACCTTGGTCGATGGCGCGATTCCACGGCCTGTGGATCTCGTCGAATTCGGGGCTGTCGGGAACCCAGACGCCGCCCTGGACAGCGGCTCGAAGCTCGTCAAGAATGGTTGTCGGCAGAACAGTCACAATGACTCCTTGGCTGGTGTTGGTGCGAATGACAATCAGACCGACTCATGCCGGACCTACCCATAAGTCGTTCCCCACCACAGAAATGTGACGAGCCACCACCAGGACAACCATGACAACGGAACCGACACCATATTCCCTCGCCGAGGTGGCCGCTCAGTTCTCTGGCCACCGCCCCAAATTGTTCGCCATCGCACACCGAACATTGGGATCCCCATGGGCCGCCGATGACGCTGTGCAGGAAACGTGGATTCGCCTGCAGCGCGCCGACGTCCGCGCCATCAACAATGTCGAAGCGTGGTTGACGACGGTGATCTCTCGAGTGTGCATCGACCTCATCCGCCGCGACGCCGCGAGACGCGAAGACCTGCGGTGGGGAGGCTCGTCGGAAGACGCAGTGTCCGATGACTCCGCTCTCATTGGAGGTCATAGTGGGCATGACGTGGACAGCGTCGAACCGGGCGGCGCCGGCGCCCGCGCACACCTCGATCGCCCGGAGGACAGTGCCCTGCTGCGAGATGATCTCGCGGCGGCCCTACACATCATTCTCGACACGCTCGGACCTTTGGAGCGGCTGGCCCTGGTCCTGCACGACATCTTCGTTCTGAGCTATGACGATATCGCTCCCATTGTCGATCGCACGCCTGTCGCTACGCGTCAGCTTGCCTCTCGTGCACGTGCCAGACTGCGCACGGTCGACGCTGCGAGCATCCAGCTGCGACAGGAATCCGCGATCATATCCTTCCTCGAAGCGGCACGGGGAGGGGATTTCGGTGGCCTTCTGCAGCTCCTCGACCCGGAGATCGAACTGCGCAGCGATTCTGTCGCCGTCGGGCTCGCCGGGGCGGGCGAAGAATTCGGTGCCCCGCTCCTCGATCGCGAAGTCGCTGGGGCTGACGCCGTGGCCCGAGTCTTCAACGGCCGCGCCCTGGCCACTCAACTCGTTCACATCGATGGTGCTCCCGCTGCCGCCTATGTCACCGACGGCGTCCCCCACGCGATCTACCTGTTCCGCTTCTCACATGACATGATCTCCTCCGTCGAAGTGCTCGCCGCCGAGGAGATCCTGGCCGGCCTCGAACTCGTGCTCTGACGCAGGGCCGCTCTACAGATACCTGAGGGCGGCCCTGCTACGGCGCGCGACGTAGCAGGGCCGCCGTCAGGTGTCTCTGGAGGGGGCGTTTCGGGGGACGTTACTCGACGAGTTTGCCGACCTGGCTGATCTCCTCGCCGCGCATGAGTTCGGCGACCTCGGGGTCGACGGCGGGGATGTCTTCGCGCACGACTCCGGTTGATGGTGACCAGACGAGGTTGACCTGCAATTCGGGGTTCTGCTCTGGGTAGTCGCTGCGGTTGTGGCAGCCGCGGGTCTCCCTGCGTTCGAGTGCGCATTCCAACGTCGCCCTGGCCGCGAGCGCCGAGGATTTGAGGTCGAAAGCGTGCGAGAGATCGGCATATCCGGCGATGTCGGGGTGGATGCCCACCTGACTCATCCGCGCTTCGATGGCCGCGAGCTTCTCGAGGCCGGCGAGCAGCCCGGCCTCGTCGCGGACGACTCCGGCATGTTCTGTCATGAGGTTGCGGATCTCGCGCTGCAGGGCGCGGACATTCTCCGTGCCATCGGATGCGAGCAGATCACCGATCTCAGCCCGCGCCTCGGCGATGGCATCGTGGGAGCGCACCTGCGTCTCGAGGCCATCCGAGTACGCGATCGCGGACCGGCCGACGATGCGACCGAAGACGAGGAGTTCGATGAGCGAATTGCCGCCGAGGCGGTTGGCCCCATGGAGGCCGGACGATGCCTCACCGATGGCCCACAGTCCTTCGACGTCGGTGCTGTGTTCGACCGGGTCGACCCACACTCCGCCCATCGAATAGTGCGCGGTCGGCGCGATCTCGATGGGGCTGACGGTGATGTCGAGCATCTGTGTTTCCATCATCGTCTGGAACACGCGCGGCAGTCGGTTCATGATCGTCTCCCGGGGGAGATGGGAGACGTCGAGCCAGATTCCGCCGTTCTCGGTGCCGCGGCCCTCGGCGATTTCTGTGTAGGCGGCCAGGGCGACGCGGTCGCGGGTGGACAGCTCCATGCGCTCGGGATCGTAGCGTTCCATGAACCGCTCCCCCAGGCCGTTGCGCAGGATGCCTCCCTCACCGCGGGCGGCTTCGGAGACCAGGGTGCCCGCGGCGTTCTCGGGTTCGATGATGCCCGAGGGGTGGAACTGGACGAGTTCGGCGTCGCGCAGTCGGGCTCCGGCTTCGACTGCCAGGCGGAAGGAGTCACCGGTGTTCTCATCGCGTCGGGATGAGGTGCGGCGCCAGATCCGATTGTGGCCACCGGCGGCGAGGATGACCGCGTCGGCATGGATCCGGTATCGGGAGCCGTCGATGACGTCGAAGCCGAAAGCGCCGAAGATGCGGCCGTCGGCGACGAGCAGCTTCGTGATGTAGACGCGGTCGAGGATCGGGACGTTCAGGGCCTCGGCACGATGAATGAGGGTGCGCTGAATTTCGAGTCCCGTGTAGTCACCGGCGAAAGCGGTGCGACGCCAGGTATGGGCGCCGAAGAAGCGCTGCGAGATCCGACCGTCGTCCTCCTTCGCGAAGTCCATTCCATAGCGCTCCAGGTCGGCGATGCCTTGGGCTGCTCCCTGGGTGACGATTTCGACGGTTCGGGGGTTGGCGAGGTCATAGGATTCCTTGATCGTATCGGCCGCGTGCTGGGCCCAGGTGTCCTCGGGGTCCACGGTGGCCAGCGCGGCATTGATGCCGCCGGCCGCCAGCGAGGTGTGGGCGTCGTCCTTGGGTCGCTTGCCCACGGCCAGAACGTCGACGCCGGACTCGGCAACCTCGATCGCAGCGCGGAGGCCGGATCCGCCGGTGCCGATGACCAGCACCGAGGTGGAGATCGTGTGTTCTTTGGTGCGGGCGCTTCCCCGTGTGGTGTTCATGTCTTCTACGCTAGGCTCGCCCCCTTCATGCGTCCAATGCATTGTTTCGCTTGACTCAATAGCGATATGCTATGTGTATGAATCTGGAACAGCTTGCGAGTTTCGTCGAGGTTGCCAACACCGGGCATTTCACGAAGGCTGCCGCAGCTCTTCATCTGGCACAACCCTCACTGAGCCGGCAGATCTCAACGCTGGAGAAGGAGCTCGGCTCCGAACTTTTCCACCGTGCACATGGACACATCACCCTCACCGCGGCAGGCGAAACTCTCCTGCCGAGTGCACGACGAATGCTCGCCGACGCCGAGGCGGTTCGCCGTGACATGGACGAGCTCGCCGGCCTGCGCAAGGGTCGCATCCGCCTGGGTGCGACCCCGACGCTGTGCGTCAGCCTCGTCGCCGAGGCGATCAGCAGCTTCCACCACGAGCACCCCGGGGTCGAGCTCGAGCTGGTGGAGAAGGGTTCGCGGGAGCTCATCGAGGCACTGGGCGCCGGCGAACTTGACCTTGCGCTGATCACTCGAACGCTGAGTCCCAGCGCGCAGATGCCCCGGCTGCGGATGCAGGGGGTGTTGAGTGAGGACCTGGTCGTGATCGCTGCTGCGGAGTCGCCGCGGGACGGTGCTGCACTCCTGCACGGTGACACGGTCACTCTGGCGGAAGTTGCCGCACTGCCTCAGGTGCTGTTCCATCACGGATACGATCTGCGCGAAGCCACCTCGGCGGCCTTCGACGCGGCGGGGCTGGCGCCGAACATCGTCGTCGAAGGTGCGGAGATGGACGCGGTGCTGCGCTTCGTCGAACGCGGCCTGGGCATCGCGGTCGTCCCGGCCATGGTTCTCGTCGACCGTCCCCGCCTGACCTCGGCACAACTGGTGGAACCGAGCCTGTCGCGGACGATCAGCCTCGCCACCCGCGCTGACGTACGGCCGACCAGGGCCGCCTCGGCGATGGAGACGACGATCCTCGACACGGCCCGAACCCTGGCCGAGGAGGACGCCGGGCTGGTGGCGCATGTGCGATTGGCTGAAACCATCTGACAGTGGGCCGCATGACCGTGGACCGCATGACCGTGGACCGCTTGACGTGGGCCACATAGAATGTTGTCCATGGACGATCGGCTTCTCATCGCCGAGGAGGTCATGCTCCTCGTGCTCCCTGACAACGGCAAGCTCGGCATCGAGTTCTCCAGTGCCGAATATCCTCTCACCGGCGCTGTGCTCGTCGAGCTCGCCATGCGCGGACTCATCGACATCCGGAGTCAGGGCAAATCCGACAAGAGATATGTGCGTGCTGTGGGAGCCTCGAGCCCTTCGGATCCTCTGCTCGCGGATGCGCTGGCTCACCTCGGCGAGGACGAGCACGAGGTGTCCTCACTCATCGGCAGGTTGGTCCCGAAGATCCAGGACACTGTGCTGGGGCGCCTGGCCGAGCGTGGGATCATCGAACGTGAGGAGGCGAGGTTCCTCTGGGTCTTCCCCACCACGCATTGGCCGGAGAAGAATGCCCGGCCCGAGGCGGAGCTGCGGGAACGTGTCAGCGAAGTTCTCGTGGGTCGGGCCGAACCCGATGAGCGGATCGGTTCGATCATCGCGCTGCTGTCTGCATCGCAGCTGATCAAACAACTCAGGCCGCCGCTGCCCTGGGACAAGACGGTCGAGAAGCGGGTCAAGGACATCGAGAAGGGCAGCTGGAGCTCGGCCGCGGTGTCGGAGGCCGTCAACAGTGTGATGCTCGCGGTGACAGCCGCGATGGTTGCGATCACCGCCGCGACCGCCGCCACCACTGCCGCCACGATGTGATGAGCCGACCGGTGGGCATACTGGCGACAGTGTCCCGAAGCCGGCGCGGCGAACCCGCCTGTCGCTTCCGGTGCCTCAGCTTTCGCGACGGTGCTGCGAACCGGTGCTCAGAACCAGGCGCTCAGAACCAGGCGTCGGCAAGCAACTTCAGGGAGCGCTCCGCCACAGCAGGGTCGTAGGCGTAGGTGACGGTGATGAGCTCATCCGCTCCCGTACGCTCGATGAGCTCCGACATCTGACGAGTAGCTGTCTCGGGTGAGCCGACAGCGCTGATCGTCAGCATCGGGTTCTCACCGCCACCGTCGAGTTCTCCGGGATCAACCGGCGGCTGCAGCTGACGGCGACGCCCCCGGCCGATGTCGGCGAACATCTGCTTCACCGACGTGAACTCGCGCTGAGCCTCGTCGTCGGTCTCGGCCACCATCACGTTGACCCCGGCCATGACGTAGGGCTTGTCGATCTGTGCGGTGGGCGCCTCGGTGGTGAACGACTCGCGGTAGACGCGGATCGCCGCATCAATCTGATCAGGGGCGAAGTGCGAGGCCAGAGAGAACGGCAACCCCAGCTGACCGGCGATCGCGGCGCCGTTCGTCGTCGAGCCCAGCACCCAGATGGGGACATCGGTGTTGGCAGAGACAGCGGATTCGATCGGAACGGTGTGGGCCTTGCCTTCGGGTCCGAACCAGCCCTGCATGTCATAGATGTTCTGAGCAAAGGACTGCGGTTCTGCCGAGGAGCGGCTCAGCGCCTGTGCAGTCATTCCGTCTGTGCCGGGCGCCCGTCCCAATCCGAGGTCGATGCGGTTGTCGTGGATATTGGCCAACGTTCCGTACTGCTCGGCAACCATGAGGGGAGCATGATTGGGCAGCATCACTCCTCCTGAGCCCACCCGAATCTTCTCGGTGACCGACGCGGCTTGGGAGATGAGCAGCGAGGTGGCACTGGCGGCCAGGCCCATTGTGTTGTGATGTTCAGCGAACCAGAGACGCCGGTAACCCAGCTCATCAGCGACACGCGCAGCGCTCATCGAGGCGTCGATGGCCTCACGAGCCGTGGAGCCGTCACGGATGGGAACAAGGTCGAGAATGTTCAGAGGAGTGGACAAAGCGGTGGGGTCCTTCGTTCGGGAAAGCAAAAGATCAGTCGGTCAGGACAACAGCGGCTCGGTACAGTTCTATTCCGTCCCACCCGTGACTTCAGATCCACCAAGCAGATGAATCAATCTGCTTGTCCAATCAGGACGACTTCGGATCGATGGTCCCATCGGATCGATGGTCCGTGCCTGGTGAGCGGGTCTGCTCGCCAGGCGCGTGCAACCGGGTTGAAACAGGGCATCGTGTTCGAGTTGATCACTTCTCACCCGTATAGGTCGGGCACGTCCCCAGGGTCGGGTCGGTGTTCTGTTCACACACAACGGCACAAACACCTGCGTCGGCTGCTCGCTGGGGAATATGATCGGCGCTCCCCTCGTCTTCCTCACGGGGATTGTCATCGCCGGCTGGATGGCGTTGGTGTCCCTGGTCTTCTTCGCCTCACCGCCGGAACCCGATTCTCCGGTGTTCTGGCTGATGATGCAGATCGCGATGATGCTGGGCTTCCTCACCAGCTTTCCTGCCAATTGGATCCTGGTCAGAAAGGGCGTCAAGCACGCCATGTAGCATCTCTTCCCACACGCGTTCAGGCCCAGCGATCGGGATGACGCGGCACCCGGGCTCAGGGGAGTTTTGCGACGGTCAGGACCACTACGGAATCGTGGACGGCCTCCACCGAGTGGGCCGCATCGGGGATGAACATGAGGTCGCCCGGTGAACCGTTCCATTGAGCTTCAGGCCCGATGAGGGTCACTCGCCCGTGCAGCACGTGCAAGGTCGCCTCCCCCGGGTTCTCATGCTCTTGCAGCTTTGTCCCGGCGCGCAGAGCGATCATCGTCTGCCGCAGGATGTGTTCATGACCGCCGTAGACTGTTTGGGCGCTGCGCCCACTCGAGGCTCCTTTGGCGATCTCCAGCTGGTGCCGCATCAACGCCGTCAACGATACTTTCTGCACGAGAACTCCCTGTCATGTGGACAACTCTGTCTCCGGCCAACCACGGTCGCAGCGCAACACGCGCTCATCATCTCTGCTGACCAAACTATCAGAACGGCCGCAGAGCCGGAACGAGCCGAGGCCCCGGGCGCTTTCGCTCCCAGGGCCTCGGCCTTGTGTTCAGTTGCCGCTGTCGCGGTTCTCGTCTCAGTCGTTCTTCGGACCCTCACCCGAGTCATCACTCTTGGTGGTGCCGGGCAGGCCCTGGGCCTTGCGGCGCATGAGGAGGACGACGATGACGATGATGGCCAAACCGCCGACACCCAGCAGAACGATCATCGGGGTGGACATGCCGGAGTCGCTGCCGGTCGATTCGCCGATCTCGCCACGTTCTTCGGTGTCCTTGCCCGGTTCGTCGACGACGCCGCCGCCGAGCCCTGCCTGTGAGGACTCCTCAACCGAACCGCCGGCACCTTCGGCATCGGCAATGGTGAAGTCGAAGTCGCCGGAGATCGGGTGGCCGTCAGACGACACCACGCGCCAGGTGACCTTGTAGTCGCCGGGCTTAAGGTTATCGGGCAGTGCAACGGTCACCTTCTTGCCGTCGGCGGTGAGTTCACCTGCAGAGACGTTCTCGCCGTCGATGACGACCTTCACCTCGGAGCCGACCTGCTGGATCTCTCCGGAGAAAGTCATCGTGATCCATTCCGGCTGCTGGTCAACCGTCGACCCGTCCTCGGGGTTCGACGAGACGAGCTGGTCGTGGGCACTGGCCGGGGCAAATGCAAAGACACTCAAGGCAGCCACCAGCAGGGCGGCGAAGCCGAGCTTGAGAGCGGACCACTGTGTTCGAGTCATGTCAGTTTTCTCCTTCAACAATTACCTTCAGTATCACCGAGTCTGCTCGGCCATAGAGCGCAGATAGTCTGTGATTCCCGGCACGGACACTTCTATTGTCTCAAGAGTTTCTTCGAAATTCTTTAATTCCCCCGCCCACGGGTCGTCGACGTCCGATGCGGGTGCATCGACGGCCGCCTCCTGAGCCACCCGCGGATCGAATTCGCGTAGCATACGCAGCTGGGGGCGCACCTCGGCGGGGAGGTCTTCGATCAGGTTCTGCAGGGCACGATAGTGCCTGAGGGTCATCGCGATCGCCACGTCCCGGTCGGCCAACCACGCGGACGTGATCTGCCGGGCGACATGATCATCGGTGCGGTAGCCCGCTGTTGCCAGCACCCGCGCCTGGTGCGGGTCGATGGGGTTGCCGGCTTCCTCGTCGCTGATGCCGGCTGAGTCGACAACAGCCTCGGCGTCGTTGATCTTCAGATGATGCTGGAGCACGCGTTCGGCGGTGACCGAACGACAGATGTTGCCCGTGCACACGAACACCACGGATGCCACTCTCATACGTTCCTCCTCGTCGACCCGGTACGGGCCACTGCCGCGGACCGACCGGCGCATCCGCACCGGTGTCTTCCGCCCGTTCTGCCTATTTCCTCCACCCATTCTGCCTACTGATCACGATACTGTTGCACCATGACATCAGTTACATCGAGCGCTTCACCGCGCCCTCAGGACGATCTGTTCCGCCACACCAACGGCGAGTGGATCGACTCGTTCACCATCCCCGACGACCGCGCCGGCGACGGTGCGATGCGCGAACTCTTCGACACCGCGGAGACCAAGGTCCGCGACATCATCACCGCCGTCTCCGGCTCTCCGCAGGAGCCGGGCAGCGAAGGACAGAAGGTCGCCGACCTGTACTCCTCGTTCATGGACCTCGACCAGATCAACTCACTCGGCGTCGCTCCCCTCACCCCCTCCTTCGCCGCCATCGACGCGGCCGAGGACAAGTCCGAACTCGCCAACCTCCTCGGCCGGCTCGAGGTCGAAGGCATCGGCGGGGTCCTCGACGGCGGTGTCACCGCTGATGCGAAGGACTCCGACATCTACGCCCTCTACCTCCACCAGGGCGGCATCTCCCTGCCCGACGAGGACTACTACTTCAACGATGACCACGCCGAGGTGCGCGTGAAGTTCGTCGACCACGTGAAGAAGATGTCGGCCCTCGGCGGGCTGGGCACCAAGAGCAGCATCTCCGACGCCGAGGTGGCCGCCAAGGTGATGGCGTTCGAAACCTCCCTGGCCCGCCACCACTGGGACCGGGTGGCCTGCCGAGACGCGGAGAAGACCTACAACAAGGTCACCCTCGAACAGCTGCGCGAGCTGGGGCCGGGCTTCGACTTCGACTCGTGGTTCTCGACGCTGGCCGCCGACGTCGACGGTGAGCTGTCTTACCTGATCATCGGCCAGCCCTCCTTCGTCACCGGCATGGCCGAGGTGTGGGAGCAGACTGATATCGAGACGATCAAGGTCTGGCTGCGCTTCTCGGTCCTCTCCGCCACCGCCTCACTGCTGAGCGATGAGATCGTCGAGGAGAACTTCGACTTCAACTCCCGCACTCTGTCGGGCACCCCTGAACTGCGGGAGCGCTGGAAGCGCGGTGTCGGACTGGTCCAGGGCCTCCTCGGCGAGGCGGTGGGCAAGCTCTACGTCGCGGCTGAGTTCCCGCCGGCGGCCAAGGACGCGATCGATCACCTCGTGCAGATGCTCATCAAGGCCTACGACAAGTCGATCAACGAGCTCGACTGGATGAGCGAGGAGACGAAGCAGAAGGCACTGGTCAAGCTCTCGAAGTTCACTCCGAAGGTCGGTTACCCCGAGGTGTGGCGCGAATACCCGGCCGCAATCGATTCCTCGGATCTGGTCGGCAATATCCGTCGCAGCGCCCGTGCCGAACATGCGCGTCAGATCAAGCGCATCGGCAAGGAAATCGACCGCACCGAATGGCTGATGACGCCGCAGACCGTCAACGCCTACTTCCATCCGGTGATGAATGAGATCGTCTTCCCGGCTGCGATCCTGCAGCCGCCGTTCTTCGACGCCTCCGGTGATGTCGCGGCGAACTTCGGGGCGATCGGGGCTGTCATCGGCCACGAGATCGGCCACGGCTTCGACGACCAGGGTTCACGCTATGACGGCGACGGCAACCTCGTCGACTGGTGGACGGCCGAGGACCGTGAACGCTTCGAGGAACGCACCAATGCACTCATCGCCCAGTACGAGGCACTGGTCCCGGCGGGTCTCGACCCATCGCAGCACGTCAACGGTGCACTGACCGTGGGTGAGAACATCGGCGACCTGGGCGGACTGTCCATCGCCTGGAAGGCCCTCGAGCTGGAGCTCGAACGCGAGCCCTCAGCGGAGGAAGCCGCGACCTTCTTCGAAGCGTGGGCGAAGGCCTGGCGGGCAAAGATGCGCACCGAGGAGCGTGTGCGACGGCTGAGCATCGACCCGCACGCACCGGAGGAGTTCCGCTGCAACCAGGTCGTGAAGAACATGACCGCCTTCCACAACACCTACGGCGTTGAAGAGTCCGACGGCATGTATCTGGCACCCGAGGAGCGCGTCACCATCTGGTAAGCGGGGCAACCTCGTGCCAACGAGGCAACCTGGCAACCCGAAGGGCGCTGGGCAACCTTTCCTGGGGTTGCTCAGCGCCCTTAGGGTTACTGAGATGCTCAGATGCCGAAAGTGCGCGCCCTCCGGTGCCTCAGCGGCGCTTCGGCGGCGGTGCGACGCTGGCGTACGCCCACCCCACGGCGGTCGGCGCTGAGGTGCCGCCCACCCCACAGAGGTCGGCACCTCAGCGGTGTTGGCGGATGAGGCTGACCATGCGGTAGTCGAACTCCTGCCAGCTGTTGATCGGGGCGTCGGCCTCCATCGCGGCCTCGAATTCGTCGATCTCGTTGAAGTCCGACTCCATGGGGATGTCATAGGGCATCTCGACGTAGAGAAGTCCACTCGCATCGGTGTGCACAACGTCGAATCCGGCCGTCCTGGGAGCCAGCTCGTTGTTCATCACGATGAGCAGCTTGCCGTCAGTGCCCGCGTACTCCTGCTCGATGCCGTCGACGTACCCCTCGGATTCGCGCAGTTCACGCTGCGCCCGGATGACGAACTCCGCATAGGCGCCGATGCCGATCACTGGGATGCGAGAGGTCAGGGCCTCGGTCGCGACCTTGATCAAGCGCGACCGCGCCTTGCGGGACAGCGGGGTGACGTCGGCTCCGGACATGGCAACACCGTCGAAGCCGACCAGGGATTGCGCGACGTCGTCGTGGTTCGGGTTGAGCAACGTGATGTCGAGTCCGAAGCGTTCGTACCACGGCCGGGTCATCTTGGAGCTTTCCTCGTCCCACCACACATAGAAGAGGAATGGCACGTTGATGCCGGCTTCCGCGAAGTAGAACGGTGGGGTGCGCTCCCCCGCGGTGACGTCGAAAGGGACGACGTTGCCGGCGATCGGAGCAGGGCAGGTGGCGAAGGCGGTGAATGCGAAGGGGTAGTCGACGGCGCGGTTGAAATCGACGACCAGCGAGCCGTCCTGGTTCGGGATGCCCAGGTCGAGGGTTCTCCACGCAGGTGTGGTTGTCTCATTCGTGGAATCGTGGAAGTCCAGCTGCAGGCCGCTGGCGGGGTTGCCGGTGGCCAGGAGTTTCACCTCGCCGGCTTCGCTGGTGAAAGACACGATTCCGACCGCCGTGGTTTCGACGTTCAGGTCATCCTGCGCCGTCTTGATCGTGTGTACCTGGGCGGTCTCGAAGGGTGTGAACTTGGCGAGGAACACGAAGTCCGGGTTCGGGTCGAAGACGGGAACTTCGAAGAACTTGCCCAGCAGCGGCGACTTGGAATC
>NZ_JAKDJU010000236.1 GCF_030453725.1 Brevibacterium picturae
TGCAGAAGATCTACGGCGGCACCAACGAGATCATGAAGGAACTCATCTCCCGCGGACTCTGAGCGAGACCAGTAGTGAGAGCCGCGCACCCTGGACTGAATTGCAGTCGGGCAGCGCGGCTCTTTCGGTGGCTACACATCTGATGTCAGACGTATACTGGAACCGCCGTGCGGATCGATCTGTGGAGGGTGACTATGACGGATGCATCAACGACGAGTCAGCGCGAACCTGCCACCGACATCACCACCGGCCATCGGAAGACGACGACTTCCGACCGGATTAAGGATCTCATCCTCTCAGACGGGCTTCGGCCTGGCGACCTCCTGCCCACCGAGGGGGAACTGTGCGAGCGCCTCGGCGTCTCCCGTTCGAACGTCAGGGAAGCCATTCGTAAGCTCTCGACTCTCGACATCGTCGTCGTCCGACATGGGCACGGCACGTATGTGGGAGAGATGTCCTTGGACGCACTCGTCGAAGCCTTGGTGTTCCGCGGAGTGCTCAGCCCCGGCGATGACCTGCGGGCGCTGCGAGATGTCGTCGAAGTCCGTGCGGCCCTCGATTTCGGAATGTCGGAGGCGATCGTGAAGAGCCTGCAGGGCACAACGAATCCCAAACTATCTGCGCTGGTCGACGATATGATCGCCATGGCGCAGCACGGCCAGTCATTTCCCCAACAGGATCGCGCCTTCCACACCGGTCTGCTCGAGGCATTGGACAATTCGCTCGTCGGTCAGCTCGTGGCCGCCTTCTGGGATGTGCACACGGCAGTGCTGCCGAAACTCAACGTGGCAGTCGCGGCCGATCTTGAGCAGACAGCCCGGGCACATGGACAGATGCTTCAGGCAGCCCAAGCAGGAGACGTCGAAGCCTTCCATACTGCGATCACCGTCCACTACGAACCGATCGCTCGAGCCCTCGAACGAGACGTCGACTGAGACGGCATCTACGGGGACGTCGACCCTGACGGCCTCGACTGGGACCTCCAGTCAGACATTGTCAAGAACACAGAAAGTTGAGAACAGATGGAAGTCATCATCGCCGACGACCTCGAGCTGGCAACACTGGTCGCCGATGCCGTCGAAAGGCTGGTGCGAAGCGAATCCGCACCTGTGCTGGGTCTGGCCACCGGATCGAGTCCGCTCAGCGTCTACGATGAACTGACCCGCCGCCACGAACAGGATGGACTGTCGTTCTCCTCGGTGCGCGGATTCATGCTCGACGAGTACGTGGGACTTCCCGCCTCGCATCCGCAGTCGTATCACAATGTCATCGACACAGAATTCGTCTCGCGGGTCGACTTCGCCGACGGCGCAGTCCAGGGCCCGGACGGAATGGCCGACGACCTCGTTGCCGCCTCGGCGGACTATGACCATGCCATCGCCGAGGCTGGAGGAGTCGACCTGCAGATCCTCGGAATCGGCACGGATGGTCACATCGCCTTCAACGAGCCCGGCTCGTCTCTGTCCTCGCGCACCCGCGTGAAGACTCTGGCCAATCAGACCAGGATCGACAATGCCCGCTTCTTCGACGGCGAGGTCGACCGAGTTCCACAGCACTGCCTGACCCAAGGGCTCGGCACCATCATGGAGGCTCGTCACCTCGTGCTCATCGCCACCGGCGGTCATAAGGCAGAGGCCGTGCACCAGATGGTCGAAGGCCCGATCTCATCGATGTGGCCGGCGACCGTGATGCAGATGCATCCGCATGCCACGGTCCTCGTCGACGACTCAGCCGCATCGCGGCTGCAGTTGGGCGACTACTACCGACAGACATACGCGAGCAAACTGGACAAAGAGAGGTTCTAGGGCGGAGCTTGACCTGGTGACTGAGCCGAAGTGGTGTGTAATCTTTCTCCGGCTTTCGCCAAGTTGAAGGCCGTGGCCGATTCTGTGCTTAGATGGCTACATGAGTAGTGCGCCCCCGCCTGGTTGGTATGTCGATCCGGGAAATAACACCCTGGTCAGATGGTTTGATGGTGTGCGGTGGACACCTAACGCGCAGCCAAGGCAGCCTCAGCAATCCCCGAAATTGCAATCACCACTGCAACCATTGCCGCCATCGAACACCCAGCCACCTTCGAACACCCAGCCACCTTCGAACGCTGGCGGACCTCTGCCGCCCGAAGAAACGCCACGCAAGGAGCAGGAGCGGGCCCAGCCTGGACACGGCAACGCGACGAAAGCTACGAGCGAGAAGATCGGGCTTTTCAACGGCAAACGACGTGCTCGGGAACTGCAAGAAGAGCTCGATGGGCTGAACCATTGGATTCGGCAAAACAACATAGACGGAGCCGTGAGCGCTCAGCAGGTCGAGAAGGAGACCATCGAGCGAACTGAGCAGATCGAGCAGTCACATCAGAGAGAGCTGACAGCGATCAGATCTGAACTAGAAGTCGCGCAAAGATCGCTCGAAACAACTCGAGGGCTCATATCCGATGAGCAGAAACAGCTCGTCAATATCCGAGCCGAAGCAGAGGTTCAAGATTTCGGATTGTTTGATTTTGAGCATCCGGCTGAGAGCTCTGTCCAGATTTCTGCCGACCTGGACCAAGTTCGTACCCGCTACAAGAACATGATTCGGTCGAATTCGGCGACTACGGTGACCAGCGGTTTCACCTTCAACAATTCGGCGAGCCAGGGGAGTCGCTTTCTCAAGAACATGTCGAAGCTCCTACTTCGCGCGTATAACGCCGAAGCAGAGAATGCGGTGAAGTCGGCAAAGGCCGGAAATCTTGAATCGTGTACGAAGCGTCTGTCGAAGGCTCGAGAACAGGTCGAGCGCAATGGTCAGATGATCGACCTACATATTGTGGAGGAATACCATCGATTGAGGTTGTCAGAAATTGAACTGGCCAACCGACACCTGCAGGTCAAAGCCCGAGAGAAGGAGCTTGAGCGAGAGCGTCGCGCGCAACTCAAGGAAGAGAAAAAAGCGGAAGCTGAGTTCAAGGCCAAACGTGCTGATTTGCTGAAAGAGCAGATGCACTACCAGAACCTAGTGGAAGCAATGCGCAATCGTGGAGACTCTGAAGGGTTGGAGCGCGCATTCGCTCAGCTCAACGATGTTGAGCATTCGATCGCTGACGTTGACTATCGCGCTGCCAACACAAGAGCTGGGTATGTGTATGTCATTTCAAACATCGGCTCGTTCGGGAAAAATGTTGTCAAGATCGGTATGACGAGGCGCTTGGACCCTATGGATCGGGTCAAGGAGCTAGGCGATGCTTCCGTGCCTTTTGTGTTTGACGTTCACGCGCTCTTCTTCTCTACTGACGCGGTTGGTGTTGAGACGATGCTCCATCAAACGTTTTCTGCTGAGCGGATCAACAGGGTCAATCTTCGCCGCGAATACTTCGCAGTCACACCGGAGAAAGTCTTGTCTGCGTTGCAAAATCAGAAGGTAGAAGTCGTGGAATATACTCTTGAGGCCCCAGCCGAACAGTATCGGCAAAGCTTAGTGATGAGGGGTCAGCAGCCAGAGTCGTCCGAAAACATATCCACCTCGCACGGACTTTGACCACGCGTGAGGGCTCATTCTGATCGGACCCTTGAAGCTGAGTGGTGGGCGGTATGACAAGATTGAAGGCGTGTCGAAAACTCTTGAGATCCTGACCCCGGAGGGCCTGCCGCCATTGGCTGAGAAGCCGGGAGTCTCCTTCATCATGCCGGTGCTCAACGAGGCTGAGCACATCGCCAAAGCGATCACGACGATCCTGGCCCAGGACTACGACGGGGACA
>NZ_JAKDJU010000061.1 GCF_030453725.1 Brevibacterium picturae
CCGCTGGCACCGGCCGGCGCCGCCGCGATTGCCCACCGCGCGGCCGGCAGGCGCGCGACCGCCGGGGTCGTGTAGGACCCCACGGTCAGGTCCTCGCCCAGCAGGGCGGGGGCAGCACTCGTGGAGTCAATCTACGTCAAAGGTTATTCGGCTACCGAACGTGGTGGAGTTCCGCTTCAACGTGTAGTCGTGGTCCGGTTCCAGAGCTCATTCGGTCGTCGCGTCACCGGGGGCTGAGCGAGTGAACCCCGCTGGCAACTCGTTGGACTGTCTCGGTGTTTGAACCTCGGCCCTCATGTCACAACACTACCGTTTGCGGTATAGTTGTGACATGAGGGCCGAGATGAAGAACCGGGACATCGTTCGAGAGATCGCGCTCGACCACTACGGGTACGTCAGCACGAAGGACGCAGTCGATGCGGGGGTTCCTGCAGTTGAACTCCCGAAGCTCGCGGCTCGAGGCGGTCTGGAGAATGTCGCCTACGGGCTGTACCGAGTTCCGGATGTGCAACCCACCCGATATGACCAGTTCGCTGAGGCGCTACTTAGAGTCGGGGAAGGGGCGTATCTCCATGGAGAGTCGGTGCTGGCCGTGTTCGGGCTCGCCGACGTAAACCCTCGCCGGATCAAGGTGGCCGTCCGCAGGCGAGCGCGACCGAAGCTGCCGGCCTTCATCGAGTTGGTGCAGTCGAAACACGATGTGCGGACCACTCTCTACGAGGGCCTCGAGTCCCAGACGGTTGCTGATGCACTGCTCGAGTGTCGTGGGCGAATCGAGGACGAACGTCTCCGCGCGGCTGCCGAGCAGGCACGAGCTGATGGGCTGCTCGCCACAGCTGAATGGCAGCGAGTGATGAAGGAGCTTCAGTCGTGAGCTACTCCGGTGCACCGGCGAGTGTGCGCTCCTTGGAGCAGCGCATCCGCAACCTTGAGGGCAGCGACGGGCTCGCCCTGCGTCGCAGGGTCAGCATGGCACTGGTCGTCGTGGGCCAGATGCTTCCCGGGGGAGCGGTCAAAGGTGGCAGTGCGATGGCGCTGCGCTACGGCCGGGGCTCGCGATTCACTCGGGACCTCGATGCTGCCCGAGTCCAGTCGCTCGACCGATTCCGCAGGGACTTGGAGGAAGCGCTGTCGCAAGGCTGGGCCGGATTCACTGGCAGGTTGATCGAGAAGACAGCGCCGCGTCCGCCGGCGGTGCCGACGGCATATGTCATGCAGCCCTTCGAGATCAAGCTCGACTATCGCGGTCGGTCGTGGTGCACGGTGCCGTTCGAACTCGGCCACAACGAGATCGGCGATGCCGATGAGCCCGAATCGCATCTCGCCGGTTCTCTGGGAACTCTCTTCACTGAGGTGGGTCTCGAAAAGCCGGGGCCTGTGCCGGTGATGCGAGTCGATCACCAGATAGCTCAGAAGCTTCACGCCATATCCGGCGAGGGCAGTGAGCGAGCCCGCGACCTCGTCGACCTCCAGCTTCTCGACAGTGGTGAGGATCTTGACCTCAGGTCGGTCGCGGCAACCTGCGTTCGACTCTTCGGCTATCGGCGACAGCAGGTGTGGCCCCCGTCCATCGTCACGGGTGAGCACTGGGACACCCTCTACATGGCGGCCACTGAGGGTCTCGACGTACTGCCGGGGGTTGAGGACGCCATCGTGTGGGTCAACGACTTCGTGCAGCGCCTCGCGTCGAGTATGTGAGTGACGGCAGATGGTTCTCCGTGCGGCGACGTGGTGGAGTTCCGGTTTAACGTGTGACGTTATTGACGCGACGCGTTAAGTCTGTCAGTCTGGTCTTGTGATCAGATCCTTCGCCGACAAGGCGACCGAGCGGTTGTGGCATCGGGACAAGATACCGTCGATCGATCCCCGTGTCCAGAAGGTCGCCATCCGCAAGCTGGCTCAGATTCACGCGGCCAGGTTCCTCGACTCGTTGCGTGTGCCACCGGGGAACCGACTCGAGCGGCTGAAGGGCGACCGCGCGGGCCAGCACAGTGTCCGCGTGAACGATCAATGGCGGATTTGTTTCACCTGGACAGAAGGAGGTGCTGAAGATGTCGAACTCGTCGACTACCACTGAGAAGTGGGATCCCATCCACCCGGGTGAAGTCCTGATGGAGGACTTCATTGACGGATTTGGGATCACCCAGAACAAGCTCGCTGTGTCGATTGGTGTTCCGCCACGGCGCATCAACGAGATCGTGCACGGCAAGCGAGCGATCACCGCTGACACCGCACTGCGCTTGGGTCGCTATTTCGGGATCGACCCGCAGTTCTGGCTGAACCTGCAGACTCACTACGAGCTGGAGCTCGCTGAGGACCGAGTTGGGGAGCAGATTTCTGCGATTGCGCCACTGCAGACTGCGTGAGCGACGGATGGTCAAACACGCCAGGGACGAGTTAGGGATCGCTCACAGTTGGGGAAGTGGACCCGAGGTGATCTTCCTGAGCAACCCTCTCGCTGACCCAGCGGAATGGGCTACCGGGGTTTGCGGTGAACTCGTATCACTGGGGCATCAGGTGACTACGTTCGAGCATCGCCCGAGCGCTTTCGACTAGAGAAGCGTAGTCGCTTGCGTATCGGAGTTCGTTGATAGGCGGAGCGAGCCGGTGTCGCTAGTGGGGTGGTCGCAAGGGGGCTGCGATCGCCCAAGAAGTCGCACTCGAAACCGGTGACCGGGTACAGGCCGCAGCCCTGCTCGCTACGTACGGCCGACAGAACGAGATCGACAAGCTGCTGCAGCAGTCGTGGGACCACCTCGCCGAAGACGGAACTGACAGCCTCCGAGCGGCGCTCAGGTTTCTGACTGCGTTTCCCGCCGAACGGTTGTCGGACGACGAGTTCATCCGAAGCCTGATGTCCCCGCAAATCGGGTGGTCCGGCAGAGCCGACTTCGAACTGCGGCGGCAGGCAGCGTCTTTCATCGAGACGTACCAGGATCGTCTTTCTGCTCTGTCTGGCGTTCGGGTTCCTTGTCTGGTGATGGGGTTCGAGTTAGACACCGACACCTTCGCCGCGCGGGCACGAGAAGTAGCCGAAGCTCTGCCGCGTGGGTGCTATCTGGAACTGGCAGCAATGGGCCACGCTGCGCCGATAAGCGATCCAGAGGCCGTTTGGCCTCCAGTCATCGATTTTTTAGAGCGACATCACCCGCCATATTGATGGGTTCTAGGTGTACTTCACCGACTCGTCGTGATCGCACGCGCAGACTGCCCTGTATGTGGGCACGCGGTGGAGTTCAGGTTTAACGTATAGCTTCCGATCCCTCAGGTCCAGGAACGGTGATGCCGTTCGCGTGCCGGACGCGATCTGGCTGCCGCGCCCGCATCAGCCCAGCGATCGTCATCACCCCGCACGCTCGGTGGCATGGCCAGCATCATGTCGTACCCGGCGAAACTGCGCCCTTGCGATGCTGAGGTAGAACGGTGCGGGGAATGGGGGTCTGGACCCCCTGGCGAATGCCTTCCTTGCCGCCCGCAGCCAATTGGTCTCACGGCTGACTCCGGTAAAGAAGACGTACATCGTGTTGCGGTCTTCGTCGGTGTCGCCGTATTGGGCCGAGGGGCCCAGAACGCCGTTGGCGTACCAGTCCGCGGCAGCGGAATCGACCTCGAGGATCGGGAGGGGGTCGTGAGACCAATCTTTCCGGTTGCCTGACGGAGCCTGCGATGAGAGCCACCACAAGCCCTGGACTGGGAAGGCGGATGCGCCGGAGAGGTTGCCGCTGCGGCAGGTCACCATCTCGTATCCATCGGTACTCGGGTTCACGACAGCATCGAAGTATCCCTCGTCCGTGGAGAACAGCACCTGGGGCTGGCTCCAGCTCGTTATACCGTCCTCGCTTTCGACGTAACGGATCTGGTAGATCGGAGGCGTCTTCTTTCCGGCCACTCGGGGTGTGGCGGCGTACCACATGCGCCACTTGCCTTCGAGATAACGCACCTTCGGCTCGAGCACGCTCGCAAAATCGGAGGTGCCGACGAGAACCGGCCGCGGGTACCGTGCCCAGCCCCGTGGAGTCTTTTCGAGGACGCCGATAGAAATCGGTTTGCTGTTGTCGATGATGCTCTGCGAGTTTCGTCCCGCGTGGTATATTCGCTCGCAAGCATAGAATTGTCCGGAGGCATCCATCCCGGCCCCGACAGCGTAGCTTGGTGTGTGGAGACCGGTGGCATCCCAGCTTCCTCTCCGGGGCTGAGCCACCAAGGACGCTGCACGTCGGGGTTTGTTCATCTGAGCTGTTATCGTCCATGGGTCGCTGTTCAGAGGTGCACCTGCGGGCAGGCTCGCACTGAACAGATTGTTCTTGCAGCCGGTGTGGAAACCGCCGAAGAACATCCACCATCGGTCGCCGATCTTCTGCACATCGGGGTCGCCGACACCAAGCAAGTTGGTGATCGGAGCGAAGCGTTCCCTCATGTCGAACAGCTTTCTCGGATTCGGCTCGACAGACTCGTCGAGGGTCGGACTTTGCGCGGTTTCGTCAGAATCCGGGGGCATACGCTGCAGTCTCCTTTCACGGCGGAGCAATCCGGATGGTCATCGATGTCCACATGGTATATGTCCCCGCGATTCGTTTCGGGCAGGAGTATGCCAATACTCGGAAACGGAGTGGGTTGACCAAGCCTCCGGCCCTGATCGGGCATCGAAGATCGGTTCGGTCGCCGATGAGCCCACGCGAGGGCGGCGTTTCGATCCACTTCGGTGGCATCACCGATGTCGCCGGACCGTTCGACGTGTTCGGACGACCTCGCGGCGTAGGCTACGGTTTCTTGCGAGTCAGGCATGGGGACATAGGGTTCTATGATTCGCTGACGGGTGCACTACGCGCGCTGCGGGTTGTGACCGCAACTTGTCGAGCATGATTGCCCAGCTGAGAGTCTATTCGGCCGCGGAAAGCGGTTGAGTTCCGAGTTGACGTGTGGGACCCGCCCCCTGACCGTTCCTGTAACCGGAAGATATCGTTCTGTTTCATGAAGAGTCTCCCTCGGCAGCTGACGCCGTTCGGGCGCTCCGACGCGGTCGGGGCGATACTCGCCGAAACCCTCGGGCACCCACATGTGGAGCTCTTGCTCGCCGAGGCTGGTCGACGAACCGGCGTCAGCGGACCGGTGGTGCACCGTGAGGTTGGCAGACTCGTTGACAGCGACGTCCTTCGCGACCGTCTGGAGGGGCGCAACCGGCTGGCGCGCGCGAACACCGATCACCCGCTGTTCTCGATCATGCGAGATCTGATCTCCGCGACCTACGGACCGGTCCCAGCGCTTCGGGAGCTCTTCACGGACGTCGACGGCGTGGAACTCGTGCTGATCTATGGATCCTGGGCCGCGCGTAGGTTGGGGGAGAGCGGCGCTTTCCCGAACGACATCGACGTCCTCGTCGTGGGCGATTCCCCGCGACAGACGTTGTCGAGGATTGCTTCCGACGCGAGTGATCGGCTCGATGCGGCGGATCTGTTTCACCTGGACAGAAGGAGGTGTTGAAGATGTCGAAATCGTCGACCGCTACGACATCCGGCCTGCGAAGCCCGAGTTTCAGGAACGGCACTTCTTCGAGCTTGAGGTGTTTGACGAGCGGGTAGCGCAACGATGGGCCGCGAGAGATGACGACCCCGCCGACGGCGGTGCCCCGGTGTGGTGGACATGTCGGCGGACGCCTCTGGCTGACGCCCGCCTGCCAGTCTGTGAAGGGATCGCATAACTGCTGGCCAACCGGCATTCGCGGGCCCATCCAATCCGCCGAGACGTGAATTGTTCGGTTCGTCGTGGCTGAGACGCTCACGCGCCAGCGTCATGCCTGATAGGTGCTCCGTCCACAGCGCACTTCCGCATGACTGGCCAGCGGGCCAGAGACAACGTCGAGGATCTCGGAATCGTTCTCCTCGGTTGTCTGTCGTATGCGAACCATGCCCATGCGCTAGAGTGACCGCTGATGTCAGCATGTGATCGCAACGATGAGATCTGATGTAGGTGGAGAGTCAACCTGGAAGATCGAAAGTTGAGGACTGAAGATGACCGATAGCAAGAGTTCGTCACAGCACTCGGAAAGAGGGGGCGTGGCGAAGGTGTTCCGGGCAGTGGTCCTCGTCCTCGCGCTCATGGTGGGCGTGATCGCCGCGATCTTCGGACTCGCATCGCTCGTTCCCGGGCTTGGGTCCCTCAGCACGGGTGCGGCCCGGTTGGCGCCCACTGTGGCGCCGATAGCGGCTCTGGCTGGAGTGATCGTGCTCCTCGTCGGAATCATCGCTGTGTGCAGGGGGCGTCGGCGCACCGGTGCAGTCACGAGCGTGCTCGGCGGGATCGGCGCAGTCGCGAACATTGCGGTGGTCATAGTTCTCGTCGGCGCCATCACCTCGGCCGGGGGCTCGGTCAACCTGTTTACTGCGACGTTCGGGCTGTCCGCCATGGACGCGGCGACGCCCGACCGCCAGGAAGTGTACGAGAAGACCAGCTCGGGGGATGACCTCTCCCTGTCGATCTACGAGCCGGCGGATGCGAAAGGCCCGGCACCGACAATCATGTTCGTCCACGGTGGCGGCTGGATCGCGGGCGAACCGAACGCAACGAGCTCAGAACTTCGCACACTCGCGGACCACGGCTACGTGGTCGTGTCGGTCGAGTACGAACTTGCCACCAAGGAAAACGCGACCTGGCAGAAGGCGCCCTCTCAAGTTGCGTGCGCGGCGGCCTGGATTCAGTCCCACGCCGGCACGCTCGGTGCAGATATGGAGCGTTTCGCGTTCTGGGGTGAGAGTTCCGGCAGCAACATGGTTGCCAACACCGCCGGCGCCGCGGCGGAGGGCACAGCCGAATCGTCGTGCGGTGGGAAAGTTCCCGCCCCGGCTGCAATTGTCGCCGACTACCCCGCGTTCGACGTGACTGGCCTCTACGAGAGTGCCCCTGCAGGCCCGGGCGCAGGCACGGGCACCCGCATCTTCGCGACCAGTTACACGGGCGGCACCCCCGAGGAATTCCCGAAACGTTACGCCACAGCGAATTCCGCCACGCACCTCACTGCTTCCGCCCCGCCGACGCTGATGATGACCGCAATGCGTGATGACGTCATCACGCCCGCTGACCAGCTCGCATGGGCCGACGCGGCCCGAAACCGCGGAGCCGACGTCCAGACGGTGCAGATTCCGCTCGCGAACCACGCCTACACGCAGACAGCGAAGAACTCCATCGGCAGCCAGGCACACCTCAGCATCGCAGAGGCGTACTTGTCCGAACGACTTCGATAACCACGAGGCAAAGGCTCGGCAAGCACCTCGTCGATCGAGCGTTGCTGCTGGCGGACCAACACAGAGCAGGGTAGGCGAGACCGCCGGTGTGCATTTTCAACCAGGACGCGCAGACCCGCTTGCATGCCTACGCGCACTCGACAGATGCGTCGAAGGCCCGACGTCACCGAATTCGTCAGGGGATGTCTGACCTGTTCGACAGGTGCTCGGCGGGCCCCATGCAGAGGTGTCGGTACAGGAAGCCCGCTTCGCGTTTCCTTAGACCAGGCTCGGAACAGTCACCGGCGTCACCTCGTCCAGACGCAATAGTTTCGCTAAATGCGGGGCATCGTCCTTATCGGTCTTGACGCGGTCACCAGCTGAACGTTGGAGTTTCGACGGGGCGGCTACGCATCGGATCCCGGCGTCCGTGAGGTGACGTGCCAGACCGAACCCTGTGGGCCCGGCCCCGTACACGACTGAGGCTGGCCCGTGCTGACGGTGGATGAACGTGGTGATGTCGGTGAAGTCGGGGGTGAGTTTGCGTTGGACGAGTTCGCCTGTGTGCGTGTCGAGTGCTGCTGCGACCACGCTACGGGCGTGCACGTCGAGTCCTATGCTTGTACGCTCGGTAAACACCGGGGCCTCCCACAAATGTTGGATAGGCCGGGCACGGGGCTTCGTGTCCGGTAACCCACGATTCTTTGTGAGGTGGGCCCCGGCCCGCAACCCCTGACCAAAACGGTGGGGTCACTGCATACCGTCTAGCGAGCGGTCCAAGCTCACGTGACATCATGACACGTGCGAGATCTGGGCCGCCTAGCTGGTCGGCCTGAAGAAGTTGATCAGGTTGCCGTCCGGATCCCTGACGAGAAGCGAACGGTTCCCCCACGGCATGTCTGTCGGCTCATTGACGAATACTTCGACCACATCGTGAAGCGTTCTGTAGGTGGCATCGACATCGTCGACGAGGAAGTCCAGGGCCACGCTGCGATTCGTTCGAGCCTCGGCGGCATTCTCGCCAAGTAGGGGCACCGTCGCCGTGCTGGCGATGGCAAGTGTGCCGGATGGCGTGCGGAGCTCAGCGAACATCGGGTGGAGTCGTGCGGCGGTGAGTCCCGTGACTGCTTCGTAGAACGCGACGAGCTCATCGACGTCGTCGGTGAAGATGCGGGTGGCTGCCAGTTGCATTTCTGTCTCCTTGGGTTGTGACCGCGGCCCAGGAATCTGGGCTCGACCGTCACGCTACTGGCAATACCGGGCGAAAACCGCCCGGTATCTGAGAGATGATGGGTGCCATGGCCGATACAACCGCGCGAGCACTGCAGCTGCTCGAGATGCTGCAGTCCGCACAGCTGCGCACTGTCACCGAGCTGTCCGAGCGCCTCGGCGTCGATGAGCGCACCGTGCGACGAGATGTGGCGCGGCTGAGCGATCTGGGTGTGCCTGTCGAAGCCCTGCGGGGACGCTACGGCGGCTATCGTCTAGCTCCGGGCCAGCGCGTCCTCCCGATCATATTCAGCGCTGAGGAAGTCATCGCGGTATTTCTCGGGCTTTCCCGTGCACAGGCAGCCTCCCGCGAGCCGGAGATTGCAGCGCAGACGGCCCTGTCTAAGATCAGGCGAGCGATGCCGTCGGCTGAGGTGAAGCGGATTGATGCTGTGCTGGCAGCGATGACGAGTACGTCTGGCCCCACAAGCGATGGCGTCGATCCCGCCGTGATGTTGAGCCTGGCCGAGGCGGTGAGCAGTCACCACGTTCTCGACCTTCGCTATCTCAACGGCAGAGACGTCCCGTCGCGTCGCACTATCCATCCTTATGGCCTGGCCGCACATTCGGACAGGTGGTACCTCGTTGCGTTCGACGCCGAGAGACACGAGGAGCGGACGTTCCGAGTCGACCGCATTCGGACGGTTCGAGCGATACCCGGAACTTTCACGCACTCGGAACAGTTTGACATGAGGAGCCACCTCATCGACCTCTTCGCCGCGGCGGACTATCGGTGGCAGGTCGTGCTGCACATCCAAGCGGCTGAGGGCCACATCCGGTCACATCTGCCAGCCAGCGTTGCCCGTCTTGAAGAGTGGGATCGCGGGACGGAACGAGCAGATAAAGGCGATTCGCCGTGGCATCGGGCCGAGATCCATGCCGAGAACCTCGACTGGCTCCCACCCATCATTGCAGCCCTGGACTGCGAGGTGGAGATCGAGAGCCCCAACGAGCTTCGAAACCGAGTGCGATGTGCTGCGAGGCGAATGCTTCACGCAGCCGGTGACGGCGCAGACACAATCAGACCGTGATGCTATCGTGCAATATGGTCTCGATGAGAGTGAACGGAGTCGACCTCGGAGTAGAGAGTTTCGGTCGCGATGAGGATCCCCTGCTGTTGCTCGTGGGAGGAACCACGATGCTGTCGTGGCCTGATTCACTGTGCGAACGGTTGGCAGCGGCCGGGCGGAGAGTCGTCCGCTATGACCTGCGTGACTCCGGGGGATCGACCACCCGCGACCCGGAGAACCCGACATACGACCTGCGCGATCTCGCCGAGGATGCGGCAGGCCTCGTCTCAGCGCTCGGTGCCCAGACGGCCCACCTCGGCGGTATTGGGGTCGGGGGCATGGTCGCTCAACTCGCCGCGCTCGACCACCCGCAGTCGATCTCAGCGCTGACGCTGATGAGCACCCGACCTGTTGCACCTGGTCCAGTTGACGATGACCTGCCAGACCACGATCACACCGTCATGTCGAGGCTGTTCTCACGCCCGCCGCCGGACTGGGTCGACCGTCGAGCTGTCACCGACTATGCCGCCGACGGGGCCACGCTGCTCGGCAACGATCCCGATCAAGCACGTGCACTCGCCGGACGGATCTGGGACCGAACCCCGACCCAGGAGACGGCCGTCCACGAAGCGAATCAGCTGGGCATTGTCTTCTCTCGACTCGATTGCTCACCGCGTTGGCGAGAACGCTTGGGCAAACTGCGAATACCGACTCTCGTTGTCCACGGTCGAGTCGACCCCTTCTTTCCTGTCGGCAATGGTGAAGCCCTCGCCGCAGCGATCCCCGGCGCAGATCTGCTGATCCAAGACGGGATGGGGACATTGCTGCCCGATGACGCGACCGGCGAAGTCGCCAGGGCAATGCTCGCACTCTGAAACTGGGCGCTCTGACCCGGCCAGTGGCTGGCGAGCGGAGTTGGCCTCATCGAAGCAAACGTGTGACCCGACGGCGCGGACTCAGCTCACCTCGGCAATCCGCGGATGCGGATAGTCAGACTCCCGGCCCTGGAAACTCAAGATGCTCGGATTCTTGACCTCACCGTTCTCGATCTCGATCGCACGAGAGATGGTGGGAATCTGTGACCAAGCATCCGGTCCTTCCAGGACTGTGCGGAGGAACGGCAGGATCGCCTCGCTGATCTCCCACGTCGCTGAGTTCCACAGGTACGACGGACTATGATCGACGGCGTAGTAGGTGACTCCCTGCCCGACGGTGAACACCGGATCATCGAATCCCGTGGGCTTCGCCCATTCGAAGCCCATTCCCTCGTCGCACGAGACGTCGATGATCAGGCTGCCGGGGGCGAACTCGTCCAGATCCTCTGTGCGCAGGTAAGTTATCGGAGCGGAGACGTCCTGGAGCGTGCAGTTGAGCACGATGTCGTGTGATGCGAGGAAGGTCGGGAGCCGAACGTCGCCATCTGCCGTCACTACCGTGCTGAGATGGGTTGGGCCCCCACCGGTTTTGAGCTGGGTGATGTGAGCACTGTGGATCGGCGAGCCGACGGCCGCGACTCCTCGCTGTGTGAGTACCTGGATATCGTGGATTCCCTGTGCCTTGAGTGCGGTCACAGCACCACGCGCCGTAGCGCCGAACCCGATGACGACCGCACTGAGTCGTGGACCATAGTCACCGGTCGAGCCGCTGAGGCTCAGGGCGTGCTGGACAGAGCAGTAACCAGCCAGTTCGTTGTTCTGGTGGAACACGTGCAGGCTGAAATCGCCCTGCGGGGTCCAATGGTTCATCGCTTCGAAGGCGATAAGAGTGAGTCGACGATCGATTGCAGTCTGCGTCATGTCCGCATCCTGTACGCAATGCGGCCATCCCCACAGAATGCGGCCTTCGGGAATCGCCTCCACATCGGCCGCCTGCGGCTTCGGCAGGAGCAGCACGTCAGCGGACTCGATCACCTCGGAGCGCTCCGCGACTCGTCCGACACGAGACTCGATATAACCGGGTTCCAATTGGAAGTCCGCGGCATAGCCGCGTTCGACGATCATCCGGGCCCGGATATCTGGGTCAATGCGGTCGATGTGATGAGGGTGGATCGGGAGTCGCCGCTCGTTCTCCATTGAGGAGCCGGCGAGCAGACCGAGGGTGAGCAGGTCGGTGCCAGATAACCCGCTGGACGCCGAGGCGCTAGAGTCAGCAGTGGTCGGTTGAGCGGTGCCGGTCATCCGGCCTCCCATCGTTGGGGAACCAGAGTCGGCTCCGGCTTCGACTATACGCTGAACCATCCCGGAACCGGCTTTCCGCGCAATCAAGGACACGGCCGAGGCGTGAGCGTATTCAGGACAGCAGTCGTGCGAAGTCTGTGAGGGCCTGGCGTCCAACCAGTTCTCCTGGCATCAGTGGGAGCTCTGACAGAGGGATGTCGGGCAGCATCAGCCGCACTCGTTCAACCTGTGAGTCCTCGGCGTCACGGCGATCCTTGAGCAGTTGCCCCGCGTCCGAGGGGGAACGCCGATTGGCGACGAGCGCCGCCAACGGTACGTTGATGGCCTTGAGAGATTCTGCCAGCTCCAAGGTCTCCGCAACCGGCATCCTCTCGGGAGTGAATACGACGAGGAATCCGGTGCGCGAACGGTCGGTGACGACCTTTCGCAGATTCTCGAAGCGGTCTCTGCGGCGAATGAGCGTCCGACGGAGCTCAGCGTCAGCCTCGGCGGCGGGATCAGCGCCGGACGTGCCCGCGATGCTGCGCATTGCCGCGGAGTAGCGTTCTGAGCGATCACGATTCTTCAGCAGCGACTCGGTCCAGGTCGTCAGCTGCGCAGGCAGGGTGAGGAGCCTGAGCGTGTGGCCGGTTGGAGCAGTGTCGAAGACGACGAGGTCGTACTCCTCCATCCCCTGTGCGACTGCGTCGGCGACCCGTTCGAGAACCGCTGATTCGAAGCTGCCAGGAGCTTCCCGCGCCAGGGCGAGATGACGCTGCGCATGGGGACGCATGCGTTCGGGCAACATCCGCCTCATCATGCGTTCGACGGACGCCAGGTGGCGTTCGAGTGTGGCCTTCGGATCGATCTCCATTCCATCGACGAGCCCGCCGGAAGCATCATCGTCAGTGAAGGCAATCAGCCGCTCGGGTGCATCGCCGACCTCACGGTCCCAGAGATGCCCGAGGTTGTGCGCCGGATCCGTGGAGACGACGAGGACGCGCTGTCCCTTGAGCGCCTGCGCGACAGCCAGGGACGAGGCTACCGTGGTCTTGCCGACGCCGCCCTTTCCGCCGACGAACACGACGCGAAGACCGTCGACCGAGTTCAACAGCATGCGATGTGGTCCAGAGGTGAGTCGGGCATGCCCATGCGGCGATGCCAGGCATGGAAGTCCTGGTAGAGGCTGGGGAGGAACTCCGCCGTGTAGTAGGCGGCGGGATCCGGTACACCTAGTGCTTCGCCCAGAACGATCAGGGTGAAGAAGTCGTCCTCACTCTGCTTCTCCCGGGCAAACATCTGACGGTATGGTCCCTTGTAGAACTCGTCCAAGCCGTCGCGGAACGCGGCCCAGCGCTGGGCGAACTCTTTCGTCCAGCGCTGGGCCGCGTTCATACCGCTTTCATCGGGCAATGATCAGACCTCTTCGCGTACGGCTTCGATCTTCTCGTCGGCATCCTCGGGCTCCGGCGGGTCCGATCGAGCTCGGATGATCGCTCTGATGCCTTCGATCGCTACGAACACGCTGCTGACGATGATGATGCAGTCGATCGCGAAGAGCAGCCAGTCCGCGCTTCCCGGGGTCGCGAAGCTGAAGAGCTGGTCGATCGCGGCCCAGAACGACATGACGAACACGATGGCCAACGGAATGAGCGCCGGCCACGGATTGCGCCGCTTTCGGATGAGCATGACCGCGAGGATCATCAACGTCAACGATGCCATCAGCTGATTGGTCGTACCGAAGAGCGGCCAGATGCGCAGACCGCCTTCTCCTCCCAGCCCCTGTGAGAATGTGAGGCCCATGCCCAGCACGACGACGACTCCTGTCGCCGTGTACTTGCCGATCCTGAGGTTGACGCGTTCACCCATCTCTTGGACGACGAATCGCATCAGACGGAACCCGGTGTCGAGCGAGGTTGCGGCAAACAGCACTGCCATCGTGGCGAGCACAGTGGTGCTCAATGACGCAGGCAGGCCCAGACCGGATTCCATGAGCATGCCGCCGCCCTGGACGAATGACTGCACACCGGCTTCACCGAACTTGCTGTAAAGCTCTTGCCACTCAGCAACGGTGCGAAGTCCGGCGGAGATCGCGATGATCGTTCCCAGCGCCAGGAGGCCCTCACCAACTGCACCGAAGTAACCGACGAACCGGGAATCCGTCTCCTTGTCCAGCTGTTTGGAGCTGGTTCCCGAGGAGACCATGCCGTGGAAACCTGAGATAGCGCCACAGGCGATTGTGACGAAGAGCAGCGGCACGATGCTGGGGGTGCCCTCCGGAACATTCATGTTGATGGCCGGGGTCACGATGTCGTGGGCACCGTCGGCGACGAACATGCCGACGACCACAGCCCCGTAGAGGAGGATGAGGCCGATGAACAGCTGCACGCCGTTGATGTAGTCGCGCGGCTGCAGAAGCACCCACACCGGCAGCAGAGACGCGAACGCTCCGTAGATGAACAGCGTCAGGATCCAGAAGACGGTCGGCGTCATGCCGAGGAAGGTCTCCGGCAGGACGACGGGTACAGCATCGCCGAGGACGATGAGACCGTAGAGAGCGATGACGCCGACGATGGTCACCGCCACCAACGGCATGCGCAGACGGTATACGGCCACGCCGACGAGCAGAGCGACGCCGATCGCGCCCCAAGTCGGAATGACCGCGGACGGTGTGGAGATGAGCAGTCCGGTGATGACGACGGCGAATGCTGCGATCACCATGAGCAGCAGAATGAAGATCACGATCAGGAACAGGCCAGCGCCGCGTTTGCCGATGTAGCGGCCGGACAGCGCACCGATCGACTGGCCCTTGTTTCGAACCGATGCCCATAGCGCACCGAAGTCGTGCATACCGGCGAAGAAGACAGTGCCGAGTGTGACCCAGAGGAACGCGGGCACCCAGCCCCAGATCAGCGCGACGGCCGGACCGACGATGGGTGCGGCACCTGCAACCGAAGTGAAGTGGTGGCCCCAGAGGATGAATTTGTTCGTGGGGACGTAGTCGACCCCGTCTGAGAGTTCGTGAGAGGGTGTGCGGAATTCGTCATTCAGGCGATAGACGCGTTTCGCGAGGTACTTGGAATACACAAGGTATCCGAGTGCCAGGATCGCGAGACCGATCACCATCAGGAGGACGGGACTCATCAAGTGTGCCTTTCGTCATTGCGTCATTGCGCAGACGGATTGAAGTTCAGCCGGTGCTGTGACGCCAGTATACCAACGTCAGCGTTTCGTTTGAACTTCCTCAGTATTCAGTGTGAATGGTTGAGGGCTCCTGCTGCGTAGGCGGCCTGACCGACATGAACGGCCGCGTCGTCGATGATCGACGCCAGTCGCACGCCGCGAGTGACTGGGGGAGTCCAGTTCTCGTCAATGACTTCGCCGAGGTCGGTCTCCGAGAGTTCGCTGACGTAGCGGCCCAGCGCACTGAGCGTGGCTTCGACATAGTCGACGAGCAGCTGCTGATCATCGACCTTGATGCCAGCCGCCTGCTCGGGCGTGTGCCCGAGTCCGACTGCATCGCCAGGTTCTCCCAGCCCGAAGCGATCACGGAACTTCGTCCACACCTGCGCGTCACCAGTGAGGTCGGAGAGCTGGACATCGACCTCACGTCCGCTGTGCCACAGCAGCCAGGCAATCGAATTGGGATGGCCGCCAGGGTGGGCGTTGAGCTGATCGGCGGAGAGCGCCGGCAGATTGTTTGCTGCATCGACGGGACGGTGGGTCAAATCGGTGAGGATCTCAATGCTGTTCATAAGGCCCATTGTGCTCTTCGCCAGCCCGCTTGTCATTCGGTCGGTGGAGAGTCAGTCCAGCCGTGGTCGTTGACGGTTCTGCTTGATCTCGGAACGACGTCGCTCGGCCCGGACTCTGCGGCGGCGGGAGTTCCGCGATGGTTTGGTGGCTCGGCGCTCCACGGGTGGGGCGAGTGCCTCTCGCAGGAGCTCGGCGAGTCGCTGTCTGGCGGCATTGCGGTTCCTCAGCTGTGAGCGTTGACCTTCGGAACTGACCGTCAGCACGGTGCCGGCAAGCCTGGCTGAGAGCCGCTCGAGCACTCGGGAACGCTGCGTCTCGGTCAGCGCGGTGCTCGCGCCGAGGTCGACGCTCAGCTGAACTCGGGAGTCTGAGGTGTTGACATGCTGCCCGCCGGGTCCGGATGAACGCGAGAACTGCTCTGTGAGATCTCCTGCTGGGATTACGAGGCCAATGGGTATACCGGGGCCGGCAGGGACTCTGAGGTCATCCACGGAATTTGTCTCCTCACATGCTGATCAGCGGTGGTCGCCGGAGATCATCTGGTTGAGGGTGTCGACGAAGTCCCGTGCGATTCTTTCCCAGTTGTACCTCATGCGGAGGAACGTGCCGCGATGAGAGCGGACGGTGATTCTGCCAAAGAACAGGCCCACCTTCAACGTCGCTCCCGAGACGTCACTGGCAGCGATTTCACCCCGCTTGCCCCAGAAGCCGAATATACCGCAGCGCAGCAGGAGAACTCGACGATCGGTGACGAGCATCAGGGGATCGACCCACGTCCACCCATTTCCCTCCAGTGCCAGATGGACGATTTCGTCGCCGTCGAGAAATCGGTCGATGACGACTTTGAACGCGCTCAGAGGGGCAGGTTCCTCCCGCTGACGGTTGAGTGCTGTAAGCAATGAGGAGGCAGGATCGGGCGAGGCGCGCATGAACTCAGTTTACGGTCTTGGAATCGGAGCTGTCCCTCCCGGCGCGATGCCTCCCGGAGACCCCTCAATCCGATTCGGATTCCTCGCGCAGCCGCGGTTCGACCTGCTTTTCGGGACGGATACCTGACTTATCCGCGTAGAACGCACGGATGCGATCCATGTCTGCCACGACGTCCCCGGTGATGTCGATGGTCGGTCCGAGCCCCGTGGTCATCGTGGTCCGATCGACGTATCCGAGCGTAACCGGCATACCGGTCTCCTGGGCGATCCGGTAGAACCCGGACTTCCAATGGGTGTGACCGCCTCGCGTGCCGTCGGGGGTGACGACGAGGCCGAAGACGTCACCGGCATGGACTCGGTCGATCACCTCGGCGACGATCCGCCTGGGATCAGTGCGGTCGACAGGGATGCCGCCGAGCCCGCGCATGATCGGTCCACGCCAGCCTTTGAAGAGGCTGTGCTTGCCCAGCCAGTGCACCTCGATGCGCTGGCTCCAGGCGATCGCGAGCATGAGTGCGAAGTCCCAGTTGGACGTATGAGGGGCACCAATGAGCACGGTGGGCCGACTCGGCGCGGGCTGGGTGACCAACTTCCAGGGACCGAATGACCAGAACGCGCGGGCGGCAAGGCGTCGAAGCATGCTCACTACGTTAGAGGACGACCGCGAGGTTCTTCGACAGGAAGCCCCACGTGTCCGGTAAGTTCCCTGTCCCGAGGCGTTGGGTCAAGCTGCTCATCCCTCGCCGAGGCGCTACGACGGACAACGCCTGAGACGTCCGTCGGCGTCGGAGCAGTCATTGTCGATTCGTCGAATAGCGTGCGTGGGCTGCGGACAGAAGCTCGAACAGCTGCCGCTGGCGCAACTCGAACCCGGTGCGAAGAACGATTCGACCGGCGAACAGTCCCTTGCGGCCACGGCGCTGGATTGATTCGGGCGTCAGTTGATAGATGACGCATTTGGGTCCGGGTCTGGCGGTGACTGTATCGAGGTCGATCCGTTCGATCTCGTTCCATGCCAAGAAGGTCGAGGGGAGAACGACCCCGCGATGGGACTCGACGAGACCCTTGTGCGAAAGCAGCAGGGCTTCTGACCGTCGGAGGCGAAACGCTACAGCAACCGGCGCCAGAACCAGGCAGCCGAGGATGCCGATGACCAGTGCCCAGATCCGCAGGTTGAAGGCGAAGAGCATCCAACTGACATTCTCTTCCAAACTGCGGTTGACGATGATGACCAAGAGTCCCGCGAGAAACGCGCCGATCACCAGCGCGAGACAAAGAACGAACACGAGTTTGCGTGAGGATGTCTTCAAGGCGACGCTGCGACCCCGGTCCAGGTTGTGCAGGACGGTTGGGGTATGAAGGCGCCTCGGCATAGTTACGAGAATACCGCGTTGGAAT
>NZ_JAKDJU010000237.1 GCF_030453725.1 Brevibacterium picturae
GGCCGGCCGGGAGCTAGTCCTGAGTGCGGCGCGCCCTCGTCTGAGCCGCACGGGAGGCGTAGAAATCAGCCGCCGGGTAGCCCACCTCGGTGAGCACGAGACCGTGTGCGGGCGTGACGAACATCGGAACATCGGAGTCGATGCCGACGTCCGCCTCGGCGAGGAGCTCCGCGGGTCGGGTCACCGGCCAGGTGCCAGATCCGACCTTGATCAGCCCGCCCACCAGGGCGCGGACCATGTGGTGGCAGAACGCGTCGGCGCGCAGATCGATCGTGATCACGGCTTCCTGATCCCGGGCGACGTCGAGCTCGTGGAGGGTGCGGATCGTCGTCGCACCCTCCCGCGGTTTGCAGAAGGGAAGGAAATCGTGGAGTCCCTGGGCCTCGTGTGCGGCCTCCGCCATCGCCTCGACGTCGAGTTCGCCCTTGTGCCGGGGAGTGACGGGAGTCAGCAACGGGTCGATGAATGACCGGCGGTCGGCGAGCCTGTACTGGTAAGTCCGCCACAGTGCGGAGAACCGGGCGTCGAAGTCCTCCGGGACCTCGGATACGGCATGGATGACGAGGTCATCGGTGCCATCGACGGTGAGGACTCCGCGCAGCCGCGACAGCAGTGCCGCCTCGGCGGATCGGGAGGACTTGCCGATGAGCTTCTCGATGCCGGCGGTGGGCACGTCGATGTGAACGACCTGGCGTCTGGCGTGGACCCCGGCATCGGTGCGTCCGGCGACGACGGTGGCCACCTCGGCGCGGGTGATCCGGGTCAGCCCGGCCTCGAGCGAGGACTGCACGGTGCGCAGACCGGGCTGCTTCGCCCAACCGTGGAAATCGGTGCCGCGATAGCCGAGGTCGATGCGGAACCGCGTCACGACCTGTCCGGTCCTGATCGCTCCTGAGCTGCGGACTGCTCCTGGGTGGCGGGCTGCTTCTGAGACTCCGGCCCGGCAGAGGCTTCGGTGAAGGGCTCGCGGGCCCTGAACACGTTCTGAAACAGCCGCGACAGGGCACGCTCACGCTGACGGTGGTAGAGATCGACGTTCGTGTTGTAGATGCGTGCCCCGGACCGGATGCGTTCGGTCAGCACGTTCAGCTGACCATGCAGCAGCGCGATGGTGGTGTCGAACTCTTCACGGGGATCCGTCTGCATCGCCAGGGTCGAATCCGCGGCGATGCTCCTGCCGCTGACCTGGCTGGGAATCTGTGCAGCTGCGTCGACGGCGCGCGTCAGCGCACTCTCCGCGGCGGCACCGCGACGACCGAACGGTGCGCGTTCGGCCGAGGCGAGCGCCAGCTCGACAGAGCTGAGATCGTGCGTGGTGACCTGCTGCAGGGTTCCGATGTAGGCGGGTACGAGGGCATGCCGGCCGCGAAGTTCGACGAGCAGCTGACGTTTGGCCTCATCACAGAGCGAACGAGCCATCGACAGCTGATTGAATCGCAGCAAAGTCAGGGCCAGAGCGAGGACGACGAGGGCGAGCACGCACGCTCCGACGATGAACCAGACCACTGTCGCCTCCCCTTCTCGCTCGCTTGTCCGAAACCTAAGTTTACGCGGGGTTCAGACTCGTCGCGAACAGGTCAGACTCGTCACGAACAGATTGACCGCTCGTCACCGTGGGTCCGCTGATGCGAGGCGCCGGATCCTGCGGGGCGAGGCGATTTCGGCCATTCGTCGCCGGAACGTCGCCTCGGTGTCGCCCGTTCTTCACTCAGAGAGCGTGAACTGAGTTCTGTGAGAGTAGCGATCATTGCAGAGTCCTTCCTCCCCAATATGAATGGGGTCACCCACTCACTCCTGCGCGTCCTCGACCATCTGGCCGACCGGGGCGACGAGGTCCTCATCATTGCCCCGGGCACGCGTCGCGACGGGCCCAAAGAAGTCGCCGGAGCCCGAATCGTCCGTGTTCCCTCGATCGCCTTGCCGAAGTATCGGCGGGTTCGAGTCGCACCCGGCGGGGTCGGCCGCATCAAGCGACTGTTGGAGGCCTTCGACCCCGATGTCGTCCACCTTGCCAGCCCCTTCGTGCTCGGTTGGCGCGGAGTCCTGGCCGCTCAGAGCCTCGACCTGCCGACCGTGGCGATCTATCAGACCGAGGTTCCCGCCTATGCCGCCCGTTATGGGATGCACGGACTCGAGGCGATGCTGTGGTCGCATGTGCGCAATATCCACCAGCATGCTTCCCTGACTCTGGTTCCCTCGTCCTATACCCTTGATCAGCTGTCCGGGCTCGGAGTCGCCGAGGTGGATCTGTGGGCCCGCGGGGTCGATTCCTCCCGCTTCGACCCGAGTCACCGGTCCGAGGCCTGGCGGCGTTCCGTGGCTCCCGGCGGCGAGAAGATCATCGGCTACGTCGGTCGGCTCGCCGCCGAGAAGCAGGTGGAAGACCTGGCCGCCGTGGACGATCTGCCCGGTTCGAAGCTCGTCATCGTCGGCGACGGTCCCTGGCGGGCGAAGCTCGAACGGAGCCTGCCGAACGCGCATTTCGCCGGCTTCCTGGGCGGCGACGCCCTGGCGCAGGCTGTGGCGAGTTTCGATCTCATGGTCGCACCGGGTGAGCTCGAGACGTTCTGCCAGACGATTCAGGAGGCCATGGCCTCCGAGGTTCCTGTCATCGCCCCTGCCCGAGGTGGCCCGCTCGACCTCGTCGACTCCTCCCACACGGGGTGGCTCTACACTCCCAAGGATCTGGCGGCGATGCGCGAACATGTCACCGACCTCCTCGGCGATGAGGCGAAACGCCGGGCCTTCGGCGTCGCCGGGCGGCAGCAGGTGCTGCGCCGCAGCTGGAAGAGCGTGTGCTCACAGCTCATCGGCCACTACTCGCGGGCGATCGAGAATCCGCACCCGCAGGTCCTCGGCCGCGGGTTCACCGTCCAGACGGGCGCCGACGTCGAGGATTCCTCGAGCTTCTGAGACTGATCAGCATCGAGCGCGCACCTTAGCGTCGACAGCGCAGGTTATAGCGTGACCGCTCGATGCTGAGGTGTGCTCGTGATGATGGCGGCAGCATGCGGGTGCCGGCGGCAGCATGCGGGCGTCGGCGGCAGCTTGCAGGTGCTGGCGATGAGTTCGCGGTCAGGGCCCAGGACAGCGTTTCAGGCCTGGGCAGCCCATTCATCGACGGTGAGGACCGTGGCCTGTTTGGGAAAGACCTTCTCCATGAGCACCCGGTGAACTTCTTCGTCTCGGTCTGCACACGCGTCGGCGAGCACCGTCAAGCGAAAATCGAGGTCTGCGGCCTGACGGATGGTCGACAGGACCACTCCACTGGTGGCAACGCCGGTGAGGATGAGCATGTCGGCACCGTAGCCGCGCAAGAGGACTGCGAGGTCACTACCGGTGAAGGCGCTGATGCGGCGCTTCGTCACGATCGGTTCGCCCTCACGGCGGCCCAGAGTGTCATGGATGCTCGTCGACGCATGGGCCTCGTCGAGATCACCATGAGCCGCAATCTGCGCGAAGGAAGCCGTCTCCGCAAGCTCGGGCTGCCCTTCTCTCAGTGCCACGCGCACCCAGATGATGGGAATGTCCTTCTCCCTTGCGGCAGCGACAGCATCGTGGGCGCGTTCGAGGACGCCGGTTGTGGTGAAGGCCTCATCACCGGCGATGCCGTTCTGGAAGTCCATGGCGAGCAGGACGGGGCGGTGGGGT
>NZ_JAKDJU010000062.1 GCF_030453725.1 Brevibacterium picturae
ACCGCTTCGGCCAGCCCCGGCACCGATGATGAGGAGAAGGAGGCCGCGACCACCGCGACCCAGGCACTCATCATCGACCCGACCGAGATCAGCTCCGAGGACTTCCTGGGCGAGGGCATCAAGCTCGGCATCACCGGCGCACAGCCGGGCGAGAAGATCACGATCACCGTCGAGCACGCGCAGGGCAAGGTCGATCGCTACACGATGACCAAGGAAGCCGACTCCGAGGGCAAGGCGACCTTCGGCGTGCAGGCCAAGGTCAAGGCCGTGCTGGGAACGTACAACGTCACGGCCCAGGCGGACAGCTTCGACAAGCCACAGGGCGGCAGCTTCACCGTCGTCACCAACGGCACCTCGGTCGATGAGGATGGAGGCAACGGCAACGACAGCGGCAGCGACCTGCCTCGCACCGGTGCCGAAATGACCGGATTGGCGCTCGGCGTCGGACTCCTCGTCGTCGGTGCCGCAGCTGTCGTCATCACCCGTCGGCGGATGACCGCCTCCGACGATCCTGCGGAGTTCTAAGATCCGTTGAACGATGAATTGTCCCTAGCGGGGCTGCACCTCGGCAGACACCGGATCGATCTCGGTCGTCTCCGAGCAGGGACAATGCTCGGTCTCATGGGCAGCACGGACAGCACCACTGAGGTGGTGCTGTCCGTTGCTGCGCGCTCCGAGGTCGCACCACCACCACAGTTCCCGACCGGAATCCGGTCGGGTCTCACGCGTGTGCGCAGGTGGGTCAGAACATATCTTCGAGAAGTCAATGCCGGATCTGGGGAGGCGGCATTGGCTCAGGCGTGCACGGAATTCGGGGTCAGACCTGATGTGCTGAAGCGTCGGCTCGGCGAACTCGATGCCGGTGAGCGTGCCAAGCTTCGCCTGGCCGTGGCGTGGGCGAGCGGATCGACGTGGCTGACGTTCATCGACCCCTTCGCCTCCGTCCCCGGCCACGTGCGTGCTGGACTGCGCGGTCGCCTGGCCGACTTGGCCGCCGCACACGGCAGAGGTATCGTCTTCACCTCGAATACGCTGACCGATTTCACCATCGCCGAGGCGGGTGTGGCCGATATCGAACAGGGCGAGCTCGTCGCGTTCGGTACTTTGGAACAGGTCGTCACGGAGCCCAGGGGTTCCCTGCCGGCCGAACTCAGCGGAGTCAACGTCTACTCCGGACTGGCTCGCAGGGGCTGGCTGTCGATCGGCCACTCTGCGGTGAAGGCTCGGACCGAACTCGATGGGAAGGTCTTCGTCACCCTCGGGTGGCGCAGTGCACTCCTGTCCTTGGACGAGCACGACGAGGCGTTCACCTCGGCGACGGTGTTCGAAGCCATCGTCACCGGACTGCGCGATCGTGGTTCCTGCCTGCAGGCGAAGCTGTCGCCGGTGGACACGGAGATGGGGCTCGCCCTCGACGTGGACCTGGCCGACCTGGCCGGGGTCTCCGGTGCTGCGAGCGGAGCTCGTGGCCAGAGCAGCGACAGCGATGGTGAAGGCCACGCCAGGGCCGGATTCGGGGTTCTGCACCCCAGCCTCGGCGAGTCGATCGCCGCGCTGCGTGCCAACGTCAAGGTCGGCACGCATGTCTTCGTCGAGGTCGACACTTCGGCGCTGCACGCATACTCGGTGGAATGATCACCGCCGGCACTTGCACGACTCCCCCGTCCTGCGTGTCGACTCCCCGCCGCACGTCCTCGCCGATCATTGAGCCGAGTGACGTGCAATTGGCAGTAAACTGAAATCCCCTCATCCCCACCGAATCAGGAGAAGCCATGCGAACCTCGCGCAAGCTTCTGATCTCGGCGCTCCTCGTCATCGTGCTCACTGTGGCTGCGGTTCCCCTCCTCAACCTCACGATCTACACTCCGGCGCGTGCCGCCGAGGCCTACATTTCAGCGATCGAGGACGCCGATGCCGAGCGAGCGTTCTCCTACCTCGCGTCGCCCACTCCGTCCTCGACCCTGGCGCTCAACCACGACGTGCTCAACGCTGCCCCTGACCTGCCGCGGGATGCAGAGGCGACGACGGTGTCGATCGATGAGGACCATGCGAAGGTCACGCTGAGCTATGTCCTTTCCTCGCAGACGCAGACCGTGGAGCTGTCCATGGTGAGGCTGCCCGCGACCGCCGGTCTGTTCGATCGGTGGGCGATCGAACAGGAGAAGTGGCCCACCCTCGACCTGCAGGTCGAAGGGTCGTCGACGGCGACGGTGAATGGCTACGGAGTCTCCGCCGGCACGGTTCCCGTGCTGTTCCCCGCCACCTACCTCGTCGGCTTCGATGCGACCTATCTGAAGTCGAAGCCGGAGCGCGCCGAAGTGACGGCACCGACAGACACCGCCGAAATCGCGCTGTCCCCCGAGCCCACGGCGAAGCTGGAGCAGGCGGTGAATGAGCAGGTCACCGAGCATCTGCAGAAGTGTGCGAAGTCGAAGACCCTGTACCCCTCAGGCTGCGTGTTCGGCTATGAAACGGACAATGAGATCCTCGGCGATGTGAAGTGGTCGCTGGTGCGGGAGCCGCAGGTCGGCCTGACGGCCTCGGGCAACGACCTCGAACTCACCCCGTCCACCGTCGAGGTGCGCATTCAGGGACGCTACCGCGACATCGTCACGGCGGCCGAGCACGACTTCGATGAGACGCTGTCATTCGCCATGGGTGGCTCCGTTGTCGTCAAGTCCTCGCAGGTCCGCTACGATCCGCGCCGCCTCGGCGACGTGACAGTGAAATAGCTGCACGACGCCGGACCCTCGTCACTGTGCGGGCCGCGCACCGGGCCGGCTTCAGCTCGGCATTCAGGCCCCGCGCAGGTCCAGGGTAAGTTCGGCAGGGGCTGTGGCGACGAGGTCGACCGGGATTCCCCAGTCCTGCTGATAGAGGTGGCACGCGGCGTGCAGGGGAATCTCGCCCCCGGGTTCGCCGTCGCAGGCGGCCGCCCGTGCGGTCACGTGCAGCACGCCCGCCTCGAGATCGGGATTGATGACGATATCCCGATTCAACCCCTCAGCGCCTCCGCTGCCGGACACGATGAGCTCCGGCGGCGTCGACGAGACCTGGAGATACGTGGGATCTCCCCACCGGTCGTCGAGCTTCTGACCTGCTGGAACGGTAAAGCTCACGCTCACTGCCACTGGCCCTGAGGCGATCTCGGTCGAGGGACGTTTGCTGGTGAGCGCACCTTCATCGACCCGTTGCGCGTCCTTGGGCAGCTTCACTCTGGTCAGCGCGTGCGAGGCGGACTCGACGATGAGGAGTTCGGCTTCAGCGTCTCCAGCGGACTCGAGGACGAAGATGTCGGAGGGTTCGCGCAGTCCGCGGGCCAGGGTCGAGACTTCGTTCGTGGTGAAGTCGTAGCGGCGGATCGCCCCGTTGTAGGTGTCGGCGATCGCGATCGATCCGTCCGGCAGGCTCCGCACTCCCAGGGGGTGCTGCAGCCTGGCCTCGGCAGCGGGACCGTCACGGAATCCGAAGTCGAAGAGTCCCTCGCCGATGAGCGTGGACACGGCTCCGGTGCTCGGGTCGAGGCGGCGGATGGCCGAGGTCTCCGAGTCGGCGATGAACACGTCGCCGTCGGAGCTGAGGTCGAGGCCCGAGGTCTGCGCGAACCATGCGTTGTCCGCATCGCCATCGGCCAAGCCTTCGTTCATGGTGCCCGAGAGCAGGCGGATCGACCCGACTTCGGGGTTGAACGACCAGATGGTGTGATTGCCCGCCATCGCCACAACAACCTCGGCGGTGGAGGGGGCGTAGAGGACGTCCCACGGTGAGGACAGCTTCACATCGAGGGCGGGGCCGTCGTAGCGGCCGAGTTCGCCGTGGGTGCCGACCACGTTGTCGATCGCGCCGACCATGTGCTGTGCTCCGGTGCCGGCGATCGTCGTCACGGTTTCGGTGTCGAGATTGATGCCGCGCAGGGTGTGGTTGACGGTGTCGGCAACGACGAGGTGGTAGCCGGCCTTCGCAGCCACATCATCGGGAAGGACGGTGATGCCGCCGGGTTCGCTGAAGGACGCCTGGGCGAAGTCGCCGTCGTCCGCGCCGCGGGCACCGGTGCCGATGCGCCGGATGATGTCCTGGCCCGACGGGTCGTATTCGACGAGGCTGTGGTGGCCCGAATCGGCGACGAGGAGATTGCCCGATGGCAGTGCGGTGACCTTGCCGGGGTAGAACAGTTCGGTCTCCGGTGCTGGTGGCGGCACGTAAGGTCCGTCGCCGGAGTGCAGTGTGCCCTTGGCCGAGTGCTCCTCGATGAGGCCCTCGATGATTTCGCCCAGCCCTGCGCCATGGCCTTCGCCAGACAGGGTCGCGACCAGATATCCCTCGGGGTCGATGACGGCCAGCGTGGGCCAGGCCCGGGCGGTGTATGCCTGCCAGGTGATGAGGTCGGGATCGTCGAGGACGAGGTGTTCGACCTGGTAGCGTTCGACGGCCTGATCAACAGCCTCGATCGTGCGTTCGAACTCGAACTTCGGCGAGTGGACGCCGATGATGACGAGCTCTTGTGCGTATTTCTCCTCGAGCGGTCGCAGCTCGTCGAGCACGTGGAGGCAGTTGATGCAGCAGAATGTCCAGAAATCGAGCAGGATCACCTTGCCGCGCAGGTCGGCCAGGCTCAGGTCCTTACCGCCGGAGTTCATCCACCGACGGCCGATGAGTTCAGGTGCACGCACCTTGACCTGGTGGGACGTCGCGGCGGCTGGCGCCGCGGATGTTGGGGATTCCTGCGGACTGGAGTTCATAGCTCCATCTTCACAGATTCGACGCCGCGACGGGAGGCCCGGTGTCATCATGTGACCAATGCCCCAGGCGCTCGTCGTGGCCATCGCGGTGACAGATGCTGGCGATACCCGCTGCGCCGCGCCTTCGGAGCAGTCGCCGGCGCCGCGAAGCAGCACGCGGCGATGCGCCTCAGGTGTAGTCGCGGGCGCCGAACACGCTGGAGCCGACGCGGACCATCGTCGCGCCCTCGGCGATGGCGAGTTCGAAGTCGTTGCTCATGCCCATGGACAGTTCCTTGGCTTCGGCGGGCATGGCACCCGAACCGATCAGCTTCTCGCTCAGTTCCCGCAGGTCGCCATAGCTGGGGCGGATCTCCTCGGGCGTGCGTCCGGGCAGGCCGATCGTCATCAGCCCGCGCAGTCTCATCCGGGTGTGCTCCCGGAGCTCGGCGATGAGAGCCTCTGCCTCTTCGGGGGCGATGCCGGACTTCGAGTCCTCGCGGGAGGTGTTGACCTGCACGAAGATGTCGAGGGTCTGGTCGAGGACCTCGAGGCGGTTGTTGATCTTCGTCGCCAGTTCCAGATTGTCAACGGACTGGATGCAGTGCGCATGGCGCAGGGTGTGATTGACCTTGTTCTTCTGCAGAGGGCCGATGAGATGGGCCTCGTGTTCGAGATCGGCGAGGTCATCAGCCTTGCCGACCAGTTCTTGGACCTTGTTCTCCCCGATGAGGGTGAACCCGTGCTCGAGCGCGACGCGGATCTTCGGGGCCGGTTGAGTCTTGGTCGCCAGCATGACCTGCACATCGGCACTCGTCCGTCCGCTCGCCTCGGCGGCGGTTGCTGTACGCGCGGCCACTTCGTCGAGGTTGTCCCTGATGGTGGCGATGGCCTCCGGCGACAGCGGTTCGGGCATGTTCTGGGGTTCGGACGTATTCTGTGGTTCAGGAGTGTCTGGGGAACTCATGCGTCCAGTCTTACACGTACCCGCTGAAGTTGCAGGTCGCCGACGAAGCGGCGCTGAAGTTGCAGGTCGCCGGCGAAGCGGCGCGGAAGCCGCAGTTCGTGGGCGAAGCGGCGCGGAAGCCGCAGTTCGTGGGCGAAGCGGCGCGGAAGCCGCAGTTCGTGGGCACGGCGCCCTGGTGCACGGCGAACGGTTGGCAAGTTCTCCTCGAGTTTCGTTCGTGGATCGAAGAGAACTTACCAACCGTTGGTGTCTGTCCGGCGGGACGAGGCTGTCAGCTGCCGCGCTCGTCGCTGCAGCTGGTTGCAGCGGCACTCATCGCAGCCGTGTTGCGTCAGATTCGCGCGCTCGTCATTATTCGGGCAGTCCGGCGGCCTTCGCATCGATGTTCTTGATCAGCGCCGAGGTGTCGAGGCCCTCGAGGCCGGTATCGACCAGCTTCTGCAGCTGAGCGTGGACGAGCCGCGCGGCCGGCAGGTCGACGCCCTGAGTATCGGCGCCTGCGAGGGCCAGCCCCACGTCCTTGTGCATGAGGGCCGTGGCGAATCCGGGCTTGAACGAGTTGTTCGAGGCCGCAGTCTCCGTCACACCGGGCACGGGGTACCAGGTGCGCAGGGGCCAGGAGTCACCGGAGGAGACGGTCGCGATGTCGTAGAAGACCTTCGGATCGAGTCCGAAGCGATCAGCGAGCACTGCACCTTCGACGACACCCTGCAGACTGATCGAGAGCATCATGTTGTTGACGATCTTGGCGGCCTGGCCGGCAGCCTCGCCACCGGCATGGAACATGTTGCCGGCCATCGGCTCGATAAAGGACTTCGCCTCGGCGACATCCTCGTCGGTTCCACCGAGCATGAAGGTCAGCGTCCCGGCTTCTGCACCGGTGACGCCTCCGGAGACCGGGCCGTCGACGAAGCGGAACCCGGCATTGGCCGCCTCGGCGTGCAGGGCGCGAGCGGAATCGAAGTCGATCGTCGAGGAATCGACGAGGAGGGTCTTCGTGTCGGCATTGGCCAGGACGCCGTCGGGCTCCAGGTAGACCGCGCGGGCGTGCTCTCCCTTGGGCAGCATTGTGAACACGATATCGGCACCGGCGACCGCCTCGGCGGCGGACTTCACAGGATTCACCCCGTGCTTGGCCGCCTCTTGAACGGCGATCTCCACGAGATCGAAACCGTTCACGGTGTGTCCGGCCTTGACCAGGTTCGCGGTCATCGGACGGCCCATGTTCCCCAGGCCGATCCATCCAATCGTCGACATAATATGCCTCCTCGCATCATGTTCTTCAGCAGTTGCAGTGTTTGTACCGCAGCAGTTGCAGTGTTTCCCCTCACATTACGCCAGTCACCGAGGCAACACCGGTCGTGCAGAATCACATATTCCGCACCGGATATGTGCGCGCACGCAGATAGGATGGAACCACTATGGCTTCATATGCACCTGGCGGGCCCGGCTCGCAGATCTCTCCCGAAGATCTGCTGACGCTGCTCGCCGTGGCCCGGTTGGGAAAGTTCACGGCGGCGGCGCACAGCCTGGGCCTCAACCACACGACGGTGTCCCGACGCATCGCCGCTCTGGAGAAGGCCTACGGCGAGCGGATGCTCGTGGCCTCACCCGACGGATGGGAACTCAGCACCGCCGGTCGGCATCTCCTCCCCGTGGCCGAGGACATCGAGTCTGCTCTGGGACGCATCGACGCCCACCCCGGCTCTGCCCTGTCCGGGACGATCCGACTGGCCTGCCCGCAGGCCTTCGCACTCGAATTCGCCGTGCCGGCCCTGGCCCAGCTGCAGCGCAGCCACCCGGGTCTGCAGTTCGAACTCATCACTGCCACTCAACGGGCTCGGCAGTACCGCTCGGGCGTCGATATCGAGGTCGTCGTCGGCAAGCCTGATGCGCCGCGCAGCGTCGGGAAGCACATCCGCGACTACCGGCTCCAGCTCTACGCCTCCCGGGAGTACCTTCGCAGCCACACCATGCCGATGACGCTCGATGATCTCGCCGAGCACCGACTCGTCTACTACATCGAGAACTCGCTCCAGGTCGACGACCTCGACGAGGCGGGCAACGCGCTGCCCCGCGGCAAGGGATTCTTCCGCTCCACCTCGGTGCATGCCCACGTGCTCGCCACGTCGAACGGAGTCGGGATCGGGATTCTGCCCGACTTCCTCGCCGTGGGCAACAGTCGCCTCGTGCAGGTGCTGCCCGAAGAGTTCTCGAAGCCGGTCTCCTATTGGGCCTCCGTCCGCCACGAATCCCTGCGCAACGCAGGGGTCCGCAGCGTCCTCGAAGTCCTCTGAGTCACGCTGCGGACCAGCCTCCATCGACGCTGTGCGCGCTGCCGTTGATCACTGCGGCTGCGTCGCTGGCCAGGAACAGTGCCAATGCGGCGATATCGTCGGGCTCGGCGAGCTTCGGCACTGCAGAATGACCGAGGAAGACCTGTTCGAGGACCTCGGCCTCGGTGATGCCGTTCGTCGTCGCCTGATCGGCGATCTGGCCCTTGACCATCGGCGTCATCACATAGCCGGGATTGATCGCGTTGCAGGTCACACCGTGTGGGCCGGCTTCCAATGCGGTCGTCTTCGTCAATCCCATGAGCCCGTGTTTGGCCGCCACATAGGCTGATTTGTTCGCCGAGGCGCGCAGCCCGTGGATCGAGGAGAGGTTGACGACCCTGCCCCATCCCTTGGCGTACATCGCGGGCAACGCGGCCTTGGTCAGCACGAACGGCGCTTCGAGCATGAGGGTGTTGATGAGTCGCCATTCCTCGAGCGGAAACTCCGTGATCGGGTGGATCCGCTGGATGCCGGCGTTGTTGACGAGGATGTCGACGTCAAGGTCGACTCCATCCAGCGCCGAGGTGTCCGCGAGGTTGACCGTCCAGGCCTCTCCCCCGATGTCGCCGGCGACTGCTTCCGCGGACTCAGCGTTGACGTCGGCGACGATGACGTAGGCTCCCGCTGCGGCCAGTGCCTCGCTCATCGCCTTGCCCAGGCCGGAAGCTCCACCTGTGACGAGGGCCCGTTTGCTGCTGAGATCGACCATTGCTGTCCCTTCGACGATTGTTCTCCATGGTGGATCCGGGCGGTGCCGACGACCGTCGACACCGCCCGGATCCGTGCATTGCTCAACTGATCAGCGGTACTGCTGATTGGATCAGAGTTGCTGCTGACCGAATCAGCGTTTCGCCGCGTGGCGACGATCCTTGTCCGCCTGGTCGAGCGAACGCAGGTCGATGCCCTTGGTCTCCCGCGTGAACAGGAGCGCGACCATCGAAATCGCAGCTGCGATGAGGAGGTAGAACGCGATCGGCACCGAGGAATCGAACTGCTGCAGCAGCGCAGTGGCGATGATCGGTGCGAACGAGCCCGCCACGATCGCCGTGACCTGATAGCCGGTCGAAACACCGGAGTTGCGCATGCGTGTCGGGAACATCTCCGCCATGATCGACGGCTGACCGGCGTACATCAGAGCGTGGAAGATCAGCCCGATGAGCACGGCGAGGAAGATGACGAAGAAGTTGCCGGTGTCGTACATCGGGAAGGCGAAGAAGCCCCACGAAGCGGTGAGCACGATTCCGATGCCGTAGGGCAGCTTGCGCCCGACCTTGTCCGTTGCCGCCCCGACCAACGGCACGATGACCGCGTGGATCGCGTGCGCGGCGAGCAGGGCGCCGAGAATCTCGGCTTGCTCGATGTCGACGACGATTGCCAGATATGTGATCGAGAACGTGACCACGAGGTAGTAGTGGATGTTCTCCACGAACCGCAGCCCCATTGCGGCGAAGACCTCACGCGGGTAGCGCTTGAAGACCGCCTTGATGCCGTAGTCGACGCCTTCATCGATCTCTTCGGACTGGACTTCGTCGAAGATCGGAGCGTCGGAGACGCGGGTGCGGATGTAATACCCGATGAGGACGATGACGGCAGAGAGCCAGAACGCGACTCGCCAACCCCAAGATATGAAGTGCTCTTCGGTCAGTGTTGCCGTGAGCACGAGCAGCACACCGGTTGCCAGCAGGTTGCCCAGCGGCACACCCGACTGCGGGAAGGACGCCCAGAAGCCGCGCTCCTTGTTCGGGGAGTGTTCGGCGACCAAGAGGACGGCACCGCCCCATTCGCCGCCGACGGCGAATCCCTGAATCAGGCGCAGCAGCACGAGCAGGACGGGGGCGACATACCCGATCTGGTCGAAGGTCGGCAGACATCCCATGAGGAATGTGGCCGCGCCGACGAGGATGATGGACAGCTGCAGCAGCTTCTTGCGCCCGTGTTTGTCACCGAAGTGGCCGAAGATGATCCCACCGAAGGGGCGTGCGATGAACCCGACCGCGTAGGTCGCGAAGCCCGCCAGGATCGCGTTCAGGGGGTCGTCTGTGGGCGGAAACAGAATGTGGAAGACCAGCGTGGCCGCGGTCCCGTAGAGGAAGAATTCGTACCACTCGACGACGGTTCCGGCCATCGAGGCGGCGACGACCTTGCGCAGCTGTGCGCGGATCGTCTTCTTCTCGGCATTGTTCGAAGAACTCATGACTCTCCTTGATTTCCACGATCCGCATCACCGTTGAATGCGCGGATCGACTTGCTGTGGCGTCCCAGTCCGGTGGGCGACGAGCCTGCGGCCTCTGCTATGCGGCCTCAGTTCCACGCCATCGGCACGGATGGTGCGACGCGGCGAATGGATATGATCCTTGCAACAGTCTGCGTCATAACGTGAAGGAATGGGCGCAGAAGTGGCGCGAATCCGGGAATTACTTCTGCACATTCGTGCACACGAGGTGTGCAGTCATCTGCTTCGCTGGTCGGCCTTCGAGTCACGCTGGGCCATTGTGGCGAGCATGTCGTTGTAGGCCCGAAGCTCCGCATCGTCGGTGCGAGCCTCGCGGCGGTCGACGCGCTTGGCTTCCCGGTCCGAGGACTTCGACCATTGGAAGGCCACCATGATCGCGATGAACAGGGTGGGGAATTCTCCGACGCCCCACGCGATGCCTCCGCCCAACTGCTGGTCTTCGATCGCCGAATAGCCCCAGTCGGCGCCGATGTTGCCGAACCAGTCGCCTTCGATGAGGACCTCGGAGCTCATGATCGAGATGCCGAAGAAGGCGTGGAAGGCCATCGTGATGAGGAGCATGAGCAGTCGCAGAGGATACGCGGGACGCTTCACGCCGGGGTCGATGCCGATGAGTGCCTGTGCGAACAGATACCCGGCGCCGAGGAAATGGATGATCATCAGCTCGTGACCGAGGTGCCATTCGAGCGCATATTTCATCACGCCCGAGTAGTAGAAGATGACGAGGGAACCGGCGAAGTTCACGCTGGCGAAGATCGGGTTCGCGAAGAAGCGCATGTACGGGGTGTGGACGAGCCACAGGACCCATTCGCGAACACCGCGCGAGCCATCCGTGCGGGCCTTCGTTCCGCGCATGAGCATCGTGATGGGCGCGCCGAGAACCATCGGCAGAGGCACCACCATGATCAGCAACATGTGCTGGATCATGTGCGCCGAGAACTGGATCTCGCCGTAGACCCGAGCACCGCCGGAGGTGACGTAGACCAGGAAGATCATGCCCAGCAGCCAGCAGATCAAGCGATGGATCGGCCAGGAGTCGCCTCGGCGGCGGAGGTTGATGAATCCGACGATGTAGGCCGCGGACAGGCCGACGGCGACGACGACCCACAGTGGGTCGAGGGACCATTCGGTGAAGTACCGCGCAAATGTGGGCGGGGGCGGAAGCGGCTCGCCGGTCAGGATCTCTGCCGGGCTCGGGTTGCCCACAGGCTCCTGTGAGACCGGGGGCTGGGAGCGGGACAGAGCAACCGCGAGGCCCATCGTGGCCCCGAAGATGACGAATTCGACGACGATGAGCCGCCAGAACTCCCGCGTCGCCGAGGCCACTGCTCCCAGACGTCGGATGACGAACTGGCGATGCCAGAACCCGACGAGGCCGAGCAGAATCACCGCGAACGTCTTCGCCACGATCACCTGCCCGTAGGGGCTCATCAGGTCATCGAGATCGTGGACGCGCAGCAGCGAGTTCACCACACCGGAGTAGGCGACGATCGCGAAGGCGATGAGCGCGAACAATGAATAGCGTTCGATCGTGGTGCGCAGCTGGTGCGAGTGGGCAAGGTCGGAGCCGAGGAGCGCGATGACGAAGAGGCCGCCCAGCCAGATGGTGACGCCCAAGAGGTGCAGACCGATGCTGTTGACGGCCTGAGTGTGCCCGGAGGCTTCGGCGGAGTGGCCCATCAGCGCCAGCGGGATCATCACGCCGACGCCGAGAACTCCTGCCACGGCGATGCCGAGGTAGCTGCGAGTGCCGAAGCACAGGGTGGAGGCGACGGCGATGAGGACGACGATGAGGGTCCAAAGCTGGCCGAAGGCAATCTGGGTCAGGAACACGCCGAGCTGATTGGAGAAGTCCAGGTAGGCCTGGGCACCGACGGTGTCGACGAAGGTGAGGACGAGGACGGCCACGGCGGAGATCGTCCAGGCGACCGATGCCGCCTCGGCGATCTTCAGGGTCTTCTCCCAGAGCGCGTTGAGAGGTGCCTCGGCCGAGGTGCCGGACGTCGCGGCCGCCTTCGTCTTCCTGCCCCGCCCCTGAGTGCGCGGCAGGATGAGGAGGGCGAACATCAGGGCGCCCAGAGTCATCGCCATCGAGAGGTTGAAGACGAACTTGGCGGCCGGAAGGCCGAACCGGACGTAGGGTCCGGGGTCGTTCAGCAGTGTTGCCTCGGCTGCTCCGGTGAAGAGCATCGCGGCCATGCCGACCGCGAGTCCGCCGATGACGACGATGGGCACGGCGGCACGCGATGTGAATCGGGTGACCGATTCGAAGACTTGAGTGCTCACTGGTGGCAGACCGCCGCTTCATTCATGGTTCAAGGATATCGTCGGAGTCTGAAACAGAGCTCACTGCGACCCCCGGACGTGGCCGAGATCTCGGCGCAGAGACACGAAATGACCCGGACCACATGGTCCGGGTCATTCCACGCTGATGCGCGAGGCTCAGTTAGGGCTGCCTGCGGCACCTTTCAGCTTCGAACCAGCGGACAGCTTCACGGAGTAGCCGGCCTTGATCTGGATCTCTTCACCGGTCTGCGGGTTGCGTCCCTTGCGAGCGGCACGTTCGGTGCGCTCAACAGACAGCCATCCGGGGATGGTGAGCTTTTCGCCCTTGCTGACAACGTCGGAGAAGACGTCGAAGACGCCGTCAAGAACGTCCGAGACCTGCTTCTGGGTCAGTCCGGAATTCTCTGCAACTTCTGCTACGAGCTCACTGCGGTTCTTAGCCATAAAAGTGTCCTCCTTAGGACAAGTCGGTCGGTTACCGGTCCGTTTTTCCGATAACGAACTTCCTCGAGATTACCAGCTTGACTTCGTGATGCCGGGCAACTCGCCGTTGTGCGCCATTTCGCGGAAGCGAACTCGGGAGAGACCGAACTTGCGGAGATAGCCGCGCGGACGGCCGTCAACCTGGTCACGATTGCGCACACGCACTGGTGAGGCATCACGTGGAAGTTTCTGCAGTCCGAGGCGTGCTTCTTCACGCTGCTCGTCGGTGCTGTCGGGGTGTGTCAGCTGGCGCTTGAGCGTCGCACGACGCTCCGCGTAGCGCTCTACAATGACGCGACGCTGCTTGTCGCGTGCGATCTTTGACTTCTTAGCCATATGCGCTCAGCGCTCCTCTCGGAAATCGACGTGCTTGCGAACAACTGGATCGTACTTCTTGAGCACGATGCGGTCCGGGTTGTTGCGGCGGTTCTTGCGGGTCACGTAGGTGTACCCGGAGCCGGCGGTCGACTTGAGCTTGATGATGGGACGAATGTCCTGTGTCTTAGCCATCAGAGCTTCACTCCCTTGGCGATGAGTTCGCCGACGACGGCGTCAATTCCGCGCGCGTCAATGACCTTGATGCCCTTGGCGGACACGGTCAGGGTGACACTGCGACGCAGAGACGGAACGAAGTAGCGCTTTTTCTGAATATTCGGGTTGAAACGACGCTTAGTGCGACGGTTCGAGTGGGACACGTTGTGTCCGAAACCAGGGACTGCCCCGGTTACTTGGCAGGTTGCTGCCATGACTCTCCTCCAGTTCACAAGTTACCGACTCTCGAAACAAGCAGGTCAGCGTGGGATCCACGCCCGCTTGCGCCGATGTCGGAAGACATCAACAAATTTTCGCGATTGCTGCTCAGCCGGACAGGTGTCCGACCGCTGACCAGGCTGTCGCCCAGCAGGCGGCGTTCGCAATGAAAATTGTGTACGCCAAAACAGGTTTGCCCGTTCGGGCGAGATGTCTCACCAGCGCTGAAGCCGTAGCCTGTGAGAGATGGGCCGAAGCTGGAGTGCAGCGGTGGGTGAGCACCATGTTGGCCACAGCAGATCAATCGGCGATCGAACTGCGACGACACAACAGATCACAATCTTAGAGAGAAACAGGCCTTCAGAGCAAATTCACTGAATCCCCGTCGCGATGGCCCGCTTACCGTATCGCAACTGAGGGGCGAAGAAGGCGTTGTGCCCGGAATCGCGGGCCGAGCGCCGCTTCCACCTCACACACATCGCGCACGCATGTTCGCGGCCATGCTCCAGCGGACAACACATCCTGCCCTGGCCCGTGTTGAACACGTGCCGGAGACGTGCCAAGGTAAGAAGATGATTGCCACCACATCTGGCACTCAGGAGGACCGATGAGCGACGTTCCACCGAGGCCGCGAATCCGTCCGGCGACCAGTGATGACTGGCAGAAGGACCAGTCGGTTCGTGCCAGCCTGACCCCGTCGCAGGGGCAGGGGTCCAACCAGAGTGCTGCAGACTTCGACGACTCGACCTATTACGAGTACCTCGAGAAGCACACCGGGGACGTACCTGTATCCAGGAGTCGCTCGCGCAATGTCTTCGCCCCCGCCAATGCATCCCCGTTCCAGGGTCAGTCTCAGCACTCGTACCCAGAAGCCGCACCCACGGGCCCTCGCAGCCGGACGAACGACAGCTCCTCCCCCTCGACACAGAACGATGACGGCTCCGGTGGACCGGCGTCAGGGCAGATCCCGCTCGAGCCCACACCGGCCCCGAGGAGGGGCAACGGAGCCAAGATCACCGTCGTCATCGTCGCCATTCTCATGATTCTCGGATTGCTGGCCTTCTTCGGAGTCCGTTGGCTGGCGCCGTCGACGGGCACCGTGCCTGTCGACTTCGGCGGCGAGGAGAGCGGGTCGGCCTCACCGTCTCCGGGCGAGAGCCTGGTGCAGCCGGGAGCAAGCCCTGAGGAGGCGCTGTCGACCTATACGAAGCAAGGCACAGCGAAGGCCGATGACCTCGAAGGGCAGTGGGTGACACAGGTCAGCGCGAAGGATGTCGGTCTTGAGACCGACGGCAAGACGTGGACTGCGCAGGACATCGTCGACGAGTTCGAGACCAACCGCGTCAAATACCCGGGTGCGATTCTCATTCACAGCAGCGACTGGGATTCCTACAAGGACGACAACTACTGGGTCACGATCATCGACACGCCCTACAGCGAGCCCGAGCCGGCACTTGACCAGTGTCGCTCCTGGGGCCTGGACCGCAACAACTGCATTGCCAAACGTCTGGTCAAGGATGGATCTCCCGCCGACAACAGCGCCTACCTCGACAGGTAGGACCGCAACGCCGACGTCGCTGAGCAGGGTCCGTGCCGCGACAGATGGACACAGACGAGCGCCGAAACAACGGTGGAGCGTCGAAACACCTGTGTGGACACAGGTGTCTCGGCGCTCCATCGTCGTTTGGCGGATGGACCCGCTGGACCCGGTGCTTCCGCAGGTCGACAAGGCGCCGGCAGCGACTATTCAGCTTTGCAGGCTTCTGCCCCTACAGCGAGCCCGAGCCGGCACTTGACCAGTGTCGCTCCTGGGGCCTGGACCGCAACAACTGCATTGCCAAACGTCTGGTCAAGGATGGATCTCCCGCCGACAACAGCGCCTACCTCGACAAGTAGACCTCAGACTCACGACCTCAGACTCACGGTCTCAGACTTACAGCGTCCGACTCACGGAGTGAGGACGATTCGACCGCGGACCTCGCCTGCCTCCATCATTCGGTGGGCTCGCGCGGCCTCGGACAGGTCCAGCACCTCGGTGATGGTCGTCGTCAGTGAGCTCGGCTTCCCTGGGGCGAGGAAGGGTTCAAGGCCCTTCGCCGCGCGGGCCAGCTGCTCTGCGCTCGCGCGAGACATGACGAAGCCGATGAGCGACACGTCTTTCGTATAGAGACGTCCCAGGGGCAGCTGGGAGGTCGCTTCGGCAGCAGCGGTGATCAGGATCCGGGCGCCGGGCGCGGTCGCCGCAGCGAGGAAGTCTCCATCGTGATGTCCCGAGGTGTCCCAGACCAGGTCGAACCCCTCCGGGACGGCTTTCGCACAGGCGGCTGGAAGGCCGGGGTCACGGTAGTCGAGGGCCACCTCGGCGCCGGCGGCTCTGAGCGCGTCGAAGTCACGCGGATGGCTGCTGGCGATGATCCGGGCCCCGGCACTCGCGGCCAGTTGGATCGCGGCAGTGCCGACGTTACCTGCTCCCCCACCGACGAAGACGGTGTCTGAAGGGGTGAGCCGTCCGTGGTCGAACCAGCCCAACCACGCTGTCGTGGCGGGGTGGGCCAGCGCGACGAGCCGATGCGTGTGGCTGCTGATCGCGTCCGTTCCGGGCGGGGCCGGGTAGAGTCGGTCGGCCGGGACGACGGCAAAGTCGGAGTACGATCCCTGCCGTCCCTCGTAGCCCAGACTGTTGCACCACACGGTCTCACCAGGCTGGAGGGGTGCGCCCACGGGTGCGCTGACGATGGTGCCCACCAGGTCCCTGCCCAGGACGAAGGGCAGCGGGGCGGTGGTGGGGAACCGTCCGGAACGCACGAAGGTGTCCACGGGATTGAGGCTGGCCGCGCTCACCTCGACGAGGTACTCGGTGGGTCCCGGAACAGGTTCCGGAAGGTCACCGTAGAGAATCTCGTCGACCTCGCCGAGGTGCTTGACGTACGCGGCCTTCATGCCTGGTTCTGCTGATTGAGCCGGTTCAGGCCAGCAGCAGTGTCGGATCCTCGAGTCCGCGACCGACATCGGCGAGGAACTTCGAGATGATCTCACCGTCGACGACACGATGGTCGGCACTCACCGACAGGGTCGTGATGTCACGCGGGACGATCTCGTCATCGACGACCCAGGGCTTCTTCCGGATCTGGCCGAAGGCCAGGATCGCGGCTTCGCCCGGGTTGATGATCGGTGTGCCCGCATCGACGCCGAAGACGCCGACGTTGGTGATGGTGATCGTCCCGCCCGACTGATCGGCAGGAGGGGTCTTGCCCGAACGAGCCAGGGCAGTCAGATCCTGAATGCCCTGAGCCAGGTCTGTCAGGCCCATCGTGTGTGCGCCCTTGATGTTCGGCACGATCAGGCCACGTGGGGTGGCCGCGGCGACGCCGAGGTTGAGGTACTTCTTGACGACGATCTCTTCGCCTTCGAGGCACGAGTTGATCCGCGGGTTGCGGGCAACGGCCCAGGCCACAGCCTTGGCCACGAGCAGCAGGGGCGAGACCTTGATGTCCTCGCCCAGGAACTTCGTGGATTTGAGTTTGCGCACGAAGGCCATCGTCTCGGTCACGTCGACGTCGAGGAACTCGGTGACGTGGGGCATCGTGAACGCGGAATCGACCATGGCCTTGGCCATCATCTTCGCCACGCCCTTGAATGGAATCCGCTCCTCGAGTTCCCCCGTGGAACCGGTTCCGGTCGCGGCGGTCGGGGTTCCGACCTGCGCGTCTGCCCCTGCGTCGGCGGCTGCCGCGCCGGTGCCGCTGGCTGCGGCCTTGACGTCGTCACGAGTGACGTCGCCACGCGAACCGGTTGCGACGACCGCAGCCAGGTCGATGCCGAGGTCCTTCGCGAGCTTGCGCACGGGAGGCTTGGCCAGCGGTTTGCCCGCCGAGGCGGTCGCCGGTGCCGTGGCATCTGCGGTTTCGG
>NZ_JAKDJU010000238.1 GCF_030453725.1 Brevibacterium picturae
GCCCAGGCCCTGGACGCGGGTCGCCGGGGGCCCGGCGGGGCCGGGGCCCCGCACCCACCCCCGTCTGGGTGGTGGGGGGGCCCCGGTTCGTGTGCCTAGCTGGTGATCGGCTGTTGAAGTTCGACCATCCAGCCGGAACCGTCGCCGTCGGCGTCTTCCTCCAGGTAGATCTCTCGGCATGGACCATTGAGCGAGTACCCCTGATTGAGACACCATTCGCTCAAGTGCTGCCAGCTCGCACCGATTCTGCTCATCGGTCCCTCGTGGATGAGGGTGGCCGCAGTGCATGGCGTCAGCTCGGTGGCCGTGAGATCGGCGATCTGGAAGTCAGCCGAGTTCGAGCGGTAACCGCATGTGACTTCGGTGCCGGATTCGGAGTCGGAGTAAAGTCCGATGCCGACGTGGAGGTCGCCGCCGGTCTCCCGGATCTGTCCGGCGACCTTATCGAACAGGGGGCCGATCTCCGAGGTGTCGAACGGGGGATCGCCGAGCAGAACAGTCGTGCCGATGATTCTCTCCGTCGGCAATTCCTTGATGACGCAGTCCGGGAAGTTCATGGTTGTCCTTTCGATCAGGGCCAATCGGAACTCGATTTCGGCCAATGAGGCTGCAGCGACCGCCTGTTCGGTCCGCAGCTGTTGACGACGGAGAATGAGCATGTCCGCCAACGTGCCGGTGCTCAGCTCGGAGTCGAGGAGAACACCGATCCGCTTCAGCGCGATCCCCAAAGAGCTCAACGTCATAATTCGGTTCAATCTGCTCAGCTGGGCGACGGAATAGCTGCGGTGGCCATTGAATCGATCGACCTCCTGCGGGATGAGCAGTTCCAGCGATTCGTAGTGCCGGAGCATCCGAATCGACACCTGGCCGAGCCTGGCGAATTCACCGATCTTCATACCCCGACCACCTCGTCTCGAGCCACCTTCTTGAGCCGTCATCACCATTGACCTACCTGACACGATGTCAGATTCAAGACTCTGCCGACATCAACCCGGTGCCAGATTCAAGACTGTGTCGACGGCACCGGTTCGCATCGGTGAGAATGGCGGCATGAGCGAAGTGAGAATCCTTGTCATCGAGCACGAAATGGATGCGGGTCCCGAGCGGTTCGGCCAGTGGCTGATCGAAGCCGGCGCCGAGGTTGATGTCCTTCGTCCCTACCTCGGCGATGAGATTCCTGCCGCCCTCGACGGCTACTCCGCGCTCCTCGTCCTCGGCGGATCCGCTGGGCCACTCGAGGATACGGCCAATCCGTGGCTGCCCCAGGTCAGGGACCTGCTGCGGCGATCGGCTGCGGGGGAGTTCCCCAGCTTCAACATCTGCCTCGGCGGGGAGCTGTTGGCCGCCGCCACCTCGGCGAAGATCATCCGACGTCAGCGCCCGCAGATCGGAATCTATGATCTGCACACCACCTCGGCGGGGGAGAAGGACCCCGTGTTCGCGGCCATTGCCAGGGAAGCGGGGGAAAGGACGATTCCGGCGGTCCTCTTCCATCAGGAAGAGATGGAGCTGCCCGACGGTGGCGAACTCCTGCTGACGGGATCTGACGCCCCGGTCCAGGGCTACCGGGTCGGCGAATTCGCGTGGGGCACCCAGTTCCATCCCGAATCCGATACAGCGCAAGTCGCACAGTGGCTGAGTTCGGACCCGCTCCGGCTGCCTGACGGCAAGACCAATGACTCGATCAGATCCGAGGTCGCCGAGGCGGACGCCGAGCTGGTCAGAATCAACCGGGCACTCGCACACAGCTTCGTCGACTTCCTGCGCGGGCTCCAGCGCCGGTGACTTCTGGGGTTGTTGAAAGCTGAACGTCAGCTGACAGACCTCATCGTTCTTGCTAGGTTGTCATCAGGCGCCGGTGCCGGACCGATCCTCCGGACGAATCGCTAACAAGCGCCCGTGAGAATGAATCCCATAATTGAAAATTCCGTCCAGATCCACGACACCGTTGTCCTGGATACCCTTCCGATCAATGCAGATCGGCTGACGCTCACCTCACCTGCTGCCGACATCCCGGCGGCCGCCGACATCACGGCCGCCTCGGGCATCGACCAGGCGATCGAATCGTTCATCGGTCCGATAGCCCAAGCCTTCAGCAATGTCGTGTTCTTCGAACTCTCCGTCGGCGGAGTCGGCATACCCCTCATCGTCGTCTGGCTCATGGCAGCCGCAGTCTTCCTCACCGTCTACCTGCGCTTCCAGCCCATCAGGGGATTGAAGTACTCGGTCGGCATCATTCGCGGGCGCTTCACCCGCAAAACGGATCCGGGCCAGGTATCGAGCTTCCAGGCCCTCGCGACCGAACTCTCCGGGACGGTGGGGCTGGGCAACATTGCCGGTGTCGCTGTCGCGATCACCATCGGCGGACCCGGTGCCGCCCTGTGGATCATCATCTTCGGCTTCTTCGCCATGACCGTGAAGATGGCCGAGGCGACCCTCGGCGTGAAGTATCGGAAGATCCTGCCGGACGGCACCGTCTCAGGTGGGCCGATGTACTACCTCCGCGACGGTCTGGCCGAGATCGGGCGCCCGAGGCTCGGCAAGTTCCTCGCGGGCTTCTACGCGATCGCCACCGTCATCGGAGTCATCGGTGCGGGCAATCTGTTTCAGGCCAACCAGGCCGCGGCGATCCTGGTCAAGGCCACGGGCGGGGACAGCAGCTTCCTGGCCGACAAGCTGTGGCTCATCGGCGTCGTCGTCGCGACGCTGACGGCTCTGGTCATCCTCGGCGGGATCAAGAAGATCGGCCTGTGGACGTCGAGGCTGACTCCGATGATGGCGATCCTCTATTTCCTCAGCGTCATCGTCATCCTCATCATGAATGTCGGCGAGATCCCGCATGCCTTCGCACTCATGTTCACCGGTGCCTTCACCCCCGACGGTCTCACCGGCGGCGTCATCGGTGTGGCCATCGTCGGCATTCAGCGTGCCCTGTTCTCGAACGCCGCAGGCATCGGTTCGGCGGCCATGGCCCACGCAGCATCGAAGACGACGAAGCCGGCCACCGAGGGCTTCGTGGCGATGTGGGAGCCGCTCATCGACTCGGTCATCGTCTGCACTCTGACCTCTTTGGCCATCATCACCACCGGACTCTACGGATCGAGCTCGGAGGATGGAATCGGTCTGACCTCCGAGGCGTTCGCGACGGTGGCCGGATGGTTCCCGATCCTGCTCACGATCTGTGTGGTGCTCTTCGCGTTCTCGACGATCCTCGCGTACGGATACTACGGCCAGCAGGCCCTGGGATATCTGACGGGGAATTCGAAGAAGGCCGATAAGGCCTATCAGATCTTCTGGATCCTGGCCGTTATCGTCGGTGCCTCCATGTCATTGGAATCCGTCATCGCGTTCTCCGATGCCATCTTCTTCCTCATGGCCTTCCCCAACCTGCTGGGCCTGTACTTCCTGTCGCGGATCCTTCGGCTGGAGGTTCTGCGCCTGCGCAAACGCATCGATGCCGGGGTGATGCGTGAGATTACGCCGGCCGAACTGCAGGTCGGCATGGGCGACCATGAACCGACTGCCGATCAGATCAGAGCCGCCGAGGCGGGGCGTCGGCGCAAGCGTGACAAGCTGCGTGAGGTGCGGGATTCCCTCAAGGCGAAGAAGC
>NZ_JAKDJU010000239.1 GCF_030453725.1 Brevibacterium picturae
TTCGCGACCTCCGGCGCATTGCCGCGGGTTCCCGTGCCGGGACTCATCGACATTCTGGGCTGATACGTAGAGAGATTTGTCAAGAGGGCAAGGTGAGACACCTGTCGGGAATTTCCCAGCTCCGGTCAATGCCGTGGTCTATCGTGAGTTCATGGACTCACACCAGGTCTCAGCGGCTCGACTGATCTCCCAGGAACTCGTCGATGCGCCGGCTTCGAAGACACCCACGCCGCTGTCGGTTGTGAGAGACCTCGGATGCGTGCAGGCTCAGGCGCTGGGCGGTGCCCTGGTCTCGATCGCACTGCGCACGGGCACCTCGGTGACCGCAGTCCGAGAAGCCATGGACGCTGGAGACATCGTCCGGACGTGGACGCAGCGAGGAACGATTCACCTGGTCGGGGCCGACGACCTCGGATGGGTCCTGGGACTGACCGGACAGCGGACCTTGAAAGCCGTAGCCAAACGCCGAGAGCTCTTCGGCGTCGACGATGCGATGGTCGACGCCGCGGCGCAGCTCGCTGAAGAGGCGATTCGTGACCGCGGACCGTTGACCCGTCAGGAACTGCTCGACGCCTTCGAACCGCTGCAGGCGGGTAAGGAATACGGGCACGAGCGCTATCTCATCACCACCCTGGCGCTGCGCAACGTCATCGCCCAGGGGCCGATGGTCGAGGGCAAGGACGACATGAAATACGTCCTCACCGCAGACTGGATTCCGAACCCCCTCGAACTCGACGACGAGGCGGCTCTGCACGAATGGATGAGTCGCTACGTCCTCAGCCACGGACCGGTGACGGTCGAGGACGCCGCCCGGTGGACGGGACTGCCCAAGACGCCTGTGCGCACGGCCCTGGCCGCGGCCGTATCCGCCGACGAGATCGTCGAAGTCAGCATCGATGGCCGTGAACATTATCAAGCACCAGAGCTGTCCGACCGATTGCATGAGTGTCGCTCGCGTGCGAACGAACTCCTATTGCTGCCGGGATTCGACGAGATCATCCTCGGCTACAAGGACCGCAGCGCCACCTTGGATCCGGCCCACGAGAAGCTCGTTGTCCCCGGTGGCAACGGAATGTTCAAGAACACCCTCATCGACGGCACCCGGGTACTTGCGACCTGGAAACGCTCACCGCGGAAGACCGGTCCACGGCTGATCATCGATCCCTTCGATGCCCAGCACGTCGACGTTGATCGGGCTGAAGCTGTTGCCGCCTCCCACCCCGCCTTCGTCTGAAGCAGCGATGAAGGTCGGAATCCTCGTCAATCCCAAGCACGCTCGGACCATGCGCGCCTATGGACACCTCATTGAACTGCTCAGCCGTCGGCGAGTCCCGTATCGCAGCGCGACAACGACCCCGCACTGGCCAGGGGCCCAACAGACGACGGGCTTGCTCGACTGGGGCGCCGACCTCATGGTCGTGCTCGGCGGAGACGGAACGCTGCGCGCCTGTGCCACGACCCTGGCCGGGAAAGAGGTGCCCGTGCTCATCATTCCTGCTGGCACAGCGAACGTCCTGTCACGGCACATCGGAATACGTTCGTCAGCCCACGCCCTCCATCTGGTGAAGGCGTACCTGAGCGGACAGGCGGGGGGCATCCGCGACGTTCCCGTCAACGAGGCGGACTGCCTCACCGCCGACGGCTCCCGGCGCGAGCACTTCCTGTCTCTGGCCGGAATCGGGGGAGACGCCAGGACCATCGACCGGCGAACACGACTGCCGGGACTTCTGGGGCGGAACATCCTCGGGTATGCCTGCGGTGCCGCCGCGGCGCTCTTCGCCGAACTCTTCACCGTGGAGATCACCGAGGCGAACGACCCACCGACAGCTGATGCACCGACACAGGTGTGGTCGGTGATGGCATCGAAGACCGCACGACCCGCGGGTCCGATTCCCGTGTTCGACCGTGCCGAGCCGACCACGGGAGAATTCGAGTTCCTGGCCGTCGCCCTCACCTCGACGACATTTGGCGACCGCCTCGGCGAATGGGCGCAGATCGCCAGGGACTGCGTGCACCGTCGTCCGGCGTCGAATCCAGCGATGCGCTACTGGGCAGGAACCGGAGCCAGCATCAGATTGGACGCCCCGGAGCCGGTCCAGCTCGACGGTGATCTCATCGGTGACTGCCGCCGATTGGACCTGCGGACAGGAACTCGTTCGCTGACGCTGCTGGGACCGTAGCGGCGCAGGCTCGCTCGGACCTGCCACCGACCTGTGCCCCCAGGAATTGTTCGTGGATCCTCGTGTCGGTTCCCAGTTCCGGATGGAAGCTGCCACCCCAGATATTGCCCTTGCGCACCAGCACCGGCGCTTCGCCGAGTTGGCCGAGCACCTCGACTCCGGCCCCGTTCTCCACGATCTGCGGAGCCCGGATGAATGTTGCCTCGTAGTCCTCCTCGAACCCGCTGACCTGAACAGATGCGCAGAACGACTCTCGCTGTCTGCCGTAGGCATTGCGTGCCACAGTGACGTCGAGCCCGCCGAGGCGGTCGAAGCCGTCCAGCGAATCATCGGTGAGTCGATCGGCGAGGAGGATGAGTCCTGCGCACGTGCCGAAGACCGGCAGCCCTGCACCGATGCGATCACCGAGGGCGGGGAAGAGCCCGGTGCCGGCCGCGATGCGCACCATGGCCGATGACTCACCCCCGGGCAGGATGATCGAATCGAGGCCGTCAAGGTGCTCCGGCCTGGTGACCTTACGAGAGCTCACCCCCAGGGAGTCGAGCACCTTGAGATGTTCCCGAAAGGCTCCCTGGAGGCTGAGGACGCCGACTCTCACCAGCCGCGCTCTGCCAGGCGGTGGGGCGCGGGAACGTCGGCGACGTTGATGCCGACCATCGCATCGCCGAGCCCACGCGAGGCCTTCGCGACGGCGTTGGGATCGTCGAAGTGGGTGGTCGCCTCGACGATGGCCTTGGCGCGGGCTTCCGGGTTGCCGGATTTGAAGATTCCTGAGCCGACGAAGACGCCGTCGGCGCCCAGCTGCATCATCATGGCTGCGTCGGCAGGTGTGGCGATACCGCCGGCGACGAAGGTCACGACGGGCAGTCGGCCCAGGCCGGCGACCTGTTTGACCAGGTGGTATGGGGCCGCGATTTCTTTGGCGGCAACATAGAGCTCGTCTTCGCTCTTGGCTCCCAGCGCCCTGATCTCGGAATTGATGGTCCGCAGATGGCGCATCGCCTCGGAGACATCTCCGGTGCCGGCTTCACCCTTCGACCGGATCATCGACGCACCTTCTGTGATGCGGCGCAGAGCCTCGCCGAGGTTGGTCGCACCGCAGACGAATGGAACCGTGAAGACAGACTTGTCGATGTGATTGACGAAGTCGGCGGGGGAGAGGACCTCGGACTCGTCGATGTAGTCCACGCCGAGGTTCTCGAGGATCTGTGCTTCCACGAAGTGCCCGATCCGGGCCTTGGCCATGACCGGGATCGACACGGCCGCGGTGATGGCGTCGATGAGGTCGGGATCGCTCATCCGGGCCACTCCGCCCTGAGCGCGGATGTCCGCGGGGACGCGTTCGAGCGCCATGAC
>NZ_JAKDJU010000240.1 GCF_030453725.1 Brevibacterium picturae
CTGTCTTCCGCGGTCGCCGGTGATGAGTTTCGGCCCACCATGTCATTCATGTCTCTGCTGGTCTAGCATCGGTGCTGTGCCACCAATGCTGAGGAGGGTGTCATGACAGACGCCGCGCACGACCAGTCCGATGTCGAATACGACTGCATCATCTCCGGAGGCGGTCCCGCCGGAATCGTCGCCGGGCTGCTCCTGGCGCGCGGAGGCGTGAAGGTTGTGGTGCTGGAGAAGCACAACGATTTCTTCCGCGACTTCCGCGGTGACACCATCCATCCTTCGACGCTGCGACTGCTCGACGAGCTGGGACTCTACAACGAATTCGCCCGGATCACGCACCGCAGGGTGACCAATATCAGTCTCGTCGGCGACGACGGTCAGGACTTCATCCTGGGCGATCTGTCCAGGTTGAATACGCCACATCCGTTCATGACGATCGCACCTCAGTGGGACTTCCTCAATCTGCTCGCCAAGGCAGGGGAGGACGAGCCCGGGTTCGATCTGCGCATGGGCGTCGAAACGACCTCCCTGATCTGGGCGGATGACCGAGTCGTCGGCGTCCGCGCGCACACTCCCGGTGGTCAGACGGAGCTGCGGGCTCCACTCGTCGTGGCTGCCGACGGTCGTTGGTCGAAGGCTCGGGACGAAGCGCAGCTGTCGATGCGGGAACTGCGATCGACGATCGACGTGTGGTGGTTCCGGATCGACACCGCCCAACAGCTCGCTCAATCGATCGCTCCTCGCGCCGAAGGCGGCAACGTCTTCGTCGCAATTCCACGTGACGGGCACGTGCAGATGGCCCGCCTCATCCCGAAGGGCGAGGACACACGGTTCCGTGAGCAGGGCATCGAGTCACTTCGCCGTGCGGTTGCAGAGACGTTTCCAGTGCTGGCAGACGACGTTGACGCACTCGAGATGGACGATGTGAAGCTTCTCGACGTCCGGCGCAACGAGGCCAGACGCTGGTTCATCGACGGACTGCTGTGCATCGGTGATTCCGCCCATGCTATGAGTCCTCTGGGAGGAGTCGGCGTCAATCTGGCTGTCCAGGATGGTGTGGCCACGGCCCGTCTGCTGGCCGAAGCCCTGCGTTCTGGGTCCGTGTCCACCCGCGATCTCAGGCGTGTGCAGCGCAGACGGATGCTGACGACGAAGGCCGTTGAGCTGCTGCAGGGCGGCATCCACGCCATGGTCGAACCGGTCGTCCACAATGGCGGAGTCATCCGTCCCCCGGCACCGGTCGTGTGGCTGCTGACGACGTTCCCTGCGCTGACTGTGGTTCCGGCGCGAATCCTCGGGATGGGTGTGACTCCCGAGCACGCTCCGGACTTCGCGCATCGGAAGCCGGAGTCGGTCTGATCTGTGGCCCGGCCGGCTTCAGCCTCGGTTGCGACGCTGTCGGGCCAGCAGGTCGGTGAGCTGACGGCATTCGGCCTCCGACATCGATCCCAGTCCGAACTGGGCGTCGGCGACGATCTGACTGGCACGGTCGGTCAGGGCACGTCCTTTCGGGGTGATCTCCGCAAAGACCTCCCCGTCGTCACCGGGCTCCAGCTCCCTCTCGATCAGGTCGTTGTCCTCCAGCCACCGGACCGACGAGAAGGACGAATTGGCCTCGACTTGAAGCTGATCGGTGAGCTCAACGAGGGGGAGTGCGCCTCGGTGGTCGAAGAACAGCAGGAGCAGAACCTCGTACCGTGCATACGTCAGGCCCATGGGACGCAGCTTCTCATCGAGATCGGTGATGAGCATCCGGTGGGCGTGCATCAGTTCCGTTGCCGTCTGCATCCGGTTCCGTTCGGGCCACCGCTGCTCCCAGGAGCGTGCCGCCATCGAAACGGGATCATTCAGTGCGGGTGATGCGCTCCCGATTCTCATCTCCTCCGAGTCCGTGAAGCCGTGACCGGTGTTGAGCTCCATCGTGGTCCACTCTTCGGTGTCCACGTCCGGACCCGCCCCTGTGCGCACCGCCGGAGGTGCACCAGAGCTGACTCCCGCACTGAATCGGGGCTGGTGGCCTACGGCAATGTGGTCTGAATTGAGGTCATCATCGTCATCGGCAATGGTCTCGGAGCTGAACTCAGCGTCGGACTGGGGATCAACCTCCCCGAAGAGGTCTTCATCGCCGGGGAGGTCTTCGTCCTCGTCCTCCTGGGCGTTCAAGGAGGAGATTGCCGATCGCAGTCCAGAGCGCTGAATCACAGTCTGAATGATCTGATCGCGCTCGTCGGGTCGGCCGACATAGCGGATATCGCGCAGCCCCTGGTCTTGGGCGGCTGACTCGAAGACGAAATGCCCGTACCTGAAGATTCTTCCGATCAGCGGCTTGTGCACCGAGATATCGAGAATACGCGACATCGGCATCGTCGCCTTGTGCTGAGTGAAGACCCCGTGGATTCTGAACACCCGCATATTCGTGATGACGAACCGGTCCATATGCACAGCCAGCCCGCGATACAACCCGAACAGGCCAATGGCAACCCCGACGCCCAACGGGATCGAGGCGAAATCGACAGGGACCGCGAAGCTGAGGGCCACGACGGCCAGACCCAGCAGGATGATGAGCGTGGGGGTGACGAAGGCGAGCGGGTGGCGACGCACCTCGTCGACTATCTCTTCGCCCTCATCCGAGATGAGATGATTTTCGACCCTCGGGTCGGCCAATAGCCTCAGCACGTCCGGGTGCCCATCACACGCTTACGCGGACAGAGAAGAGAAGAACGTGACCAATGATCCGACACCGTTGCCTACCGCCTCGAAAGCGTTTCTGACTGCGTCGGCCGAATCCTCTGGCCGACTGAACAGGTAGAAAGCCACAAATATGACGACGAGCGTGAGGACGGCCTTTTTCAACCACTTCACAACGGACTCCTCTTTGCCGCGTCGCTGAGATTGCAGATGCGGACAATTGGTTGCACAACCCCATAAGCGTAACCGTCCTTGCCGCCCATTCACGAGGTGACGCGCCCAAAACCTGTGATCGCGATCTCATATGATGAGAATCGGACCTGCAGAGCCGCCGAGGAGGGCTCGCCCCTCCAGCGCACCCACGCGGCCGCGATTATGGTTTCCCCCAACCCGGTTCGACGGTCAGCACCCCTGTTCAAAGCGCAGGATATGCGTAATGTTGAGGGTATGAGAAAACTATTCGATGCCATCCGCAATACCGGCTTCCGTCGCGGACCCGACAGGGTCTTGGGCGGCATCTCGGGAAGTCTCGCCAGGTCGACCGGCCTGAACGTTTGGCTGGTCCGTCTGCTGGTCCTCGCTTCATTCCTGCTTCCGGTCCTCGGAATCGGAGCTTATCTGGTTGCTTGGGTCCTCACCCCGTGGCAGGACGGGAGCATTCCCATCGAACAGGCATTCGGCGGCCGCCTCGAGCGGTGACCAGCGCATAGCGCGCAACAACAGCGAAGAACCCCTCCGATCGCGGTGCTGACACCGGGACGGAAGGGTTCGCTCGTCTGGGTGGGCCCCGTGGGGATCGAACCCACGACCCACGGATTAAAAGTCCGTTGCTCT
>NZ_JAKDJU010000241.1 GCF_030453725.1 Brevibacterium picturae
GCACAGATCGCGAAGCGCGGCCCGGAGACCGTGCGGATGAAGGACATCGCCGAGGCGGCCGGAGTGTCCGTGGGCACAGTGCAGTACTACTTCGGATCTCGGGAGGATCTGCTCGTCCGCGCGTTCTCGACCCACAGCGCCTCGGTGGTCAAGGCCATCGCAGGTCTGTCACAATCCCAGGGCTCAGCGTGGGAGCAGCTGCAGTCCAGCCTGCGGGCAGTCCCGACGATCGGCGACTTCCGGCGACGCTCGCAGGTGTGGATCGAACTCGTCGCCGTCTCGAACCGCAATGATTATCTGCGGGCCTCGGTCGATGAAGTCTTCGACAATTGGAGTGCACACTTCCGAACGATCATCGACAGGGGCATCCGCGACGGCAGCTTCCGCCCGCAGGCGGGCCCCGGCCTCATCGTCGACACACTCATCGCAGCCATCGACGGCTTCGACGTCGCAGTGGTCGCCGGTCGCGCCCCAGCCTCGTCCGACCGGCTCGCGGAGTCTCTCGAACTCGCTGCCGCGGGGCTGCTGGGCGTCGACGTGAACGGCCCACCCGAACGGACATCAACTCCATAACTCAGGCGAAACCTGATCGGCAGCCCCCGCGTCATCGACCGGGCCGTGTGATTCGTCTCTCACGGCCCGGTCCCATCACTTCCACACGGTGAACACGCGGCGGGCCGTCGATGCGCCGCATGCCGCCGATGAGCGGAATGCGGCGACGGGCAGCAGCCGGTATGCAGCAAACGCACTCGTGGCGCGCGGACGGCCACTGCCGCAGTCGTGAGCTGTGCGCGGTATCCTTTTCGTATGGCGATTCTCGGTGATAGCGCAGCAGCCGCTGCGATTGATGCGTTCGGTACTGTCGGCACGGCGATGGTGACGCCGTTCAAGGACGACGGAACCATCGACTATCCTGCCGTTGAGAAGGTCGCGAGCCACCTCGTCGACCTCGGCAACAACATGCTCGTCGTGTCCGGAACCACCGGAGAATCACCGACGACGACCGATGATGAGAAGATCGAACTGCTCAAGGTCGTCCGCGGCGTCGTCGGGCACCGGGCGAAGATCATCGCCGGCACCGGCAACAACGTCACTTCGCACACCATCGATCTGTCCAAGCGCTCGGCGGCAGCGGGCGCCGACGGCATCCTCATCGTCACTCCCTACTACTCCAAGCCGACCCAGCCGGCCATCGCCGCCCACATGAGCGCGGCCGCCGACTCCACCGATCTGCCCGTCATGCTCTACGACATTCCGGGACGAGCGGGAGTGCCCATCAGGACGGAGACGCTCCTCGGGTTGGCCGATCATCCCAACATCCTCGCGGTCAAGGACGCCAAGGGCGACCTCTTCGCCTCCGCGCAGGTGATGAACCGCAGCTCACTCGTCTACTATTCGGGCGAGGACGCACTCAACCTTCCGCTGCTGGCCCTCGGCGCCCTGGGCGTCGTGTCCGTAGCCGGCCATGTCTGCACCCCGCGTTTCGCCGATATGGTTGCCGCCGTGGCGAACAACGACCTCACCACCGCTCGCGCGATCGCCCTCGACACAGGGGACATGGTCGACGCGCTCATGAATCACATGCCGGGAGTCATCTCGGCCAAGGCCGCATTGCAGGCCCAAGGAATACTCGACAACCGCGGAACGCGAATGCCGCTGCTCCCAGCAGATGAGGAGCAGATGGCACTCGTGGCCGCCCAATTGACCAGGAGTGGTTACCTCAGTGAATAATGCATTGACCCAAGAACTCAAGCTTCCTCCGAAGATGGACCGGGAAGCGGTTCGCATCGTCGCGCTCGGCGGTCTCGGCGAAGTCGGACGCAACATGACCGTGTTCGAATACCACGGCAAGCTGCTCATCGTCGACTGCGGCGTCCTCTTCCCCGAAGAGGACCAGCCTGGCGTCGACCTCATCCTCCCCGACTTCTCCTACCTCGACGACCGTCTCGACGACATCGTCGGCCTCGTCCTCACCCACGGCCACGAGGACCACATCGGAGCCGTCCCCTATCTGCTGCGCCGCAAAACTGACATCCCGATCCTCGGCTCGAAGCTGACGATCGCACTCATCGAGGCCAAGCTCAAGGAACACCGGATCAAGCCGATCACCCGTGAGGTCAAGGAAGACGACCTCGACCAGCTCGGTCCCTTCGACCTCGAGTTCGTCGCCGTCAACCACTCGATCCCCGATGCCCTCGCGGTCTTCATCCGCACCGGAGCCGGCAACATCCTCCACACCGGCGACTTCAAGATGGACCAGCTCCCGCTCGATGGCCGGATCACCGACCTGCGCGCCTTCGCCCGCCTCGGCGAGGAAGGCGTCGACCTGTTCATGACGGACTCGACGAACGCCGAGGTCCCCGGGTTCACCGCCCTGGAGAAGGACATCGGACCGGTTCTCGAGAACCTCTTCGGCCACGCCGAGCGCCGGATCATCGTCGCCTCGTTCTCCTCACACATCCACCGCGTCCAGCAGGTGCTCAACGCCGCAGATGCCCACGGCCGCAAGGTCGCTCTCGTCGGCCGGTCGATGGTGCGCAACATGAAGATCGCTGCGGATCTCGGTTACCTCGAGGTGCCGCGTGGTGCGCTCATCGACATCAAAGAGGTCGAGAAGCTGCCCGATGACCAGGTCGTGCTCATGTGCACCGGTTCGCAGGGTGAGCCGATGGCGGCCCTGTCTCGCATGGCCAACCGCAGCCACCGCGTCGAGGTGGGCGACGGCGACACCGTCATCCTCGCCTCCTCGCTCATCCCCGGCAACGAGAACTCCGTGTTCAAGGTCATCAACGGGCTGATGAAGCTGGGTGCCAACGTCATCTCCAAGGCCGACGCCAAGATCCACGTCTCAGGACACGCCTCCGGCGGCGAGCTGCTCTACTGCTACAACATCGTCAAGCCCCGCGGCGTCATGCCCGTCCACGGCGAATGGCGGCACATGCTGGCCAACTCCAGACACGCCGAGGCGACCGGAGTGGATCCGAACAACATCGTCCTCGCCGATGACGGGTGGGTCGTCGACCTCAAGGACGGCCATGCCGAGGTCGTCGGTGCAGTCGACTGCAACTACGTCTTCGTCGACGGCTCCTCGGTCGGCGAGATCACCGAGGCGGACCTCAAGGACCGTCTTGTGCTCTCCGGCGAAGGCTTCGTCACGATCTTCATGGCCATCAACAGTCAGTCCAAGTCCCTCATCGCCGGGCCCGAGATCCATGCCCGCGGTGTGGCCGAATCCGATTCCGTCTTCGATTCGATCATGCCGAAGGTCACGAAGGCTGTCGAGGATGCGCTCAAGGACGGCACGACCGACCAGTACCAGCTGCAGCAGGTCGTGCGCCGCACGGTGGGACGCTGGGCGTCCTCGAAGCTGCGTCGCAAGCCGATGATCGTCCCCATGGTCGTCATCGTCTGAGTTCGCCCCGGCGAGTTCGCACAGTTCGCCCGTGGTGCACCCTCGAAGGAGGGCGCGCCGCGGGCGATGTGCGTCTTCGCATTGC
>NZ_JAKDJU010000242.1 GCF_030453725.1 Brevibacterium picturae
CCGTCGACGCCGCGTTTGAACACGAGCATGAGAGAGCGCATGCTCAGCACGAAGCCGCCGAAGAGCAGGACGAATCCGAAGAACGCGTAGAGGTAGATGCCCTCGGTCAGCAGCGGACCCTCTTCGCTGGTGATGAGCATGATCGAGCCCAGGACGGCAGCACCGGCCAGGACGGCGACGATGAGTTGCTGGAACAGGCTCGTGAGAAACCGCCGATCGGACGTGTTCTCGAGCACGCGCATGTTCATCGAGAAGCGGCCCTGCTCGAGGTCCTCGGTGATCTTGTTGAGCCGCCGAGGCAGGCGGTCGATCATCGGCAGGATCTGCATCGCACGTCTCTGGAACTCGTCGGTGATCTTCGTGGACTTCAGTTTGCTGCGCATGAGGCGGTTGCCCTCATGTCGGGCGACGGCGACCACGTCGAAGCTCGGATCGATGACGAGGAGTGCTCCCTCGACCGAGGCCAAGGCACGGAAGGCTGCACTGATCGGGGCCGGTACGGAGAATCGGTGAGCCAGAACGAGGTTGAACAGGTCGTCGAAGAGCTTCTGCCCGTTGGCCGACCGCGACCCGCCGCCGTAGCGGGTGAGCAGTTCACCGACCGCACGTTCGACGGCTCGGTCATCGAGAGTCTCGGGGCGCCCGAGGAGTTCGATGAGTGAATCAGTGGCTCCGGCACTGTCGTTCTGGTCGATCGAGTAGAGCATGAGGCCCAGGGCCCTCTGCGTGCCCGGATCGAGTCTGCCGACCGCACCGAAGTCCAACAGACCCAGGCCACCGTCGGGCATGATGAAGATGTTGCCCGAATGCAGGTCGGCGTGGAAGACGCCGTCGGTGATGATCTGTTCGAGCGTTGCCCCGAGCAGGATGGTGGCCAATGCCTTCCGCTCCTCCGCGGAGAGTTCGGCCAGTGTCTTTCCTGCCGAGGACACCGGATGCCCGGCCAGCTTGTCCATAATGAGGAGCCGCTCGCTGGAGAGCTCCGGGTAGCCGTGGGGCACGGTGACGGAGAACTTTCCCGACCGCGACAGAGTCTGTTCGATGGTGCGCATATTGTCGAGTTCGATCCGATAGTCGAGCTCCTCCTCGAGGGAATTGGCGAATCCCTTGGCGAGGTTCTCAATTCCCAGATTCTGTCCCCACACGGTCGTCTTGTTCAGCCAGCTGGCCAGACGCAGAATGATATCGAGGTCCTGATTGACCTGGTTGAGGGCCTTCGGCCGCTGGACCTTGACGATGACATCGGTGCCGTCGAGCAGAGTTGCCTCGTGGACCTGGGCCACGGACGCCGCGGCCAGAGGAGTTGCGTCGATGCGGGAGAAGACGTTGCCCAGGGGCCGGCCCAGACGCTCTTCGATCGCCGGTTCGATGACAGACCAGGGTTCGGGGGAGACCTGTGTCTGCAGCGTCTCCAGTTCGTGGATGTAGGTAGGAGGCAGCACATCGCGGCGGGTGGAGAGCATCTGGCCGAGCTTGACGAAGGTGACACCGGCTTCGGCCAGCGAGTCCTTGAGTGCGCGAGCCGTCTTCGCCTCACGTCCGGGGGCCGTGCCCCGACCGAAGCCGCGGATCTGTGAGCCCAGACCGTGGCGAACGGCGATCGAAACGACCTCGGCGTAGCGTCGGCCGCGTCGCCGGCGTGCCTTCCAGCCGAAGAAGAGTGCCTGCGGTCCGGGCAGCGATCCGGTCGGGAACGCCGCTTCGATGACGACGAGGGCTCCGACGCCCAGAGCGAAGATCCACCCGGTCGCCAACAGCAGCAGCAGAAGCGCGACACCTGGTGCCACATCGAGACCACCGGCGTTCTGTCCTGTCCCGGCGCGGTAGAGGTACTGCACCGTCAGCGCCATCACGGCGCTCATCACCAGACCCACACCGATGGTCCGCGGCCAGCCCGTCGGGACTCCGACGACGCGTCGCACCACCGTGGCCGCCAGCCACGACTGCAGGAGGAGGAACAGCAGGGCGGCGATGCTCAGCAGCACCAAGGCTCCGAAATCGAGGGCGGCCATGAGCACCTTTCCTTCCACAGCGGGGAGTCCGAACGTCAAGGACCGGTCATGTCCAGCCTAATCGGTTCGCTGCGGTTCGAGCGGCTGCTCAGGTGGTGTGTGCCTACTGTGGTCGCCGCGGCAGGGGCTCAGCGCCGCCGTCTGCTGGGCAGTCCGATCTGCTTGGACCAGATGATGATCCACACGGCGCCGAGGATGGCGAACAGCCCTGGGAACATGACTCCGAGGCGAAGCGAGGCGATGGTGATGACCAGCGAGACGACGGTCGGGCCTGCCAACTTGCCGCCGTTGGAGAAGATCGCCCAGATCCCGAGGAAGCGGGCGCGTCCGACGGCCGGAGACAGGTCGGCGCCGATCGTCATGTTGATTCCCGCGCCCAGTCCGTTGCCCACGGCCATGATCGCCGCGGCCACGATCATGCCTGTCAGATCCGGACGCAGCACCATGATCACGAAGCCGGCTCCGAAGATCGTCAGGCATGCCACCATTGTCGTGGTCCGGCCGATGTGATCCTTGATGTAGGCGCCGAGGAACATGAAGATGAGTTCGAGGCCCGAACCGAAGGCGATGAGCAGGGAGATTGAGGACTCGTCCAGTCCGATCTCGACGCCCCACAGTTGGATCACCACAGGTTGGGCCGACCTGGCCACGGTCAGAGTGATCATCGAGACCCCGACGAGGATCACGGCCTTCCACCTCACCTCGAGTCGAGGGCGGGGCGACTTGCCCGATTTCGGTGCAAGCGCCTCGGCGGGGGAGGGATTCGTCGTGTCTGCAACGTCCGCAGCGTCTGCGGCATCTGCAGCATTCGTGCTGGACGAACCTGCGCGGGGATTTCCGCGGTCGGAGTATCCGGGGATCTGGGTGATGGGCAGGGCCATGATGACGATGGCCGCAACAGAGACGACGGCGGAGAAGACGAAGACCGACCAGAGCGGGAAGACGAGCATGAGTCCGGCGCCGACGATCGGTCCGATGAGATTGCCCACCCGCTGAGTGCCGCCCAGCGCGGTCATCGCCTTCGAGAGGTCCTGGGGCGGCATCACCTCGGCAACGACGGCCTGCCGGGCCAGATTCCACACATCGGAGACCGGTGCGAAGAGCATGAGCGCCACCGTGTAGAGGATGAGAGAAGCAGGCGTCTCCCACACAAAGGCGGCGACGATCCCGCCGAGGACGATGACCGCGGCGATCGTGGCCACAAGCATGGCACGGAAATCGCCGAGGCGGTCGACGAGAATCCCCGCCGGCACCGTCGCGACAAGGGACACTGCTCCCATGATGCCGACGACGGCGGCGGCGAAGGAGGAGCTCGACCCCAGGTTGAGGGCACCGAGGACCATGACCGGGAGGACCGCGCCCAGGCCGACGGCGAAGAGGAGTGACGGTGCGAGGACCGGCCACACGATGGGTTTGAGCACCTGGCCAGTCTAGTTGCCTGCATTGCTGCACAGATCG
>NZ_JAKDJU010000243.1 GCF_030453725.1 Brevibacterium picturae
TTCAACTGCTCCGGCAAGCACGCAGCCTTCCTCATGGCCGCGCTCGCCTCCGGCGCCGACACCGCGAGCTATCTCGATCCCGCTCATCCGGTGCAGACGAAGGTCGCCGAGGTGGTCGAAGCCTTCGCCGACGAGACGCCGGTGGCCGTGGGCACCGACGGCTGCGGTGCCCCGGTGTTCGGACTCAGCCTCGTCGGCCTGGCGCGGGCGATCGGCCGCGTGGTGCGACTGGGCAGCACCGATACGAACCCAGCGGTCGACGAGAACCCGACGACCGCCTCGGCGACGGAGCCCTATGCCTCCTATGCGGCCGAGGCGCGCACCCTCGTGGACGCGGTCTTCGCCGAACCCTGGGCGATCGAAGGCCACGGAAAGCCGAACACGAGCGTCATCGACCGCCTCGGCGTCTTCGCCAAGGGCGGGGCCGAAGGCGTCATCGTCATGGCCACGAAATCCGGGTACTCGGTCGCGGTCAAATGCCTCGACGGGTCATCCCGGGCAACGGGACTCGTGGCGCTGACTCTGCTGCGCAAAGCGGGCGCGATTCCTGAGATCAGCGAGGAACTCCTCGCCGATGTCATCGCCGCGATCACCGACCCCGTCACCGGCGGAACCGAGTCCGAGGGGCGGACGGCGGTTGTCGGACGGGTCATCGTGGGTGAAGATGTAGCGAAGATCAGGTAAGAGGGAGAGTCACTGATGGCTATTCGCAGAAGGATCGACCCCGACGAGGGCCGCAACGCCCTCGAGATGTGGGCGGCGCATTCGGACGCCGACGCGGCACCGGCCGACCGGTCGACCCTGGCCACCGCGGTGAGATTCACACTCGAAGAACTCGCTTCGCGGGCAGAGGGCAACAGCGTCGAGGTCCGCGTTCCGCCCTTCGGCGTCACCCAGTGCATCCCCGGGCCCCGGCACACTCGCGGGACACCACCCAATGTCGTCGAAACCTCGGCGCAGGTGTGGTTGGAGATCGTGACGGGCAAGACCACATTCTCCGCAGCACTCGCCGAAGGCTTAGTCGACGCTTCGGGAACACGCGCGGACATCAGTGACTTCGTCCCCCTGTACACCTCGGCAGAACTGGAAGGCCGACGATGAACGCTCAGATCACCCAGACCACCTCTTTCATCGGTGGGCGTCACGTCCCCTCACTGACCACCTACGCCAACGTCGACCCGGCCACCGGCGACCACCTCGGCGATGTCTCCCGCGGCGGGCCCGATGAGGTTGACCGTGCGGTCAAGGCCGCGGCGAGGGCACAGCAGGAGTGGAAGCGCTCGAGCACTGAGCAGCGCTCGAAGCTGCTGGTCACCACCGCCGAGGTGATCCGAGCCAACCGTGATGAGTTGGCCAGCCTCGAGTCCGAGGACACAGGCAAACCGCTGACCCAGGCCTATGCCGACGTCGATGTCTGTGCCCGCTACTTCGAGTTCTACGGTCACACCATCGAGTCCTACTACGGGCACGCGATCCCCATGGCCGAGGACATGCACGTCTACACGCGACGCGAACCCTACGGTGTGACCGGGCACATCGTGGCCTGGAACTATCCGCTCCAGCTCATCGGCCGCGCCGCCGCAACCTCGCTGGCCACCGGCAACGCCGCCGTGGCCAAACCCGCCGACGAGACCCCGCGCTCCACGGTCCGGCTGGCCGAGCTCATCCATTCCGTCGGTTTCCCCGCAGGTGCGTTCAACGTGGTCACAGGCCTGGGCGCCGAGGCGGGGGCGGCGCTGGCAGCCCACCCGGGCATCGCCCATCTGGGCTTCGTCGGCTCGACCCAGATCGGGTCGCAGATCGCCCACGCCGCCGCCGACCGGGTCGTTCCCACGGTTCTCGAACTCGGCGGTAAATCCGCGAACATCGTCTTCTCCGACGCCGATGTCGATGCCGCCATTCCGTCCCTGCTCCGTTCGATCATCCAGAACGCCGGTCAGACCTGCTCGGCCGGGTCCCGCCTCATCGTCGCTCAGAGCAACCACGCCGAGGTGGTCGAGAAGCTGGCGGCCGCGATGGAGAAGGTGACCATCGGGTACGGCCCCGAGGACCCGATGCTCGGGCCTCTGATCTCGACGAAGCAGCAGGCCCGCGTCGAAGGATTCCTCTCAGACATCGGCAGCGCCGAGATCATCACCGGCGGGACCCGACCCGACGGTCTCGCCGACGACCTCACCGGCGGCGCCTTCATCACCCCGACGCTCGTGGACAACGTGTCTCCGGGCTCGACGATCGCGCAGGAGGAGGTCTTCGGTCCCGTCGTCGCCGCCATGACCTTCGGCGATGAGGAGGAAGCGATCTCCCTGGCCAACGGCACCGACTACGGCCTGATCTCTGCTCTGTGGACGCAGAACCTCTCCCGAGCCCATCGAGTCGCCGCCGAGGTGGAGGCCGGGCAGATCTTCGTCAACACCTACGGTGCCGGCGGGGGAGTGGAGCTGCCCTTCGGCGGGGTCAAGAAGTCCGGCTACGGCCGCGAGAAGTCCATCGAAGCCCTCAACGAGTACACGCAGACGAAGACCGTCGCCGTGAAGCTGTGAGGTCGTGACGCTGTGAAGCGGACTGGTCACGGTCGTCGATGACTCCTGCCGTCCTCGGGCTGGTGCTGGTCGCCTCGGTGGCCCATGCGCTGTGGAACATTGCGGCGAAATCGGTCTCCGGCAAGGGCTACGCCTTCGTGCTGGCCTATCACGGGCTGTCCGCGATTCTGTTGGCCCCGATTGCGATCTGGCTGCTCGCCTCCGGGGCGCATGAGTTCAGCCTCCGACTCCTCGGTGCCGCGGCGCTCAGCGCGATCTTCCATATCGCCTACTCGGTGTCCCTGCAGTCCGGCTATGACCACGCACCCCTGGGCGTCGTCTATCCCACGGCGCGCGGGGTCGGCCCGATCATCACGATCATCATCGCCGTGCTGTTTCTGGGCGAGCGGCCCAGCGCGCCAGAGACCATCGGCGCCTTCATCGTGATCGCCGGCATCGCGGTCGTGACCGTGCGACCACGAGGCGCAGTCTTCGGCGCGTCGAGGGACAGCCTCGGCGGCAGTCACGTGACAAGCAGTCACGGCGTGGGTCGCGTGACGAGCAGCCACGGCGGCAGTCGCGTGACGAGCAGCCACGGCGTGGGTCGCGGTCTGGCGTGGGGCGGGCTGATCGGCACCTTCATCGCCTCGTACACGCTGTGGGATGACTTCTCCGTCAACCACATCACCGACTCACCGCTGCTCTACTTCGCCGTCTCCGAAGCCTGCGTCGCAACTATTATGGGATTGGGCATCGTGACGATCCCAGGCGGTGCGGGTCGCCGTGCGGACTTCATGTCGATCGTGGCTGAGCACAAGAGCGCCCTGGTCACCGTCGCCATCCTGTCCCCGGTGGCCTACCTGCTCGTCCTCTTCGCCATGCAGCAGGCGCCGGTGTCCCTCGTCGCACCCGTGCGGGAGACTTCGATCATCGTCGGCAC
>NZ_JAKDJU010000244.1 GCF_030453725.1 Brevibacterium picturae
CCGGCCCAGCCGACTCGTCCGAACCGCCAGCCGACCCAACCGACTCGTCCGAACCGCCAGCCGACCCAACTCTCCCAACCGACCCAGCCGAGCCCCCAGCGGAAGCATCACCGCTGCCGCGCGCCGGCGACCTCACCTCGGCGAGCGAAGATGCCATCGTCGATCCCTCCGAGGCGATCCTCGAGCGCATCGACCTCGACTCCTGGAAGTGGCCGAAGTATTTCGCCTTCGCGCTGACCCGCATGGAGGAGATATTCCCGACCGGCGGCATTCCGCGTGGGATCGGCCCGGTCCGAGAGCTCGTGACCGAAGAGAACGATTTCCGCCCCCTGCCCATCGACCGTGAGAAGTGGTCCGGCGCGGACGAGAACTGGTCGACCGTCGGCGACGTGCTGGCCAACACCTTCACCGATGCCTGGCTGGTCTCCCGCAATGGTGTCGCATTGGCAGAAGAATATGCCTGGCCGATGAAGCCGGCCCGCCAGCACATGCTGTTCTCGATCTCCAAATCCGTGGTCTCCGCCGTCATCGGTGCGCTCACCGACGCCGGACACCTCTCGCCGGAGGACCTGGTGACCACGCGCGTGCCCGCACTGGCCAAGAGCGGCTACGCCGGGGCAACGATCCGCGACCTCCTCGACATGCGATCGGGCATCAAGTTCTCGGAGGAGTACCTGAAGAAGGGGTCCGAGATCCGCGCCCTGTTCGAAGCGGTCGATTTCGCGCCACGGACAGCCACCTCGGCGAACGGGATCAAGAACTTCCTCATGGGCCTGACCAGCGAACGCGAACACGGGGGACCGTTCGTCTACCGCAGCTGCGAGACCGACGTCCTGGCCTGGATCTGCGAATCTGTCATCGGTCAGCCGTTCTCGGTCATCGCCAGCGAATATGTGTGGTCGAAGATCGGTGCCGCCCACGCGGCGCAGGTCTGCCAGGACAGGTGGGGCGGGTCCATCGCCGACGGCGCCATCAGCGCCACTCTGCGCGACCTGACCCGGTTCGGTGAGATGATCGCTCGCGGAGGCACGACCGCCGAAGGTGAGCGTGTCCTGTCGGGTCAGTGGATCGACGACATCTTCACCGGAGGAGCCGATTCCGCCCAGGTCTTCGCCGATTCCCCGTCGGGACGGTCCTACCCGGGCGGCATGTACCGCAGCCAGTTCTGGGTGCCCTCGGCCAGCCGCGACGTGGTCATCGGCATCGGCATCCACGGCCAAATGCTCTACATCGACCGCGCGACCCAGACCGTGGGAGTCAAGCTCTCCAGTGACCCTCAGCCGGTGAGCCTGGCGCACCAGCACGGCACCCTGGCCATGTTCGAGGCCATCGCCGAGGCGGTTCCCCCGAAGCCTGAACCCGGAACTGTTCCCCCGGCGGCATCCACAGCAAAGCCCGCGGCTGCCATCCGCAGCGCAGCGCCCGCCGGAGGCGGACCGGCTGCCGACGCACCGGACTCTGTCGCGACTGTTCCCGCCGCTTCGAGTTCATCTGTCCCCAGCCCGACTGCTTCCAGCCCGACCGTTCCGAGTTCAGCCGCACCCCGCGCGGCCGCACCCCGCGCGGCCGCTTCGGCCCCAGCCACTCCGAGTGCTGCGGCATCCGGCACCGTCATTCCGAACGTTGCCGTGCCTGTCGGTGCAGCGCCGAGCATTGCTCCTCAGCCCTTCCCGGCTCAGCCCGGCATCGTCTGACGATCGCGCGTGCGTGAGGATCATCGACGCCACTGATACCGGCGCCGATGCCGTCGCTGATGCCGGCCACCGTCACTGTGTGACGAAAATTGATGCATCCCCAAGTCCTGGGCAGTAGCGTGGCAGTTCGGAACGAATTCGATCCCAGGAGGTAGCGCATCATGACTGATTTCTTCGATCGCGAAGGCGACGGAAAATACGACAAGGCCTATAAGGAGACCACTCCGGACATCCTCAAGGCCTTCGGCGATTTCAACAATGCCGTCTTCGCCGAGGATGGGCGCGAGATTCCGCTCAAGTACCGTGAGCTCATCGCCTATGCCGTCGGACTGACGACCCAGTGCGCCTACTGCATCGATGCGCACTCGAACGCCGCGGTCAAGGCCGGCGCCAGCGAGACCGAGCTGGCAGAGACCGCATGGACCGCCTCGGCGATCCGGGCCGGCGGTGCGTTCGCCCATGGTCGACTCGGCTTCAAGCTCACCGGAGCCCACGACCACTGAGTCGGACCACCGGTCGGGCCCCCGGTCGGACTCCCGGTCGGGCAGGGGAATCTCGGCCGGTCTGCGGACGTTCGGACCCAGTGCTGGTCTGTCCCAGTGCTGGTCTGAGCGGTGTGATTGCTTAGACTGAAGGGCAATCATGACTGACGACTCCCGAACTCCTCTGCGCAGAACACCCCGTCTGCAGCCGCACCGCATTCTCGTGCTGGCTCTGGGCGGGGTGTCTGCCATTGACCTCGGGGTCCCGGTCCAGGTATTCGGACGTGGATCCAATGCGGTCAGCCCTCGCGATGTCGTCCACCCGAGCGGCATCCTCCCTGGCGGAACCTGGCCCTACACGGTCGAGGTCTGCGGGTCCGCTCCAGGGCTGGTCGCCGGGGCCGATGGCCTCTCCTACAGTGTCGATGTCGGACTCGAGGCACTGGAGTCGGCAGATACGATCGTCATCCCCGGAGCCGCCTCGGTCGTCGACGACGAACCAGCGGCAGCCGTCGTCGGAGCTCTGCTCTCCGCCTTCGAACGCGGTGCGCGGATCGCCGCGATCTCGACCGGCACCTTTGTTCTCGCGCGCACCGGTCTGCTCGCCGGACGGCGAGCCACGACCCATTGGTCGACGGCGAAGGAGCTGGCCCGACGCTATCCCGCGATCGAGGTCGACGAGAACGTCCTGTTCATTGATGAGGGGCCGCTGCTGACCTCGGCGGGAGCAGCCTCGGCGATCGATCTCTGCCTCCACCTCATCCGCCGCGACCACGGCGTTGGACTGTCCAACCAGGTCGCCCGCCGGCTGGTCGCGGCCGCCTACCGCAGCGCGGGGCAGGCCCAGTACGTGCCGCGAAGCGTCCCCGACCCTTTGGGCGAGGTCTTCGCCGACACGAGGGAATGGGCACTGCAGCACCTCGGCGAATCACTGACACTGACGGACCTAGCGGCCAACGCCGGAGTCTCCGTACGCACATTCTCACGACGCTTCGTCGATGACACCGGCTACACACCGATGCAGTGGGTGCTCAGGGCACGCGTGGACCTGGCCAGAGAACTCCTGGAGAACAGCGACCTGGGAATCGAGCAGATCGCTGACCAGGTGGGACTCGGCACCGGAGCGAACCTGCGGATGCATTTCCAACGCATCCTCTCGACCTCTCCCAACGAATACCGGCACACCTTCTCCGGCTGATTCCAGGCAGGATCCGGCACGGAGGCCACGTGCGCCGGTGATGGCTCACACGCCGACGGCTCACACGCCGACGGCTCAC
>NZ_JAKDJU010000063.1 GCF_030453725.1 Brevibacterium picturae
TTCCACACGTACAGATCGCGAGCGACTGCCTCACTTTGGCCTGCAGCGTTGAGGACGGGACTGGAATCCGGAAAGGGTGGGGCGGACGATCAGGGTGAAATCCAGATCCAACACGCTGGCCCCATACACACATTCTTGCCGCTAACCCATGACTACCGCTGCGAATTGGAATCATCTCCGTCGATACGCTAGAAAGACTATCGAAGTCCCCCGGGAGATTGCCTGTAGTCCAGCTACGGTGCACCGGGGGTTATTTTTGGCTCCGCACGACTGAATCTTAACCGCGAATGGCAAGAATTTCCCCGCACAGCCGGGAAAGACGATGCCCCGGACGGTTGCCGTATAGGTAGTAAGCCCATGAGCAGTGAATCAAAAGATGTCCCTCACCCGAGTCTTCCAAGGTGAGGGACATCTCCTCTGTGCGGAGGATAGGGGATTCGAACCCCTGAGGGCGTTAACCCAACCCGCGTTCCAGGCGAGCGCCATAGGCCACTAGGCGAATCCTCCGCGAGCTAGCCTATCCGAGTCGTGTCGACAATGCGAAATCAAGACGGCCGAGTGTGAACCATCACACGAAGTGAGGGCGAATGTCCCGACGTCTGCCCGCCTCGCCGCGTTCATGCGCATGAGGACCTGACCGCCGACCTTCTGGCGAAAACTCTTTCTCAGCTGTGTCGATCCGACATAAACTTGTTCGACGTAGTGCATGAGAAGGTCGTGACCGAGACCTTCCGAAATCAGTTGACAGAGGAGTCATCATGAAATTCATGCTCATCATGCGCGCAGTCGACCAGGCTGCAGTAGACGCATTCGACAACACCGACTTCGACGAAATCATCGCCGCCATGGGCGCATACAACGAATCGATGATCAATGCCGGAGTCATGGCAGACGGTGCCGGCCTGTCCGACGCCGCCGAAGGAGCAGTCGTCGACTTCAGCGATGACGACCCCGTCGTGTCCGACGGGCCCTACGGTGAACTGCGCGAACTGTTCAACGGATTCTGGATGCTCGAGGTCTCGTCCAAAGAGGAGGCGATCGAATGGGCGAAGCGCGCCCCGTTGGGTGCCGGATCTCAGATCGAGGTCCGCCGGGTGACCGGACCTGAAGACTTTCCCCAGGACAACGAATGGGTCCAGAAGGAACAGGATTGGATCGCCGAAGGGAAGCTGGCCGGCAGTTGATCGCCGCCTCCGCGAATGACGCTGAGACAGCTCGCCGGGCCCTCGAAGCGACGTGGCGGATCGAGGCGGCGAAGATCATCGCGACCTTGGGCCGCTACGTCGGCGACTTCAGCCGTGCCGAGGATCTCGCTCAGGAGGCAATGGCGGATGCGCTGACCCAATGGCCGGACTCCGGAGTCCCCGCCAATCCGGCAGCGTGGCTGACCACGGTCGCCAAACGGCGAGCCATCGACTCGTGGCGAAGACGAGAACGCTTCGACGAACGGATGGTGAAGCTCGCTGGCGAGATCGAACGCAACGAGCACGAGAGCATCGACACCCTGCCCTGGGATCCGGATTCGATCAACGATGATGTTCTGCGTCTGGTCTTCATCTCCTGCCATCCCGTGCTCGGTCGACGATCTCAGCTCGCGCTCACTCTGCGAGTCGTAGGCGGGCTCTCGAGCGAACAGGTCGCTCGAGCATTCCTCATTCCCGTCGCGACGGTCCAGCAGCGCATCGTGCGTGCGAAGAAGACCCTGGCGGACGCGGACGTCCCGTTCGAACTGCCGCCCGCGAATGAACGCCAGGACCGACTCAAAGCTGTGCTCGGGGTTCTCTTTCTCATGTTCTCGGAAGGGCATGTGGCGACCTCCGGTCCGGACTGGATGCGCCCCGAACTGGCGATGGAGGCACTGCGCCTCACTCGCGTGACCGCCGGGTTGCTGCCGAAGGATCCGGAGGTCCACGGCCTCGTGGCGCTCATGGCCTTCACCGCCGCCAGGTTCCCGTCCCGAATCAAAGCGAACGGGGAACCGATACTGCTGGCCGATCAGGACCGGTCCACATGGGACCGACCCCTTATCCGACTCGGCTCTCGCAGTCTGCAGACCGCCTGCACTCTCCGCGAAGCTCGTGGCCCCTACACCCTGCAAGCCATGATCGCAGAGCGTCATGCCGCAGCAAAGAGCGTTGAGAGCACTGATTGGAATCGCATCGCGCAGCTGTACGGCGATCTCAACCGGGCACTTCCCTCTCCCATCACGGAGCTCAACCGGGCAATCGCGATCGCGGAGGCCGAAGGCCCCGCTCAAGGTCTCTCACTCGTCGACCAACTCGCCTCCGCCGGAACACTCGCGAGGTTCCATCTCATCCCCAGTGTGCGCGGTGAGCTCCTGTCCCGCCTCGGCAGGATCCGGGAGGCACTCGCCGAATTCGAACGTGCGGTTGCATTGGCCGGCAACGACCGAGAACGCGAGGTCCTCCGCGCCAAAGCTCGCAGGATCGAGGATGGTGAGGCAGAGACATCCGCCGACGAGGCGCAGCCTACTGATCACCGGTGACGAAGCGTGCACCGAGAGCATCCGAGGCTCGTTTTGTGCCCCGAGGACGCTCTCGACTACACTGATCGATGGCTCCCCGTGCGGCGTCATCTTGTGAACTCCCCCAGGGCCGGAAGGCAGCAAGGGTAAGCGAGCTCTGGCGGGTGCACGGGGAGTCCTTCGTTTCTCAACGTTACAATTTCACAACTCCCCCTCCCCGCGTCAGTCCAGGTCAGAGCCCGTATAAATGGCGAGAAATGGGCGTTTCACGACGATTTCAGTCCTTGCTTTAATACTTTCGTGATTTGGCTTCATTACCATGGACTGCAGCTCTCATCCCTTTGTACAAACGAGGATCCCTGTTTTGTCACCCACGAAGATTCACGGGGCGGTTGCTGCCCTATCGGCTATCGCACTGCTCACGGCCTGCACACCCTCGGGCTCTGACCCCGATGCCACCCCCAATGATGCGAAGTCGGCCGAGGCCGCCGCCGAGCCCGTGTTCCGGGTCGGATCCGTCTCAGATGCCCAGGCGACCCAGTCGTCTGCGCAGGAATCGTCATCGCAGGCCTCCGACTCCACCGAATCGGCCGAGCCGACCAGCACCGAGGCATCGGCCCCCGAGCAGAGCGGCGAGGTAGTCGAAACCGGGACGGAAACCGCGGTCGAACCAGGTGAGCGCATCAGGCTGAGCGTCGAGAACGCGGTGCTCAGCGACATCTCGATCACCGAGGCCGACCATCCCCGGATCAACTCCGACCCAGGAGCCTTCTTCGACACCGCTGGTACCGCACTCGAGGCCGCCGAGACGAGCAAGAAGCCGGCAGACGAAAACACCGAAGACGCAAAGGCGGGCTCGTCGACGCCAAGCGAAAGCGCTTCGGGCGACGCCGCCGAGCCCACGGCGAAAAAGGACTCTGCCAAGGACGAGCACGTCGTCACGGCTCCCGACGACGCTGCGGCGTGGGTCTCGGCCTACGACCTCGTCGCTGACAGCACCTACGAGCTCTCGGCCACAGCCACCTCGGCGGATGGAGAGGAACACGACTTCACCTCCACGGTCACCGTGTCGGCCACCGACGCATCGCCGATGTCCGTGCGCACGATCCTCGCCGATGACCAGACCGTGGGCGTCGGTGCCCCGATCGTCCTTAACTTCGACTCCACCGTGGCGAAGCAGTACCGTGACGACGTCGAACACCGCCTGTCCGTCAAAGTCACGGACAGCAACGGCAAGAAGCGCACGGTCGAGGGTTCCTGGGCGTGGCTGCCCGACGACCCGCAGTCGCGTCTGCATTTCCGTCCCAAGGAGTTCTGGCCGGCGCACTCGAAGGTGTCCGTCGACGCTCCTCTGAAGAACGTCCCCACCACCGATGACACCGTTGGCCAGAACGATCTCACACTCGATTTCGAGATCGGACGCGAGCAGATCGTCGAGGCCGACGCCAAGTCTCACAACATGGTCGTCACCCGCGACGGCAAAGAGGTCATGAACTTCCCCGCCTCGTTGGGTGCCGCGAAGTCTCCGTCCTACAACGGAACCCACGTGGTCATGTCGAAGGCAGCGGACTACACGATGACCTCCGAACAGTGGGACTACGAAACCGACGTGCGCTGGGCGGTGCGCATCCACAACAACGGAGAGTTCATCCATGCTGCACCCTGGTCGACCGGGGTGCAGGGATCGGAGAACGTCTCTCACGGCTGCATCAACCTGTCCACCGCGCGGGCCAAGCAGTACTACGACTCGGCACTCTACGGCGATCCTGTCGAGATCACCGGTTCGAATGTCAGCCTGTCCACCTCGGCCAGCGACATCTCCGACTGGGTCTATGACTGGGATGAGTGGACGAAGCTGAGCGCACTCGACTGATCGATCCAGTGCGCTCACCGACTGCTGCTACTTGACGTTTTCGGCTGCCTTATCGATCATCGGGACGTAGCGCTCCAACGTCCACGGGACGGTGAGCGGGTTGATGATCGATGATGCGGTGACGAAGGGCTTGTTCTCGGGTGCCACGACCGCGTCGGCCTTGATCGCTGGGATGTTCGAGTACACGCTCTGTGACGTGATGTCCTTTTTGCTCTTCTCATCGGAGTAGAACGTGAAGATGAGATCGGAGTCGTCGAGTTTGTCGGCGTTTTCGAGGCCGATGAGAGCCGAGTCCGTGCCCGGCGCGTCATAGTCTTTCCTGAGTTCGTCGATGACGGGATCGGGGGTCAGGCCCAGTGCCGAGACCATCGCCACTCGCTGCTCATTCGGGTAGAAGACACCGAGAGTGCCCGGTCCGGAGTTGTAGATGTAGGAGAACGTGAGCCCTTCGTATTCCGGCCGCTTCGCCTCTGAGAGCTGCGTCTTGATGTCCTCGACGAGCCCCTCGGACTCCTTCTCCTGACCCAGTGCCTTGCCGATGGTCGTGATCTGCTCGTCCCATTCGATCGTCCACGGCTGTTTGGGGTAGGCGACTGTCGGAGCAATGGCGTCAAGCTGCTTGTACTGCTCGGCGGTGACGCCGGACCAGGGCGCGAGGATGACGTCGGGTTCGAGCTCGGCGACGGCTTCGACATCGAGTTCCGTATCTCCCTGGAACTGCTCGGGCAGCTCCTCGCCCTTCTCCTTCACCGCCTCGTGGATCCACGGCATATAGCCGGTGTCATCGCTGCCCCAGGCGTATTCCTCCATGCCGACCGGAGTCTTCCCCAACGCGATGGCGGTCTCGGTCGACCCCTGCCCGAGCGTGACAACGCGCTGAGGCTCGGCCTCGATGACGGCCTTGCCCAGTGCGTGTTCGATCGTGACGGTCTGGAAGTCGCTTGAGGCCGACTTCGCAGACTCCGCCGAGTCCTGGCTGCAGGCGCTCGCGCTGAAGGCCAGTGTGACGATGGTGCCTATGGCCATGGCCCGGCGAGAGAGATGAGCTGACATTCCTGCCCTTTCGACTGGTGACGGTCATGGTCGGCTCGATTGTGAACACGACCTCGACGTTAACATAGGACAGCCTAACTTAACCTTGCGGTATCGGTGCAACCCGACCGTGTCTCGGTGCAACCCGACCGGGTCTCGGTGCAGCTGCCATCCGTCTGCTCAGAGCAGAAATTCGCGCCATCGTCGTCGAATCCTCCTAGGATCGCATCATGGAAGCACTTCACCTCACGGACTCACCTGGCGATCGAGCCCCGGCGCTGCTGTGGCGCGAGATGCTCGGGCAGGTGCTGAGACTGCGCCGCACCGAGCTGGGGCTGACCCTGGCTCAGGTGTCACGGCGTTCCGGAGTCTCGACCCAATACCTGTCCGAGATCGAGCGCGGGCTCAAAGATCCATCGTCGGAGGTCATCGAGGCGATCGCCGTGGTCCTCGGCCTCGCACTTCCCCAGGTCCTCGTCCTCGCCGCCGCCTCGACGCCGACCGCTGCGCCCGCAACGTCGCCCGCGTTCGGGGTCACCGGTCGGGCGCAGCTGTCTCTCGTGGCCTAGTCGCAGCGGCCAGGCGACTCAGCTCGTCCCGGAATCGAGCCGATTGGCTCGCAGCACCTCGAGTCTGCCGCGATACTCGGCCTCGTCGATGTCTCCTTGGGCGAAGCGCTCGGACAGAGTCGCCTCCGCATTCTTCGTCGATCCGAACCGGCCTTGTGCATCTGCCCAGGGCGGTCCCCCGGCCTGACGCCAGCGTCGCCGGTTGAGCGTGATGATGAGGGTGACGGCCAAGCCGATGATGAGCACCCAGAAGATGGGGATGAGGAAGAAGAGCGGCCAGGCCGCGGGGCCGTGTTCCATGTGCATGATGCCTCCTTGTCAGGAATCCACGTCGATCGTGGACATGGCATCCATCCTTCGCCGGCACCCGCCTCGGCGAATCCCCCACCGGGAGTCACTTCAGGTACTCGCTGCGGAGGATCCCCTACTGCCCGTGCAGCCAACCTGGAGAGACCAGTCCGGACTCATAGGCGAGCACGACGAGGTGGACTCTGTCGCGAGCGGCGACCTTGCTCATGATGCGAGAGACATGGGTCTTGGCCGTCAGCGGTGAGAGCACCAGCTGCGCCGCAATCTCGTCGTTCGACAGCCCCTGGCCGACGAGGGCGAGCACCTCACGCTCACGTTGCGTCAGCACATCGAGGTGCGTCGCCGGCTCGGCCCGCAGCCCCAGGGACATCCTCGACAACAGGTACTTGGTCACCTCGGGCGACAGCAGCGCCTCCCCCTCGGCGACGACGCGCACCGCTCGGATCAGGTCGACCGGTTCGGTGTCCTTGAGGAGGAATCCGCTGGCCCCTGCCCTGACCGCGCGCACGACGTATTCGTCGAGACCGAAGGTCGTCACCAGCACGACGCGCACGTTGTCGAGGCCGGGATCGGCGGCGATCTGCTCGGTGGCCCACAGCCCGTCGCCGTCGGGCATCCTGATGTCCATGAGGACGACGTCGACCGGCGTCGCCGCCAGCTTCTCCAGCAGCTCTTCCCCACCCGATGCCTGCACCCTCACGCCGATGCCTGGTTCCGCGTCGAGCAGTGAGGCGAAGCCGGCGCGGACCAGCTGGTGGTCATCGGCGATTGCCACCGAGATATCGGTCATGTCTGCGCCCCCGTGCTTGGTCGTCCATCGTCGCCTGCCCAGGGCAGCCTGACGCTGATATGAGTGCCTTCTGCGCTCGCCGAGGTGATCGTGAAGGTTCCGTGCAGAAGCTTCGCTCTCTCTCGCATCCCGATGATGCCTGTTCCCGAGCCGTCGTCTCGCCCGAACACCGCATCGTCGGTGCCACGCCCGTCGTCGCTGATATCGATGCGAACGAATCCGTTCTCGCGGAAGATTTCGACCATCGCCGAGGTGGCGTGGGCGTGGCGGACCACGTTCGTCAGGGCTTCCTGCACGATCCGGTAGGCGGCCGCATCGGCGGCACTGCCGGGAGTCGTTCGGGTACCGTCGGCTCGGAGTTCGCGCCGATCATCGAGGTCGATGGCAGGTCGAGAAGGCATCGCGGCGATGAGAGCCGGCAGGTCATCGAGGCCCGGCACGGGAGCCAGCGGTTCGGCGCTGCCTTCGCTGGCTGTGCCTCCGCCGGCACTGGCTGCGCGGGCACCGGAACCGCTGCCGTCGACGGCGTCGGAGCGCATCGTGTGGAGTACGGAGCGGACCTCGTTGAGCCCGGTTCGGCTGAGCTCCTTGATGGCGGCGAGCGCATGTCTGGCCTGTTCGGGGTCTCTGTCGATGAGGTGTTCGCCCATGCCGGCCTGCACATTGATCTGGGACAGGGAATGACCCAGCACGTCGTGGAGGTCGCGGGCGATACGCAGCCGCTCGGCCGCGATCACCTCCTGATGTCGGGCCTGCGCCTCCTCGTCCGCGATCCTCCTGCCCTCACGTCTGCGCCGGGCGAAGGCACCGATGCTCAGTGCGACGATGAGACCGATGGTCGCCGATGCCACACGCCCCACCGACCATTCGACTCCGAGGAAGGGACCGAGCAGCAGGGCCCCCAACCAGACACCCGCCGCCGAGGCGATGGCCCAGATCTGGCGACCGCGGACCATGGCCACGACGAGAGCGAAGAGGAAGGCCGCGTAGAACGGTGTCATCTCGGGGCCTGTGAGCCCCTGCGCCCACATGCCGCCCGGACCATCACCCGACCAGGGACGATTGCTGACATCGTGGTCCCATGCGCCGGAGATGCTGGATCTCGCCAGTGCGGCCCAGACGACGATGTCGACCAGCGTCAGTCCGGCGATGATCGCGACCCTCGGGCCCGGCCAACGTGCGCACAGCAGGAAGATCGTTGGGGACAGCAGTGCCGCTGCAATGCGCACACCATCGACCAGGGCAGCGGCACCATCGTGCGTGGCCATGAACACGGCGAAGGGCAGCTGCAGCAGCAGTGCCAGGACGCTCAGGGCAACCAGGCGCGGTCGAGGCGGGACGCGACGATCAGAATCGGGGTCGCTCGCCTCGGCGGGGGCACGCCTGGATCGGCTCATCCTCTGATCGTAGTCACCGGCCGAGGATTCGGCGTCGTACCACGGCAGTATTCGGCCGGACATCCCCCGGAGTACGTCGACCTCAGCGCAGCTCAGAGGATCTGGTCGACGAGGCCGAAGTCTCGGGCCGACAGTGCATCCAGGACGAGGTCTCGGTCGAGGTCCGCATGGATCTGCTCCATGCTGCGCCCGGTCCCCTGCGCCAGCATCGCCTCGACCTCGCGGCGCTGCCGGGCGATCTCGTCGGCGGCGACGATGAGGTCGGGGATGGCCCCGCGTGCACCCTCGGCATGGGGTTGGCGCAGCACCGCTCGGGCGTGTTCGAGCATCGAGCGCTGACCGGATTCCCCGGCTGCCAGGAGCACCGCGGCATCAGCGGCTGCCTGCCCCACACAGATGGTCGCCACCGGTGCGCCGATGTGGTGCATCGCGTCGTAGATGGCGGTCATGGCCGTCAGCGATCCGCCCGGTGAGTTGATGTACATCTGGATCGGGAGTTCGCGGCTGCTCGCCTCAAGGTGGAGCAGCTGCGCGATGACTGTGTTGGCCACCCCGTCGTCGATCGGCACACCCAGGTAGATGATGCGGTTGCCCAACAGGTGGGAATACACGTCGACGATCTTCTCCCCACCACCCGAGCGGTCGACGACATTCGGAATCGTGTACTGGCTCATGGCGCACCGATCCCGCCGCGCAGGTCGGCTGGGGAGTCGACGACGCGGTCGATGAGCCCGTAGTCGAGGGCCTGCTTCGCGGTGAACCACCGATCGCGCAGGGAATCGTCGAAGATGCGCTCATAGGTCTTGCCCGTCGCCTCGGCGATGCGGTGCAGGACCGAGTCGCGGACGTTGCGCAGATCCCCGGACTGCAGCTCGATGTCGGCGGCGGCTCCCCCGATCCCCGATGACCCCTGGTGGAGGAGGATCCGGGCGTGGGGCAGGGCGAGCCGTCTGCCGGGCGTGCCCATCATGAGCACGAACTGCCCCGCCGAGGCTGCCCACCCGAACGCCACCGTGACCACATCGTTGGGCAGAGTCTCGATCGTGTCGGCGATCGCGTGCATCATCGGCACCGATCCGCCCGGTGAGTTGATCCAGAGGTGGATGTCGCTGTGGGGATCCTCGGCGGAGAGGAGGACGAGACGGGAGATGATCTCCATACCGTTGTCGTCGCGCAGCTCCCCGTTGAAGACGACCGAACGGTAGGCGTAGAGCATTCTCTGGGACTCGGGGATGGGGGTCGTCGGTGCGTCCTCATTCTCGCCCCACCTCGGCGGTGGCTGGGTTGGTCTGTTGTGGGCACCGTGGAGTGCGAATCGTGTGTTCATGCCTCCACTGTGTCGCTCACTTCGCCGTCCGGGAAGGTGTCTCTGCTCTGAGCGGGAGGGTGCCGCTGTGAGCGGACGACGAAGCTGTACACCCGGTGCCGTGGTCCCGCCGTGATAAAGTCGGGCAAGGACTTGAGACTATTTCAATGGAAGGCCGAGACGGAATGCTGCTGAACCTGTGGATGACAGTTCAGTTCATCGTGGTGCTGCTCAGCCCCGATGCCGATACGGTCATTCCCCAGTCGTCCATGCATCTGATCGTCCTCGTGCTGCTGGGTGCGGCGCTGCTGTCGCCGGTGGCGCCCTGGGCGGCAAAGGCTCTCGTCAGGGTCCTGTCCCTGGCTCCCCACGGCCCCTGGGTGCGGAACGAGCGAACCGAGGTTCGCGAGTTCCGCATGCCCGAGGAACCTGGCACTCCGGGTACCGCTCAAGCCAGAGCCCCCTCTTTCGTCGTTCGCTCCTTCGCCTGAACGACGACATCTCCGTGCTCTGAGGCACGGTCGCTGACGCCATTCCTGTCTGCTCCTTGTCAGAGCCTGCCATGGTGTCGCCCTGCGTCGTCGAGTCGCTGAACGCCCATGACGACATCATCACTGCTGCCCATCGCTGCACGGCCGAGTTGCCTGCATCGGCAGCGCCCAGGAGGGCCCTCACCATGAACATCTACGAATTTCCACCCATCGAACTGCTCGTCAACGCCGCCTATCGGGTCGTCACCTGGCTGACTACCCTGCTCGAGCCAATGGCCGGCAGTGCAAGTGCCGCACTGGCCATCGTGGTGCTCACGATCATTGTCCGCGCCGTCCTCATCCCCGTCGGCCTGTCCCAGGTCAGAGCCGGAATCACCCGCAAACGACTGGCTCCGAAGATCTCCGAGCTGCAGACCCGACACAAGAAGAATCCCGAACTCATGCAGCAGAAGATCATGGAGCTCTACAAAGAGGAGAAGGCCTCCCCGATGGCCGGCTGCCTGCCCGTCCTGGCCCAGATGCCGGTGCTCATGGCCGTCTACGGAATCTTCATCCAATCCACCATCGGCGGACATGCCAACGACCTTCTCAATCATTCCCTGCTGGGCATCCCCCTCAACGCCGGCTTCGTCGGTCTCCTGACCGGCGGGGACCTGACGGTGGTCTCGGCCGCCGTCTTCGCGGCCATCGTCGTCGTCATCACCGTCGTCGCCGCCCTGTCGCGGCATCTGCTCACACCCGAGATGCCGCAGACGCCTCCCGCCCAGACACCTGGCAGCCAGAACTCCGGTAGCGACAGGCCCGCTATGCCGGACCTGACAGGTGTGACCAAGGTCTTAAGCTTCATGCCGTTCATGACCGCCGTCATCGCACTGTTCGTGCCATCGGCGGCCACGCTCTACCTGATGACCACGACGGCCTGGACCTTGGCAGAACGCCTCGTGCTCAACCGTGCTCTCAAGGTCAATGTGAAGGATGACGAGCAGCGGGAGCGACAGGGTTCTGCTGCCTGAAGGCTGTGGGCCGGGAGCGCGGCCAGGGGGTTGAGGAATGCGGCCGGTGGTGTGATGAGTGCGGCGTTGAGCATCATGGCCTAACATCGCAGTCATGAACGAACGAAGCCCCAGCGCCGAGCAACGCGAACTCGCACGTCGCCTGGTCAACGAGCACGGTCGCACCTTCGCGGCCGAGGCTTCGATCACGCTGCGGGACAAACCCGCACCTCTGTGGCAGCTCCTCGTCCTCAGCCTGCTGCTGTCGACGCGGATCAGCTCCGATATTGCCCTCGGCACCGCCCAGGAACTCTTCTCCACGGGATGGAGGACACCGCAGCGTCTGCGCCAGAGCACGTGGCAGCAGCGGGTCGATGCTCTGGGACGCGGTGGTTACCGCCGCTATGACGAGAGCACGGCGACCCGTCTGGACGAGGCAGCCGCACTGCTCATCACACGGTGGAAGGGCGACATGCGCAAACTGCGCGACGAAGCCGATGGCGACCCGGCTCGAATCTCGGCGCTTGTGCAGGAGTTCACGGGGATCGGTCCCACCGGAGCCGGTATCTTCCTGCGTGAGGTGCAGCAGGTGTGGTCCGAGGTCCGCCCGTTCACCGACAAGCTCGTCCTCAAGGGCGCTCGAGCCGCAGGCCTGCCCGAGGGCGCGAAGGAGCTGGGCGAACTCGTCGCAGGCAACGATGTCGCGAACCTGGCCGCGGCACTCGTGAGAGTGGCTCGAGACCCCGGCATTCTCACCGACTGACTCCGGCTGTTCGCGACGTGACACGGGCTGTTCGAGGCTTGACTCGTCAGGTGCTCGCACGACAGAAAGGGCCCGGGTCAGAGGATACTTCCTCTGCCCCGGGCCCTTTCCGTGCAGGTGGTCGCCTCAGGCTGCCACAGGCACCTCGGGAGTTCCCGCGATCACCCGCAGCGTTCCGTCTTCGACCATGGCGCTGACGGTTCCGCCCTCGGACACGGCCTCGTTGACGAGGAGGTCCGCGATGCGGTCGTCGAGCTCACGCTGGATCACGCGCCGCAGCGGACGGGCACCGAACTCGGGTTCGTACCCGGCGTCGGAGAGGAACTCCACGGCGTCCTCGGACACGCTCAGGCCGATGCCCTGGTGTGCCAGACGCTGCACCGACTCCTCCAGCTGGAGACGCACAATGACACGCAGCTGCTCACGGTCGAGCCGCGAGAACATCACGGTCTCGTCGATCCGGTTGAGGAACTCGGGACGCATGACCTCCTTGAGCTTGCCCATCACCTTGGCGCTCAGGTCCTTCTCGGTGACCTTCGCATCGGTGGAGCTGAAGCCCAACGGAGTGCTGCCTGCCATGAATTCGGATCCGAGGTTGCTCGTCATGATGATGACGGTGTTCCGGAAGTCCACGGTCCTGCCCTGTCCGTCGGTCAGGCGACCGTCGTCGAGGACCTGGAGCAGCAGGTTGAATGCGTCCGGGTGGGCCTTCTCGACCTCGTCGAGGAGGATCACCGAGTACGGCCGCCGCCGGACCTGCTCGGTGAGCTGGCCGGCTTCGTCGTAACCGACGTAGCCGGGAGGCGAACCCACCAGACGGGACACGGTGTGACGCTCGCCGAATTCGCTCATGTCGAACCGGATCATCGCCGACTCGTCATCGAACAGGGTCGCGGCCAGAGACTTGGCCAGCTCAGTCTTGCCCACGCCCGTGGGGCCGAGGAAGAGGAAGCTGCCGATGGGACGATTCGGATCTCCCATTCCCATCTGCGACCGGCGCACGGCCTTCGACACTGCGCCCACCGCATCGTCCTGGCCGATGACACGACCGTGGAGGACCTCTTCGAGCCTGGCCAGCTTGGCCTTCTGGCCCTGAGTCATGCTCGCCGCCGGGATCCCGGTGGCACGGGACACGACCTGTGCGATCTGATCGGCGTCGACGACGCTGGACGCAGCATCCTTACCCCGATCGGCACTGTGGTCAGCCGTTGTCGTGCTCTCGTCCGGGTTCTCGGCCGCATGCAACTTCTCGCCGAGACTCATGACCTCGTCGCGGAGTTGACCGGCACGCTCGTAGTTCTCTTTGCTGATGGCGGTGGACTTCTCGGTTTCGAGCCGTTCGATCTCCGTCCGCAGTGCTTGGGGATTGACCTTGGGTCCACGACGCAGAGACAGACGGGCACCCGCCTGGTCGATGAGGTCGATCGCCTTGTCCGGCAGGAACCTGTCGTTGATGTAGCGATCGGAGAGCTCGACCGAGGCGCGGATCGCCTCCGACGTGAAGGTCACGTTGTGGTGCTCGGCGTAGCGGCCCTTGAGTCCGTCGAGGATCGCCACAGCATCCTCGATGTTCGGTTCTCCGACGCGCACCGGCTGGAACCGACGTTCGAGGGCTGAATCCTTCTCGATCGTGCGGTACTCCTTCAGGGTGGTCGCACCGAGCAGGTGGAGGTCTCCCCGAGCCAGCCTGGGCTTGAGGATGTTGCCGGCGTCCATCGAGTTGGATTCGCCGTTGCCACCGGCGCCGACGAGGGTATGGAGCTCATCGACGAAGACGATCATCTCGCCGTCCTCGGCGATCTCGTCGAGTGCACCGGTCAGACGCTCCTCGAAGTCACCACGGTAGCGTGTGCCCGCAAGCATTCCCGGCAGGTCGAGTGCGATGACTCGTTTGCCGGACAGCTGCGCCGGGATGTCTCCGGTGTGGATGGCCTGAGCCAAGCCTTCGGCGATCGCGGTCTTGCCGACGCCTGCCTCGCCGAGGAGCACCGGGTTGTTCTTGGTGCGGCGGGCAAGGATCTCGATGGTCTCCTCGATCTCCTGCCCACGTCCGATCACCGGGTCGAGTTCGCCGTCGGCTGCCAGTGCCGTGAGGTCCGTGGAGAACCTCTCGAGCATGGTCCCTTCCGACTGGCCTGCTCCGTGGCCGCCCTGGGGGCCGCCGGCTTCAGCGGCTTCCGCACCGGCCTGCAGCCGCTCCTGCGTCACGCCCGCTTGGGCGAGGATGCGGCCAGCAGGCATCTCATGGTTGAGCACGAAGGCGAAGAACAGGTGCTCCGGGTCGACGTAGGTCGAGCCGAACGCTCGCGCCACCTGGTAGGCGTCGAGGAGCGCACGCTGACCGGAACCGGTCAGCGTCAATGCGCCCTCGGGCTTCGTGCTCGAGGATGCGGGCAGGCGCTCTTCAACGGCATGCGCGACCTGCTCCGGGTCCGCGCCCGCTTGGCGGATCGCCGAGACGCCGGGCTCGGTCTCTGCCATGGTCCGCAGGATGTGCAGGGCGTCGACCTCCGACTGACCGTTCTCTCTGGCATAGTCTGCGGCGTTGTCGATGACCTCGTGGCTGCGCTTGCTCAGCAGCTTGTTGATGTCGACGCTGCCCCCCTGGCGGGCGCCCTGCTGTCCCTGCAGAAAACGAGCAAGGAATTCGTCGAATGAATCTCCGCCAGAACCGGCGGATCCGTAGAATGTAGCCAATCTGACCTCCTAGTGAAAGTTGAGCCTATACGACTCAATCAACGATGAAGGCGGTGGTCTTATTCCCGAGGGAGCCTCTCGACTTCCCGATCAGCCATTCGAGGGCCAGCCGTTGGGTTCACAGCCCTGCAGTCCCTTGGTCTGCTGCTGCATGAGCGGGGCCGTCTCGCCCGGGCCCGGGCACGTTTCGTGGCCGTGGCCCAGAGCGTGACCGACCTCATGATTGATGAGGTAATGGCGGTACAGCGTGATGTCGTCGAACTCGTCGGTGGCAGAGACCCAGCGCTTCGCGTTGAGGATGACATCGTTTCCGTTGCGGCAGGAGAGCTTTCCCAGGGTGCGCAGCGGCAGGCACATCTCATCCACGGTGTCGGGGCTGGCGATGCTGATCATCGCGTCTTCCCCCTCGTCGACCATTTCGATCGACACGTTGTCGATGTTCTGCCAGCCGCGCTCGTCCTGCAGGGTGGAGATGATGAAGGCGGCGGCCTCATCCACGTCGATCGGGAGGTTGTCCTCGACGCGCAGCGCGACCGTGAATGTCTCGCCTTCGTCCCGGTTCGGGCCGGTCTCCTCCTTCGGACGGTCCCATTCGCCGCTGCCGTGCATATCGATGTCGCCCTCGCCGACGCCGGCGGCACCGGCCGAGTCCGCGTCGGGCTCAGCGGACTCGGATTCCTTCGGCCCAGCGGACCCGCCTGACGCGGTGCTGTCGGTCGGTGCGCTCGATTCGCTCGGAGTGGAGGTCTCGCCAGCAGCGATCGTCTCCGCCGCGTGCGGGGTCGGTCGCGTCTGAGTGTCGGGCTCGGGCGCGCAGGCGCTGAGCCCGATGAGCAGGGACGCAGCAACCGCCGCCGAGGCGGCGGGCAGTCGACGTGATGAGCGCAGGGTGCGCGATGCAGGGCGGGGAGATCTCGACACTCTCCAGAGTCTAGCCTTTCAGCGCCGTTCCTCCGGTGGCTGTCGACCTCAGAACTCTGCTGTCGATCGTCAGAACTCGAGGAGTCCGCCGGGACCCCGCAGGCGCGCATGCAACCGGTGTTCGCTGCCGTCGACAACCTGAGTATCTGCGGCACCGAGCACATCGAGGGCACGGCGGGTCGCCTCGGCGTCCGGGGATTCGATGGAGAACTCTTCCAGTTCCACCGCCGGCAGCCCAGCCTCGGCGGGATGGGTCGACTCTCCCCAGTCGATGAGGAAGGGCTGCGCGCCCTTGTCCGGCAGCGGGGACCGTGAGGTCAGGCGCCATTCGAGCAGCTCCCCCTCGGCGGTCTCCCGGGACATGTCGCGAACCTCGCCGAAGTCGATTCCTTCGGTGTTGGCCCCCGCCACCTTCGCGAGGAAGGCGTGCGGGTGGATGGCCCAGGTCTGCAGGGTCAGGCCCTGAGCCAAATGTGCATCCAATGGCAGGGTGCCGTCGGCCGGTGCCGTCTGCTGCGGGTCGGGGCCGAGGATCTCGAGGTAGGTGTGGGCACCTGCGGGCCAGCCAGCCGGGGTGAGGCCGACAAGATAGTTCGCGGTTCCTCGGTCAGGGTGCCGTCCACCGGAGACAGCCCGGACTCCGGTGAGGCGTTCGAATTCGGCGACGCCGGCTTCGAGCTCGGGCACCGTGATGATGAGGTGGTCAAGATTGGCGGGAATCGTACTCAGATCGTCCATGATCCACCGGGACCTTTCACTGTGGCGTGCAGGGATTCTGTGTCACCTGCCTCAACCTCGATGGTAGCCCCCAAGGATCGCAGAACTCTGGATGTTGTGTCCACATCCGGGCTCGTGGCCCAGAACCGCTCGAGTTCGATGCTCGGCATCTCCTGTCGTGCGGGGTGCGGAGAATCCTTCCAATCGATGAGGAAGGGCTGGATTCCGCCCAGGGCCAGCGGGGTCCGCCGCGTCAGTCTCCAGTCGAGGATCCTTCCGTCCGGGGTGCGGCGGGTCATGTCATGCACCTCACCGAGATCGACGTGCGGCTCGTTCGATCGTGCGGCCGAGGTGACGAGCCCGTCGAAGTCGACCGGGTGGATCGCCCACCGCTGCACGGTGGCTCGGGTGATCCCGGCCAGACGCGTCGTTGCAAGCTGTGGGTCCTGTTCAGGGTCGGGCCCGGATGGGCTCCGCCGGGGATTGC
>NZ_JAKDJU010000245.1 GCF_030453725.1 Brevibacterium picturae
CATCTTGTATCCAAGATGGATCCAAGATACGTTGTGTGGGTAGCTGACAGGAATGACGGAAGGCGTCGATGAAGACCCGCACACGCGCACAGGCCAAGCTGATCGCCGCGCAGCTGCTCTCCGGAGCCGGGATCGCCTCCGGCTACGCGGTCGGCGGGCTGCTGGCCGAAGAGATCACGGGCAAGACCTCGATGGCGGGCATCGCGCAGATGAGTGTCATCCTCGGCGCCGGGCTCATCGCCTATCCCCTGGCGGTGCTGGCCGGCAAGGCCGGACGTCGGACCGCGCTGACGCTGGGATTCGGCATCGGCACCCTGGGCGCCACGGTCGTCCTCCTCGGCGTCGCACTGCAACTCCTCCCGCTGTTCATGCTGGGGATGATGATGTGCGGGTCTTCGACGGCCTCCGGCCTGCAGGCCCGCTACGCAGCCGTCGACCTCGTCGACCCATCTGCCGCCGGGCGCGCAATGTCCCTGGTGGTGTGGGCGACGACGATCGGCTCCGTGCTCGGGCCCAGCTTCACCGCACCCGGTGCGCGCCTCGGCGCGGCTCTGGGCATGAACGAGCTGGCCGGGCCCTACCTGATCTCGATGACAGCCTTCGGCCTCGCGACCCTGGTCGCGTCGACGCTGACCCGAAAGATCAAACCGGGCGCCGCACCCGCCACCACTGACTCGGGCAGCATGGGCAATGACGGCATCGCCGAGGTGACCGCAGAGTCAGACGGCACCACAGCTGAGCCGCCGACGATGAAGTTGGGCCCGGCACTGCGCTTCGCGGCAGCACGCCCGGTGCCCCTGTTCGCGATGATCACGATCATCGCCGGTCAGATGATGATGACCAATGTGATGGTGATGACCCCGGTGCACATGGATCACCAGGCCTTCTCCCTCGGCGCGATCGGCATCGTCGTCAGCGTCCACATTGCCGGCATGTACGCACTCTCACCGGTGTTCGGATGGATGGCAGATCGCTTCGGACCGGGCACCGTGATCGCCGGCGGTGTCATCGTCTTCGCCACCGCCATCATCCTGGGCGTCGTCGATGCCGCGGCCGAGGCCTCGTCCATGGTCCTGTTGAGCACCGCGCTCATCTTCCTCGGAGTGGGGTGGTCGATGTTCCTCATCGGCGGATCCGCGCTGCTGACAGCCTCGGTGCCCCGGCATGCGAAGGTCACCCTGCAGGGCGCATCGGATTCGGCGATGAACCTCGGCGGTGCGCTCATGGCCGCGATGGCCGGCACCGTACTCGAAGCGGGAGGGTTCCTGTGGATCAACATGATGGCCACCATCGTTCTCCTCGTCGCCCTCGGATTCTCCATCAAGGCAGTTCCCCTGATGCGCTGGCCCGGCCGGAAAGGCCCTGCCAGTCCAGCAGACAGCACCCCAGAGGCGTCATATGCGGATTGAAACGACATCTCAGGTAGTTTGAGTCCAAGCACCCCGGCCGGAGCGATCGCTGATCATCGGGCTCGGACATGACACTATCTGCGGCACACGAGGAGAATTCGGTGGCCACGACCAGCAGCGGCGAGACCCCGAGCGCCGCCGAGCGCGCCTATCAGCTCATCCGCGCGCAGATCCTCAACGGCACCCATCGCCCCGGGGCAATGCTGGGCGAGACAGGTTTGGCCGCCGAGCTCGAGGTCAGTCGCACACCGGTGCGGGTCGCTCTCGCCCGGCTGCAGGACGAGGGCTGGATCGTCATCTATCCCAAACGCGGAGCCATCGTCCAGGGAGTCGATGAACGCACCGTGGCCGAACTCGCCGACGCCCGGTTCGTTCTGGAGACGACGGCCGTCGATCGGGCTCCGGATGCACTGCGACAGCAGCTCGCCGAGGCGCTCGACACCTCGATCCAAGCTCAGCGGGAGGCCTTCGACGCCGGGGACATCGCCGCCTTCATCGACCTGACACTCGAGTTCCACCGCGGCTTCGTCGAGGCCGGAGACAACACGGTGATGTTGGAACTGTATTCGCAGCTCTCCGACCGGCACCGCTTCATCCTCTTCGCCTCCGGTGATCGGCTCCTCGGCCGGTGCGAGGAGATCATCGCCGAACACGTCTCACTGGTCGACCACCTGCGCTCGGGCGACTCCGCCGGGTTCGCGAACACCCTGCGCGGACACCTCGCGGAGAACGCACCGCCCACGGCCACCTCGGCGAGGTCGTCGGCAGCCTTCGATTCGACGATGCTCCGGCGGGGGGTGTCCACTCCGCCCGGCCAGCAGTAGGCTGGGTCCATGGAGCACAGATATCTTGGAAACAGCGGCCTGAAGATCTCGGAGATCACGTACGGAAACTGGCTCACGCACGGTTCCCAGGTGGAGAACGACACCGCCACGAAGTGTGTTCATGCGGCTCTCGACGCAGGCATCTCCACCTTCGACACCGCCGACGTCTACGCGAACACCGTGGCCGAGCAGGTCCTCGGCGATGCCCTCAAGGGACAGCGTCGCGAGTCCCTGGAGATCTTCACCAAGGTCTACTTCCCGACCGGACCCCAGGGACACAATGACACCGGCCTGTCCCGCAAGCACATCATGGAATCGATCAACGGCTCGCTGTCGCGCCTGGGCACCGACTACGTCGACCTCTACCAGGCCCACCGCTACGACTATGAGACCCCGCTCGAAGAGACCATGCAGGCCTTCGCGGATGTCGTGCGCGCCGGCAAGGCCCTCTACATCGGCGTGAGCGAGTGGAACGCCGATCAGCTGCGTGCCGCGCACTATCTGGCCCGTGATCTCGGCATCCAGCTCGTGTCCAACCAACCGCAGTACAACATGCTCTGGCGCGTCATCGAGCCCCAGGTCGTTCCGGCTTCGCAGGAGCTCGGGATCTCGCAGGTCGTGTGGTCGCCGATCGCCCAGGGCGTGCTCACCGGCAAGTACAAGCCGGGACAGCCTGCACCGGCCGGGTCTCGTGCCACCGATGAGAACGGCGGCAAGGACATGATCACCGACCGCTACCTCAACGATGAGATCCTCAACGGCGTGGCCAAGTTGGAACCGATTGCCTCCGATCTGGGTTTGACGATGGCCCAGCTCGCGATCGCCTGGGTGCTGGCCAACGACAACGTCGCAACCGCACTCGTCGGCGCCTCCCGTCCCGAGCAGGTGGAATCGAACGTCGCCGCAGCCGGTGTGAAGCTCGACGCCGAGGTGCTCTCCCGCATCGATGATGCCCTCGGTGATCTGCCCGAAACGAATCCCTCGAAGACCAAGTCCCCACCGACCCGGATCGTGTGATCGGGCAGCTGCTTCAACTCACTGCCTCGGCTGCGAATTACTGCTGATTGCCGCTGTTGCGCCCTCGGGTCAGCTCTGTGCTGTCGTCGCGGGGTTCGACAACGAGGTATGACGCGGCAGCAGTGAGTATTCCGGCTGTCAGTG
>NZ_JAKDJU010000246.1 GCF_030453725.1 Brevibacterium picturae
GTTCCCCACCGGGGACCTGCCCCCGACCGCAACCCTGCCCCCGACAGTAACCCTGCGCCCGACCATGAGCGGAGCCAAGGATGAATCCGAGAACTCCCGAGACACACCTCGGCGATGGAGGACTTCGTCGACTGCTTGGGCGTGCGGCAGATCCGCGCGGCGCCGTCGTCGTTCTTCTCATCGCAATCCTCATCGCCATCGTCGTCCTCAATCCGGGTTTCGCTGAGCCCGGAGCGCTCATGCGCTTCATCCAGCGAGTCTCGCCCGTTGCCATCGTCGCCATCGGTCAGTACTTCGTCATCGTCAGCGGTGAATTCGACCTGTCGATGGGAGCAGTGGTCACCGCGCAGGTGATGACCGCGGGCCATCTCATCGGCGAGGACGATTCGAAGACCGTGCCGGTGCTCGTCATCATGCTGATCATCGGCATCGTGGTCGGCATCGTCAACGGGCTGGCCACGACGCTGCTCAGGGTTCCCTCGTTCATCGTCACCCTCGGCACGATGCTCCTCATCCATGGCGCAGTCATGTGGTGGACGGGAGGCGCCGCGACGGGCAACCCGGCCGAGTCCTTCCGACAACTCGGACGGGGAGGGATCGAGGGACTCCCGGTCCTCGATCTGCTGCCCTACGCTGTGCTCATCCTGCTCGCCGTGATCGTATTCGGGATCTGGATCTCAAGGCGGCCATTCGGCAGAACCCTTGTCGCCATCGGGGACAACGCCGACGCGGTGTCCTTCGCGGGAGCGAACGTGTGGAGGACGAAGACGCTCGCCTTCGTCCTGTCGTCCGTCTCGGCAACGGTGGCGGGCATTCTTCTCGCCGGTTACGCCGGGGTCCACCCCTCGGTCGGCCAGGGCTACGAGTTCACAGCGATCACTGCCGTGGTCCTGGGCGGTGTGGTCCTCGGCGGTGGACGGGGAACCGTTGTCGGCGCACTGATCGGGGCCTTCACCCTCGAATCGCTGTTCACGCTGCTCAACTTCACCTCGGTGCCGGCAACGATGCGCGACGCGATCCAGGGAGCCATCATCATCGCTGCGGTCGCATACTCCGGTGTCGTCTTCGCAAAGAAGCGCAAACGACCCACCATCTCGGCGGAGACCTCCTCGGCGAACGAGTCGGGAGACCCAAGCACAACCTCGGCGGGGGCACCTTCGCCGATCCAACTCACCGGCGGCGACGGAGCCGCACGGGAATGACAAGGGAGGCAACATCATGAGAAGAGGACTGAGGAGTGCGATCGGCATTGCCAGCGCTGGCGCTCTCATCGCATTGGCGGGGTGCACGACCGACCCTTCGGTGGAGCCGGCGGAAGGAGACGGTGGTGCGCAGGAGGAGGCGCCGGCCGAGGACTGGTTCGACCAGGAGGTCTACGACAAGCAGTTCAAGCAGCGTGAGGTCGAACCGGAGGGCCCGGACGACAAGCCCTACCTGCAGATGATCAACCCGGAGATGAAGGACACCTCGGAGTTCGAGTCCGACGGCGGGAAGAAGATGTGCTTCGCCAACGCCTCGATCTCCAACCCCTGGAGGCAGACGGGGTGGATCACGATGAACGAGCAGCTGAAGGAGCTGAAGAAGGACGGCGTCATCACGGAGATGGAGACCCGCGACGCCCAGGACAACGACGATACGCAGATCGCCGACATCGACTACTTCATCGCCGAGGGCAACTGCGACGGCTTCATCATCTCCCCCAACTCGACGGCCGCGATCACGCCGGCGGTCGAGCGGGCATGCAAGACGGACAAACCCGTGATCGTCTTCGACCGCGGAGTCGAAACGGACTGCGCCGTGACATTCATCCATCCCATCGGAGGCTTCGCCTGGGGCATCGACACCGCACAGTTCCTCATCGACAACCTCAATGAGGGCGACAAGGTCGTGGCGCTGCGCATCCTGCCCGGCGTCGACGTGCTCGAACAGCGCTGGGCCGCCGCTGACAAACTCTTCTCAGAGGCCGGGATCGAGGTCGTCGACTACTTCGCCGAGGGTGACCCGGCCGAGATCAAGAAGGTCGTCTCGGACGAGCTGGCCAAGGGCGACGTCCAGGGCATCTGGATGGATGCCGGCGACGGTGCCGTCTCCGCCATCGAAGCCTTCGAAGACGCCGGCAAGGACTATCCCGTCATGACCGGCGAGGACGAGCTGAGCTTCCTGCGCAAGTGGAAGGAGACCGACATGACAGCGCTGGCTCCCGTGTACACGAACTTCCAGTGGCGGACCCCGCTGCTGGCCGCGGAGAAGATCTTCGAGGGAGACGAGGTCCCGAGCGAATGGGTCCTGCCGCAGAGCCCGATCACGGCCGAGGACCTCGATGAGTACCTCGAGCGCAATGAGGGAATGCCCGATGGCCACTACGCGAAGTTCGGTGGCGAGGATCTGCCCGGCTTCCCGGAGGTGTGGCAGGAGAGGGAGATCCCCTGATCTGGGTCAGAAGTTGATCGGGGAGGGGCCATGATCGAAGCACGAGAGAGCGGAAGTCACCCGCGGGGCAATCACGTCGGCACTCGTGAGATCGGCGTCAACACCTGGGTGTGGACGTCACCGCTGACGACCCAGCGCCTCGGCGAGCTGGCAGACCGGGCCCGAAGCTTCGGGTTCGGTCTGCTGGAGCTGCCCGTGGAGAAGCCTGGCGACTGGGACCCGGACACCGCCGCCGAGGTGCTCGCCGGGTTGGGCATGGGCGCGCGGATCGTCGGGGCGATGGGCCCCGGTCGTGACCTCATCGACCCGAGGTTCCGCGGCGACACGCAGGACTATCTGCGCCACTGCGTCGATGTGGCTCTCCAGGTGGGCTCGCCCACCGTGGCCGGACCGTTCACGGCTGCGACCGGTCGGGTCTGGAGGATGGAATCGGTCGAGCGTGCCACGGTTGTCGAGACTCTTCGGGAGGCTCTGCGGCCGGTTGCCGACTATGCCGCCGATCGTGGAGTGAGCCTCGCCGTGGAGCCGCTCAACCGCTACGAGACGAGCCTCATCAACACGGTCGATCAGGCCCTCGATGCTCTCGAACCCCTGCTGGACCGTGGCGTCGGGCTGGCGCTGGACAGCTATCACCTCAACATCGAGGAGCGCTCGCCGGCGGACGCGATCCGGGCCGCCGGGGAGCACTGTCGGGTCGTGCAGGTGTGCGGCAACGACCGTGGGCCCGTGGGCGGAGACCACACCGACTGGGACTCCTTCTTCGACGCCCTCGACGACATCTCCTATGCGGGACCTCTGACTCTGGAGAGCTTCACCGCAGACAACGACACCATCGCCGTGGCCGCATCCATCTGGCGGCCCCTGGCCAGGACCCAGGACGAACTGGCGCGGACCAGTGCCGAGTTCCTCAC
>NZ_JAKDJU010000064.1 GCF_030453725.1 Brevibacterium picturae
GTGCCCTTGGTGAGGTTCTTGATGTCCTGGTTGCCGCCGTTCTCCCGCGGGGGAGCCGTGCGTGCACCTTCGGATGCGACGCGGTCGAACTCCGCATCGCTCAGCGAGCCGAGGATCGCACCCTGAGGTTCAGGAGGCAGGGCCAGGGGTGGTTCGCGGTTCGGGTCGGTGGCGATGAGGGCGGCCTCGCGGGTGTTCCACTTGCCCAGCAGGTCCTTGCTCGGGGCGGTGCCCATGAGGCCCGGGTGGACGATCCCGGTGAAGGAGACACCGGGGACGTGGCGCGATGTCGCGGTGCCGCCGGAGAAGTCCCAGACTGCTTTGTAGGCGTCGGGGAACTGGTCGACGAGGAACGAGCCGCCGTTCTTCTTCGCGAAGATTCCGGTATAGCCCCAGCCCTGCCCGGCAAGCGGTCCCTCCTCCTGCGGGATCGGCCCGACATCGAGGATGTCGACGATGAGCAGATCGCCTGGCTTCGCACCCTCGATGGCAACGGGACCGGAGAGGGCATGGACGATGTCCATCGGTGCATCGCGGATGTCATCGGCACTGTCATCGTTCTTGATGGCGCCGTCGAACCATTCGCGGCAGTCCAGCCGGAACGATTCGCCCGGCTTCACATGCACGGCTGCAGGAATGTCAGGATGCCAGCGGTTGTGACCGGTGACCGCCTGGGCGGTGAAGGGCTGAGTCGAATCGAGTGGAAATACATTGTCCGGCATTGTTCTTTCCCTTTCTTGGAGCTCCGCCCGGAAGCCGATCGACCTCAGGCGCGGGGAAGCTTGACCTCAGGCGCGGGGAAGCTTCGCGTGCCGCGGATCCCGACTCACCGGCTGCGCACGGCGACCAGAGGAGGGAACGCGCGAGACGACGGGTGGTGACTCTGCGGTCTTCTTCGTTGCGTCGATGACGCCGAAGGCAGTGCCGGAACCGGCGCCGAGGTGGGGGGCGGTGAATGCGGAGACGGCTGTTCCGCAGCAGTCGGGGCACGTCACGGATTCCGGTTTCCGGCTCATCGGAAAGACCTGTTCGGTGTCGCCGCAGGTCGTGCATCGGTAGACGTAGGTGGGCACTGGATCACTCTTCTCGAAATCATTGCCGACATATGAGTCTTTATGCATTCATACACTGTCACCAGGAAAGACTCAAGGGTGTTGGCGAGAATTCATTGCTCGGTCACTGCGATTTCGGTGAAATGGAGCTCGGGGTCGTGGCGCTTCGAGGCACGTCGGATCCGTTCCGCGGTGAGCCTGCTGATCTCGGGGAAACCGTCTTCGGAATCCGCGTCCACGAGGCTGCGCGCATTCTTCGACAGCAGGGGTTCTGGGGTTTGGACGAGGATGAACTTCCGTGAGCCTTCGTCGCGCTGGTTGGCCGCCATCACCGCCTGCGCTGTCGTGCCGGAACCGGCGAAGAAGTCGAGGACGATCGCCTCGGGATCGAAGAATGTCTGTGAGGCCACGAGGGCCTTGACCAGCTCAACCGGCTTCGGATAGCTGAAGATCCCGCCCAGCCCGAGGTCCTCGAGATCGTTCTGACCGCCCAGCGCTTTGATGATCGAGTAGAGCTTCGAGCTCGCCTTCTCAGCAGGCGTCACGCGCACGACCGCGTGCTTTCCCTGCGCTCCCCATTGGCGCAGGACGTACTCGCCGGTGCCCAACTTCGCGTCCACCTCGGCGAGCTTCTTCGCCCCCTTGACCTCGAGGATGTCCTCGTACATCAACCGGCGCTCCTGGCCGCGGGCGTAGCGGCCGAACCCGGCGCGCAGCACATCGGTTTCGACGAGCATGCGTCTGCCGTCGATGATTTCGAGCTTCGCCGGTGCCTTCTTCTCAGTCAGGAACGCACCCGCCTGGCCGCCGACTCTGCCCCACACATGGACGTAGTCGTGGCCGCGAACGAACGAGGGCGAATTGCCGCCGCCCTTCGCGCGCTGATGGATGAGGGTGCCCAGCGAATTGTCCTCGCCGAAGATCTCGTGGCCCAGCAGCTGTGCCCACGCGCTCTCACCGTCGTCGAGGTGGATGAAGATCACCCCGTCATCGCGCATGAGTTCGCGAGCGAGCATCAGGCGGGGAGTCATGAAGTTCAGCCAGCTCGCGTGATCGTGCCCGTGATCCTTGTACGCCAGCGCATTGCCCGTGTTGTACGGGGGATCGATGTAGACGATCTTGACCCGCCGGCGATGCGTGGCCAGCAGCCCGGCCAGCCCCGGCAGATTGTCCCCGACGACCAGCAGATTCTCATCGACGGCTGGAACATAGGTATCACCTTCGCGAACGAAGTGCGGACCCGCGCCGAGGTGGCCGGGGGAGTCCGCATCACCGGAGATCAGGCGTCGACCGCGTGCGAAGGCGGCGTCCTTGCCAGTCCAGTTCAGGGCCGTCGACATCCTTCTCCTTCTCCGCGATCGGTGCCAAGATTGCTGTATGAGTATTTCACGAGTAGCCGTAATCGGTGCCGGGATCGTCGGCGTGGCGCTCGCCCGCGAGATCATCAGCAGACTCCCCGAAGCCGACATCACTGTCTTCGACAAGGCCGAGCACGTCGCCGCACATCAGAGCGGACACACCTCGGGAATCGTGGATCCCGCCCTCGACGCGAAACCGGCGTCCTCGGAAGCAGCGCTCGCTCGCCGAGGTGTTGAGCTGCTGGTCCCGTTCGTGTCCGAACGCGGCATCGGCTACCGTGAGTGCGGCCAGCTGGTGGTTGCGCAGAACACCGACGAGGCCGACCGCCTCGAGGAGATCCTCGCCCACGCCGAAGCGAACCAGGTCCCGGGTGTGCGTCTGCTCGACCGCACCCAGATGCGGGAGATCGAACCCAACGCCAGGGGAGTGCTCGCCCTGTATTCTCCGCATACCGCCGTCACCGATTACACCGCTCTGACCGAGGCGCTCGCCTCCGATATCAGTGCCGCCGGCGGCACGTTCCGCTTCGGCACTGAGATCACCGGCTTTGATGTGATGAGCAACGAGGTTCGCGTGCGCATGCGCGTGGCAGCGCCCGAGCAGAGCGAGCCCGCTGCCGGCTCCGATGGCTCCGACGATGACTGCGCTTCAGGCTCCGATGGCTCCGACGATGACTGCGCTTCAGGCTCCGATGGTTCCGCTTCAGTCCGCGACGCTGACCCCGCCGCAGAATCCGACGGCGAGATCGACGATCAGGTACACGAGGCTCCGCGGACCTATCGCGGAGATAACACCAGCGGACCGGTGATCGACTTCCGCGACGAGCTGCGCAGCCGCTTCGGCTCTCAGGACTGGTTCAAACAGGTCGAAAACACGATCGGCAGCCTCAGCGACCGGTTCACCAATCCCGCATCGGGCAGCGCTCGTCCGGCCGGCGAGAGGGAGCGTGCGACCCGCGATCGTGAACGCAAGGCAGCCGGCGAGAGTGAACGCTCGGCAGCCGGCGAGCGTGATCGTCCGGACCGTGCCGAGGACACGGAGGTGTTCGACCTCGTGATCGTCTGCGCCGGCCTCCAGGCCGACCGACTGGCGGTGGCCGCGGGCTTCGACGACGACCCCCGCATCGTCCCGTTCACCAGCGACTGCTACGCCGTCGACGACTCCGCCGAGGTGGTCAGGGGCATCATCAGCACGGTTCCCGATCCGGCCTCCCCATTCTCCGAGAAATCCGTGGTCAGAGCTATCAACGATAAACTGATCCTGGGGCCGAACACCTTCGTGGCCCTGGGGCGCGAACGCTATGACAAGCACGGATTCGACCTCGGCGATGTGGGATCGACCGTCGGGTTCAAGGGGTTCTGGAAGTTCGCGGCGCAGACCGCGAAGACTGCCGTGCGCGGCGCCAAACCGGCCGTCAGCACCTCCGCCTTCGTCGACGGGATCCAGAAGTTCGTTCCCGCCGTCGATGCCTCGAACGTTCGACCGGGCACACGCGGCATCCGGGCTCAGGCGATCAATGCCGACGGCTCGCTGGTCAACGAACTGCGCGTGAGAACGCGCGGCAGGCTCACCATGGTCAGGAGCCTGCCGAAGTCAGGAGCCACCTCGGCGCTGGCAGTGGCCGAACATATTGCGGACCAGGTCCTCGGCGCCTCCGGCGATTCGACGAACTGAGGGACCCCGCCTCGGCGAACTGACCAACCCAACCTCGGCGAACTGACCAATCCAGCTTCGAAGGGTTGACTCGCCTCAGCCGGAGTGGCGTTCGAGGAACTCGTAGACCTCGGTATCGTCGACGCCCGGGACGGCGCCGGGCGGAACGGCCGCCAGCAGGGAGGCATGCATCTGTGCCGAGGGCAGCGCCTGGTTCTCCCATTTCTCGGCCAGGTCCTCGGGTGCTTGTCGGCAGCAGGCGGGATCCGGGCAGGCCGATTTGGAGCGGATCGGCGATTCCCGACCTTCGAACCACTTCACGTGGGCGAAGGGGACTCCCACGCTGATCGCGAAGTCACCGCCGGGCAGTACGCGTGCGGTGCACCAGAACGAACCTTCCGGGGTGTCCGTGTACTGGTAGTACGGGCTGAACCTGTCCGCAACGCGGAAGACCGTGCGGGAGGTGAATCGTTTGCATGCGAACTGTCCCTCGATGGCTCCGAGGGGATCCGTGGGGTAGGGCAGGCCGTCGTTCGAATACGCCTTGTGGATGGTTCCGGACCGGTGGACCTTCATGAAGTGCACGGGCAGACCCAGGTGCTCGGTGGCCAGATTGGTGAATCGGTGGGCGGCCATCTCGTAGCTGACGCCGAACATGTCGCGCAGATGCTCCACGGAGATCTCGCGCTTCTTCTTCTCCTCGGCGAGCATCGGCACGGCCGAACTCTGCGGAAGGAGCACGGCCGCCGCCAAGTAGTTCGCCTCCACACGCTGCTGCAGGAATTCGCTGAAGTCCTTTGGGGAATCGTGGCCGAGGACGTGCGCGGCGAGGCTGGTCAGCAGATGCGAACGAGGATCGGCCGCAGCATCCGCATTGGGCAGGTACAGACGATTGTTCGCGGTGTCGGAGATCGACCTGGTCGATGAGGGCAGGTCGGAGACGTAGTGGAGACTGAACCCCAGCTTCTCCGCGATCGTCGCCGTCTGCCGCTGAGACACCGTCCCCGATTCGTAGCCGGCCAGACGCAGGAGCTCGGCGGCCTGGGCCTCGAGGTCGGCGAAGTAGTTGTTCTTCTCGCGCATGTTCTCGCGCAGTTCCCGGTTGGCCCGACGAGCTTCCTCCGGAGTCGCGGCCCGGCGTTCGAGGACCTGGCCGAGCTGTCGCTGCAGACCCACGATCGCCTCGAGAGCGTCAGGCGGCAGTGACTTGATCCGCACCTGCGGCAAGCCCAGAGAGGAGTACATGGGCGAGGCCTGGTTGCGTTCGGCCTCGAGCTCGAGGGCCTGCCTGCCGTCGACGGGAGTGGGGTCGATGAGCTCGGCGACTTCGGTGTGCAGGGCCTTCGCGATCGTCGACAGGAGGGTGACAGAAGTTTCTCGCTTACCGTTCTCGATCGTCGAGATCTGCGAGGCTGCGCGCCCCACTCTCTCGCCCAGCTCGCTCAGCGTCAGCCCTCGCTGTTTGCGAAAAAATCGGATTCTTCTGCCGATGCTGAGGGTGTCTGCCTCCTGTTCGGCAGCTCCCAGATCCGTCTGATTGCTCGTCATTGCGGCTCCCATCGATGTTGTGTGCTGGTTCACACGCATTGGCAACCAGTATGACAGAACCACGAAATTTCTAAAACCGGAAAACAGGCGATTATTCCTAGCAAAAACCCCTATCGACCCTCTTGCACCCACGGCAGACTGAACTCACCAACCCCGAACGAGTAGGAGTGAAGGAACAATGACTGAGAACACCACGCAGGGCAGCCTGCACGATGCTGAGGCCATCCGTCGCGACTGGGCGACCAACGCCCGCTGGTCGGGAATCGCTCGTGACTACGAGCCCGAGGATGTCGTCAAACTGCGCGGTTCGCTGATCGAGGAGCACACCCTGGCTCGCCACGGCGCCGAACGCCTGTGGAACCAGGTCTCCTCCAGCGACATCAAGTCCGGCGAATACGTCAACGCACTCGGTGCACTGACCGGCAACCAGGCCGTTGAGCAGGTCAAGGCCGGCCTCAACGCCATCTACCTCTCCGGCTGGCAGGTCGCCGCCGACGCGAACGCCGCCGGACAGACCTACCCCGATCAGTCGATCTACCCGGCGAACTCGGTGCCGCAGGTCGTGCGTCGGATCAACAATGCGCTCATGCGCGCCGATCAGATCGAGACCTCAGAGGGTCAGAAGAACGTCGACGACTGGTTCGCACCGATCGTGGCGGACGCGGAAGCCGGATTCGGCGGAGCGCTCAACGTCTACGAACTCATGCGCTCGATGATCTCCTCCGGCGCAGCCGGTGTCCACTTCGAGGATCAGCTCGGTTCCGAGAAGAAGTGCGGCCACCTCGGCGGCAAGGTTCTCGTCCCGACCTCGCAGCACATCCGCACCCTCAACGCGGCTCGCCTGGCGGCCGACGTGGAGAACGTGCCCAGCCTCGTCATCGCCCGCACGGACGCCGAGGCAGCGACACTCATGACCTCGGACATCGACGAGCGCGATCAGCGCTTCGTCACCGGTGAGCGCACCGCTGAGGGTTACTACAAGATCAGGAACGGCATCGAAGCAGGCATCGCCCGCGGACTGTCCTTCGCTCCCTACTCGGATCTGCTGTGGATGGAGACCTCCACACCCGACCTCGAAGCTGCCAAGCAGTTCGCGGATGCGATCCATGCGGAGTACCCGGACCAGAAGCTGGCCTACAACTGCTCACCATCGTTCAACTGGCGCAAGCACCTCGACGATGCCACCATCGCGAAGTTCCAGCGCGAGCTGGGAGCCATGGGCTACAAGTTCCAGTTCATCACCCTGGCCGGCTTCCACGCGCTCAACTACTCGATGTTCGATCTGGCTCACGGCTACGCCCGGGAACAGATGACCGCATACGTCGATCTGCAGGAACGCGAGTTCGCTGCCGAGGAGCGCGGCTACACCGCGACCAAACACCAGCGTGAAGTCGGAACCGGATACTTCGACCTGGTCTCGACCGCACTCAACCCGGAGAGCTCGACAACTGCTCTGACCGGTTCGACCGAATCCGCTCAGTTCAGCTGAGCCTTCGGTGACCCGACCGGTCACGCGACGACTGACGCCGGAGACGGCGGTGGACTGGTCGTCCAGTACCCGGTCACCTAGTACTCGGCGCGGATCGACAGCGTTTTCACGGGGTTTGCACTGTTGATCCGCGCCGGCACACCGGCACACAACACAACCAATCACAACCTCGGCGACACCAGCACCACCACCGCAATCCACATCAGCAGCACACATCAGCAGCACACATTCCGACGGGTGAGGAGAAGCCCCATGTCTCACATCACGATCAACGCCCCCATCGAACCCGGCTTCGACACAATCCTCTCGGAGTCCGCCCTCAACTTCATCGCGGCACTCCACGATCGCTTCAGCGACCGCCTGGGCAAGCTGCTGGGAGTCCGCGGACGTCAGGCACAGAGCATCCGGAACGGCACGTTCCCGAGGTTCACCCCCGACACCGCAGGAATCCGGGCCGACACCAGCTGGAAGGTCGCCGGCGCGACCGGAGCTCCCGGCCTCGAGGACCGACGCGTCGAGCTGACCGGCCCCGTCTCCGAACCTGAAGTCATTGCGGCGCTGAACTCTCATGCGTTGGTTTGGCTCGCCGACCTCGAAGACGCCACCAGCCCGACCTGGGCCAATGTCATCGGCGGACAGCTCAACCTGTTCAACGCCATCCGCGGCAACCTGCCGGGCGTGAACAACCGTGTCCAGCCCACGATCGGCCTTCGCCCCCGCGGCTGGCACCTTCCCGAGAAACACCTGATCCACGTCGATGACCAGGGCCGCGAAACAGAGACCTCGGGCGCCATGGTCGACTTCGGCCTCTACTTCTTCCACAATGTCCGCCGGCTCATCGACAACGGCTCGGGACCGTACTTCTACCTGCCGAAGCTCGAGTCCTTCCGCGAAGCACGACTGTGGAACGAGATCTTCGTCTTCGCCCAGGACTACATGGGCATCCCGCAGGGAACCATCCGGGCCACGGCTCACATCGAGACGATCACCGCCGTGTTCCAGATGGAAGAGATCCTCTGGGAGCTGCGCGACCACTGTGCCGGTCTCAACGCGGCAGGCTGGGACTACCTGTTCTCGCTCGTGAAGAACTTCCGGAACTCCTCGAAGTGGGTGCTGCCGGATCGCGAGCACCTGACGATGGGACTGCCGCTGCTGCAGGCATTCGCCGACCGGCTCGTCTCGACCTGCCACCGCCGTGGAGCGCACGCGATCGGCACCATGAGCAACCTGATGACCACGCACCCGGATCGGGAGTTCGTCGCCTCGGAGATTGCGCTGATGCGCGAAGACAAGGCTCGCGAAGCCTCACGCGGCTTCGACGGCACCTGGGTGGCCGAGCCCGGACTGGTCGACGATGCGCTGGAGGTCTTCGATGCGGCACTCGGTGACAAGCCGAATCAGCTCGACAACCGCCGGGTCGATGCCCACGCCTGCGCCGAGCATATGCTCGACGTGTCAGGACTCGACACCACCGTCACCGAGGCGGGAGTTCGCCTGAACATCCGCGTGGCCATCGGCTACATGAACGCGTGGTTGGGCGGCAACGGCAACGTGGCACTCGAGAACCTGCTCGAGGACGCCTCGACCGCTGAGATCTCCCGGTCCCAGATCTGGCAGTGGATCCGTCACTCGGTGACCCTGGACAACGGAAAGCAGCTGACCCGCAACCTGGTGGAGCGGTACATGGGTGAGGAGCTGGCAGTCATCGAGCGTCACCCTGCCGATCACTACACCGAGGCGGTCGAGATCTTCCGCAAGAGTGCACTCGAAGAGGACTTCCCCGAATTCCTCACGATGCCCGCCTACAGCGACCACCTGGTCGACCGGGTGTCGAAGGGCACCGTATACGCGGCCTGATCTCATCCGCCGGCACTACCAGACCCACCGGCGCTATCAGCCCCATCGGCTACCCGAATGTCGGGCAGCAACCACTCGACAGGTTGCTATCCGACATTCGGGTTTCTCTATTCCGGCTCAGCTCCACTCCTCGGGTGGCCAGGGCTGGCCGTCGGCCTGGGCGTTGAGCTGATAGGCGATCGATCCGTCGATGGATTCGCGGATGATGTCCGCGTGCCCGGCGTGGCGAGCGATCTCGGTATTGAGATGGCACAGGATCCAGCGGACGTTCATGACGAAGTCCTTGGGCATCCACGGATTGCCGGGCGTCGGCACCACGGTCCCCAGGTCGATTCCGTTGTCCGCGACGGACTGACGGGCCACGTCGATCTCGGTCATGCTCTTCTCGAAGATCGCAATCACCTCGGCGATATCGAGGTCGGGGAGACCGGATCCGTCGAACATTCCGTTGAGGCCGAGTCCGTCATTGATCGTCGGATACTCCTCCTCATCGATGTGGCGGGTCGGCTCCTTCACCTGCTGCAGCCAGCCGTTGATGACCTGCGCCGCATGGGCCACCAGGCCGGAGATGCTCAGTGAGCTGGCCGTCGGGGTGCTGCGGGCCTGGTCATCGGTGAGCCCCAGCGCGGTGAGCTTGAGCTGCGTACACTGCTGTTCGAGGAAGGAGAACAGGGCGTCCGGTTCGGTCGTGACGGAAGGTGCGAAGAATGGCATGATCTCTCCTGATCGTCTGCTGGTGATCCGGTGATTCGGATCCTTGATGACAGTCTCCGCTTCAATGCGGAAATATACTTGCCGCAATGAGAAGATACTCGAGCAATTTTGGACAGAGAACGGGCGGCCGTCGATGAGCGCTGACTCCCGCCTGCTGTCGCTGCTGGGGATGCTCGCCTCGGGGCGGACCTACTCCGCGACCGAGCTGGCCACGTACTTCGCCGTCACTGCGCGCTCCATCCGCCGAGACGTGATGATTCTGCGCGAGCTCGGTTACGTCATCGAATCTCTCCCCGGTGCAGGCGGCGGCTACCGGGCCCAGTCGCGAACGGTGCTTCCCCCGCTGCAACTCGCAACCGGTGAGGCGCTGGCCACGGCTGTCGGCCTGGCACTGCTCAACGGTGCCGGGCTGGGCACGTCGAACGCCGACTCGGCGACCGCGAAGCTGCAGCGCATGCTCCCACCGGCGATGCGCGAGACGATCGGGGACATCAGCACGGCAGTCTCCGTTCTTCCCGGTCACGAGCCCGGAGTCGACATGACGGCGGTCATGACGACCGCCTCGGCGATCGCGTCCCGGAGCATCCTGACCTTCACCCATAAGAAACGGAACTCGGCCGGCAGCTCGCGGGCGAAGCCGATGGAACGGCGGGTGGAACCTGTCCGGATGGTCGTCCTCGGCGCGCACTGGTACCTCTACGCCTGGGACCTCACCCGCAGCGATTGGCGGGTCTTCCGCCTCGACCGCATGAGCGAGGTCCACGAAACGACGTTCGCCTTCGCCGACAGGGACCACCCCGACGCCGAGGCGGCCGTGAGTTCCGCCGTCACCACCGACGCGTACCGGTACACGGTGATCCTGGATGTGGAGGCCTCCGCAGCCGAGGCAGAATCGTGGTTCCCGACGAGGACGGCGACGATCACGACGACCGCTGACGGTGCCCGCGTCGAATTCGGCGTCGAAGACCTCAGCTGGGCGGCCGTGATCACCGCGGCGACCCCCGTGCCCTTCCGCCTCGTCGAACCGCCGGAACTGCTGACAGCGCTGGAGGAACTCGGTGAGCGAGCGACCCGTGTGAGCCGGTCCGGCACGACCCGTCCCGACTGAGCAGCGATGTGCGGCAACGGCCACCCGAACCTGCAATAGCGTCGTGCAGGGCGCGCTTTTGCAGGTTGGGGCAGCCGGCAGCAACGATGACCGCTGGATGTCCTCACGGTGATACGGGAATGAACGAATCAGAGCGGAGCTAATACACTGGTCGATATGACGATTCTCATTGGCTATCTTCCTGCTCCTGAGGGTGAGGCGGCTCTGCGCGCGGGTTTCGCAGAGGCCAAACTTCGGTCGAGCAATGCTGTCGTGATCAACTCCCAACGACGCGGAGCCAGTGGGACCCCGACCGAGATCGACCAGGACGTCATCGACCGCATCGTCTCCCTCGGCAAGGAATCGGACGTCGAGGTCGAGGTGCTCCAGCCCGATCACGAAGACGACCTGCCGGGAACGCTGAACGACCTCGTGGAAGAACACGATGCCCAGCTCATCGTCATCGGCCTGCGCAAGCGCTCTGCGATCGGCAAGTTCATCCTCGGCTCGCAGGCACAGCGAATCCTGCTCGAAGCCGAAGTCCCGGTCCTCACAGCCAAGGCCTGACGCCAGGCGTGGGCCGCCTGAGCGAGTCTGAGCCTATAGCCTAACGTGCAGGTTCGAGTCCCCAGCCCCAGGCGAGCAGCTCCGGCAGTGACACGCCTTGGGCGTCGCTGAGGTCGGTAATCTGAGTGCGGCAGGAATAGCCATCGGCGAGGACGACTCGGGTGCGGTCACCGTCGTCGGCAGCTCCTCCTGTCCCCGCAGCTCCTCCGGCTCCGACTGCGTTCGGTGCCTGATGGCGCAGCGCTTCCTGCTCGCGCAGCGCCGGGAGCAGAGCCACCTCGGCCACGGCGACCGAGGTGTCGTAGTGGCCCTCTTCGACACCGAAGTTCCCGGCCAGACCGCAGCACCCGCCCAGGAATTGAGATGCGGCACCGGTTCTGGCCAGCAGCTCCTTGTCCGCGGCATTGCCGAAGATCGCCGTCTGGTGACAGTGCGGTTGGACGAGCGCCTCGACCCCGTGCAGCCGTGGCAGCTCGGCGCCCACGCTGAGCAGATACTGGGCGAAGGTCTGCACGCGTGGTGCAACCCGGGCCGAGGCCTCATCGGCCAAAAGCTTCTGCGAATCGTCCTTGAGCGTCGCCAGACAGGAGGGTTCGACCCCGATGATGGGCACATCCCCGGTCGCATCGAGTGCGCTGATCGTCGCGCCCAGATTCGCCTTCGCCGCATCGAGCTGACCGGTTGAGATCAGCGGCAGACCGCAGCACACGGTCTGGTCGATGACGCGCACGGTGACACCCGCACGCTCGAGCACGGCCACGGCGGCGGCGAGGATGCGCGGCGCGAAATGATTCGACCACGAATCGGCGAACAGAATCACCTCACGGGTCTTCGACCATCGACCCGCCGACGTTGCATCCGACTGCGCGGGCCCTGACTCCGGCGTACCCGAATTCCCGGGCCCCACCTCGGCGGCGGTGCCGTCAGCGGTCTTCCACCACTTCCGAAACGTCGTCGACGCGAACTGCGGGATGGATCTGCGAACGTCGATCCCGGCCAGCTTCTTCGCCACGGTCGTCAGCCCCGGCAGGCCCGAGACCCGGTTGACCACGGGAGCCAGCGGCGTGACTACGCGCGCCAGCTGCGGCAGGAAGCCGAGCGAATAGTGCTTCATCGGGCGCAGTCTGCCCTTATAGGACTGGTAGAGGACCTCGGCCTTGTACGTGGACATGTCCGTGCCCGTGGGGCATTCGGTGCCGCAGGCCTTGCAGGACAGGCACAGGTCGAGGGCATCGGCGACCTCCGGCGACTGCCACGAGGAGTCGAGGAGGTCGCCGGACACCATCTCCTGCAGCACCCGGGCACGACCACGCGTGGAGTGCCGTTCATCGCGAGTGGCCTGGTAGGACGGGCACATGACCTCGCCACCGGCGGCGGAATCGGCGCGGCACTTGCCGATGCCGGTGCACCGATGCACGGCAGAGGCGAACCCCGCCGACTCTCCCTCATAGGCCATCGCCAAGGTGCCGGGCAGCTCTTCTCGCAAGGGCAGCTGGGTCAGTCGCAGAGACTCACTCAACGCATCCGGATCGACGATGACCCCGGGATTGAGCAGATACTGCGGGTCGAAGAGCTCCTTGACCTCCTTGAACAGGTCGATCACCGCCGGGGGATAGACGAGGCGCAGCAGCTCGGACCGGGCCCTGCCGTCGCCGTGTTCACCCGAGACCGATCCGCCGTAGCGCGCCACGAGCTTCGTCGCCGCGACCATGAATGTGCGCATCACCTCAGGGCCATCGGGATCCTCAAGCGGGAAATCGACGCGCATGTGCAGGCAGCCGTCACCGAAGTGACCATAGGGAATTCCCCACAGCCCATGCTCGGTGAGCAGATCCATGAGATCACGCAGATAGTCGCCGAGGTGGTCCACCGGAACCGCGGAATCCTCCCATCCGGCGTGGGCGTCGCGTCCGTCCGGGGTGCGGGAGACGAGGCCGGCACCATCGGCGCGGATACCCCACACCTCGGCGGCGGCCTGGGCGCCGAGCACCGCAGAATCCACGGCGTTGGACTCCCTGATCAGGCGCTTCGTCTCCTCGACGAGCTCGGCTTCATCCTCGCCGGTGAGTTCGACGACGAGCCAGCCAGCGCCTTCGGGCAACTGGGGGACCGCCTCGGCGCCCTTGGTGTCGATGACTCGATCGAGCATGCGCGAATCGAGGCCTTCGCAGGCCGCGACCGGGAAGTCCTTCAGCAGCGGAGCATCATGTGCGGCGGCGACCATATCCTCATATCCGAGCACCACCGCCGAGGTGTGGGTCGGATCCTTGACCAGGCGCATCTTCGCGGCCAGCACGATGCCCCAGGTGCCCTCGGTCCCGGCGAAGGCCCGGCGCAGGTCGAAGTCGTTCTCCGGCAGCAGCGATTCCAGCCCGTACCCGGAGACCTGCCGAGAGAAGGTGCCGAGGTTCGTCCGGACGGTGCCCAACTGCTGGGCAACGAGTTCGTGCAGACGCGGGAACTGCTCGGAGGAATCGGTGTCGTCGAGGGTGACGATCGTGCCGTCGACGAGCATGACCACCAACGCGAGGATGTTGTCGCCGGTGCGACCGTAGCCCAGCGCGCGTGGCCCGCAGGCGTTGTTGCCGATCATCCCGCCGATCGTGCAGCGAGTGTGGGTGGAGGGATCCGGGCCGAAGCGCAGGCCGTGTGGCCGCGCCTGGGCCTGCAGGTGAGCGTGGATGCATCCCGCCTCGACCCAGGCGGACTGTGCGTCGGGGTCGAGCGAGAGGACCTCGTTCATGTGGCGGGAGAAGTCGAGGATGATGCCCGTGCCGATCGCATTGCCCGCGATCGAGGTGCCCGCGCCGCGACTGGTGATGGGCACGCCCAATCGGCGCGCGATCGCCAGTGTGCGCGAGACGTCGGCCTCGTCGCGCGGGAACACGATGACCTGCGGCACCAGGCGGAACAGAGAAGCATCGGTGGTGTAAGCGGCACGGTCGGTGTCATCGACGCTGAAGTCACGGACGCCCGAGGTTCGGAGCTCGGTCGAGAGAGCATCGGCGAGGGACATCTCTGTCTCCGCAGACTTCCGAGGTGCACTGGAGCTGTGAGCCAATGTGGTCATGTCCGCATTGTGCCACTTCAGCTGCCAGTCGGATACTCCTTCAGTCGTGTGTGGGATGGTGCCCACTACGGGCGGGATGTTCCACCGGCGGGTTGCAGGATCCTCGGAAACGTTATTAAAACGTTATATCGAAAGGTTAAGATACTGCATCAATTTCTTTGATTCGGGAACTATTGGCTTATTTTCATAGTGGTGGTATTTAATGGAACTACATCATTAGCTGGCATCGAGCCACAGTCGTAAGTAAGGGAAGAAACCATGTCGCGTCGTGCCCGTGAATTAACCGTTGATCAGACAGCCTTAGTTGGTGCAGTTCGGAAGGTTTCTCGTCAGCGAGCCAAAGTCAATACCGATTACGTGATGGCGATTCTTCGCGCTCGTGAAGAAGGGGCAACCTTCGGGTCCATCGCGGAGGCTGCCGGGACCTCATCGCAGGCGGTGCAGGAGATCGTGCGCAGGCATGGTCAGGTGCAGCGCCCCGAAGGTGCACAATCCGCACCGGCACCGGCGAAATAGGGTCACAGCACTGCCGCAGTAGCGTCTGCCGACCGATGGTGCCCCGAGGTTGCCGTCCCGCCTGCGGGTCACAGTGACGTGATTCGCACAGGCACGGGCTTCGGGTGCTCAATGGTGACTTGAGTCATTCTTTTCATCACCATCTGATAACAAGAGTTCTTTATTGTGGAATTCATGTGAAGAGCATGCACATGGCATTAATGACATGGGTGGTCCGGGGCGTTGGAACGCCTGCCGGGTCGAGCGCTCATGTGATCGAGATGTCGGTCCTCAGCTTGTCCGGTTCGGCTCGCGTTCGTGAAGGACAGTGGTGCGAATTCGACGTCGTGATCTCACCGGAATCCGCCCTCTATGCGGCTTAGATACAAGAAGTACACACTCGTGGCCGTATTGCAGTGTTGTTACAGAAAAGAGCTGGTGAGAGCCGACTAGAGTGGAACCATGAGCTCAGAGACCGACCTTCTGCCCCGTGATGTCAGCGATCTGCCATTGATCAGGATCGCTTCGGATCTGTCCACGATGGCGTGGGAGCAGATGGTGGCCTGGCGCGGCTCCCTCGGCGCGCGGCTTGATGCCTCGGTCGTGGATACGAAGACCTCACCCAACGATCTCGTGACTCTCGCAGATGCGCAGATCGAATCACTCGTGCGCGGGTACCTGGCGAAGGTCCGCCCCGGCGATGCCATGGTCGGTGAGGAGGGGGCTCCGGCACTGGACCCCACCGAATTCTTCGACGCTCAGTTCCTGCGCCGGCTCAGCTGTTTCGATCCGAGCGGCAATGACCTCCTGGACATGAGTGATCGCAGCCAAGATGCGAGTGACGGCGGCCGTCCCCTGGAGTGGCATGTCGATCCCATCGATGGAACCGTCAACTATGTCCGCAACATCGAACACTATGCGTTCTCCGTCGGCGTCTGTGAGGCCGACGAAGTCCATGGGCGAGGCCTGGGCGAGGACCGTTGGCTGATCGGTCTCGTCGCCTCTCCGGGGCTGAATGCCACGTGGTTCGGGGCCAAGGGGCGCGGCGCCTATCGTGTCGAAGGGCGCCTGTCGGAGGGCGGCGCCTCGGCGTCGGCCAGCGAGACGGCGTCGGCCAGCGAGACAGTGTCGGCCAGCGAGACAGTGTCGGCCCTTGGCTCGGAGCGGGGCGTCCGCGCGCAGCGACTGCGTGGCACGCCCGCCGGGCTCTCCGGGCGACTGCTGGCGACCGGTTTCGCCTACACCGGCGGCAACCGCAGGCCACAGTTGGCGAAGCTGTTCACGCTGATGGACGGCTATGACGACATCCGCCGGTGCGGATCGGCGGCCATCGACCTGTGCATGCTCGCCGAAGGTAAGGTCAACAGCTATGCCGAGCGCGGTCTCGGGATCTACGACTACGCCGGTGGCGGCGTCATCGCCGAAGAGGCCGGTGCTTATGTTCACCGAGGCGGATCCGGTGGCCCCACGGCGGCCGCGGAGTCCGAACAGGAAGTTCGTCGGCTCATCGCCTCGATCTGATCGACTCATCGCCTCGATCTGATCGACTGCTTCCCTCTGGGCGGACCTTGACCGGCCGATGGTCTACTACCTTCGTTGTCAATGTGAGATGAATAACGTTAGATTACTGTCACGTATTGTGTGAAGCTTAGGCTAAGCTAATTCACGGTTCGTGTTCATCTGACATCAATGA
>NZ_JAKDJU010000247.1 GCF_030453725.1 Brevibacterium picturae
TCCTCAACGCTGCAGGCCAAAGTGAGGCAGTCGCTCGCGATCTGTACGTGTGGAATCGCGACCTTTCGGTTGCATTCCTTGCCGATATTGCGATTCTCGAAGTTGCACTCAGAAATGCCATGCATGATGCGGCATCTGCAGCGTGGGGCGATCATTGGTATTCGGACACAAACGTGCGGCTTGGCGATATCTCCGGGAGTCCGTGCGCCGACGTGCTGCCGATGCCGATGTCCCCGGCAGGTTAGTTGCGCAATGCACCTTCGGGTCAACCTGCTTGACTCGGGAAGCTTCGCCGGCAGGGAGCCGCGACGGCATGAAGCGGATGACGAACCTTTGTGGCATGCGGCCTGCAAGTTCGCCTTTCCAGGAAGGAAGCCGGAGGCGCGGGCCTTAAGCGACCTCGAGTGCTGAACCGAACTTCACCCGAGATTGGGTGCACAGCGTGTGTAAAAGTGTGAACGATCTGCGCAACAGGGTTGCTCACCATGAGCCGATCGTCAACGGCTTTCCGTTGAACGGACAGCATGCCCGAATGTCCGCGCGTGAAGGGCACGAGCAATGCATGCTTCTGGCCCGGATGATTGATCGAGACTTAGCGAAGTGGCTGGTGAGTAATTCGACTGTGCCTGCCCTGCTCGTTGCACGACCGCACTAGGTTTCAGGTGAGGACTGCCGAGAGTCAATAGAATGTTCGGCCCTGGCCGAGAACTGATTCTCGACCAGGGCCGAAACTGATTCTAAGCGTACTTGCCAGTGGTTCGCCAGACGTATCGGCGCCCTGTTCAGCGCATCAGCCCAGCGCGTTCGCGATGGCCGAGTTGAACGCGTCGAGGTCTCCCGGGTTGCGTGAGGTGATGAGGTTGCCGTCGACGACGACCTCGGAATCCTCCCACGAGGCCCCTGCATTGACGAGGTCCGTCTTCGTCGAGACGAACGAGGTCAGTTTTCGGCCCTTCGCCACACCGGATTCGGCGAGGATCCATGGCGCATGGCAGATCGCGGCCACTGGCTTCTCGGCCGCGAAGAACGCCTTCACGAGTGCGACCGCATCCTCATCGAGGCGCAGCGCGTCTGCATTCAGCGTTCCGCCTGGAAGCACGAGTGCATCGAAGTCGTCGACCGTGGCCTGCGAGACGGGAACGTCGACGTTGAACTCGTCGGCATGCTCCCAGTCGCCGTTCATCGCCTGCAATGTTCCTTCGGATGGCGAGACGATGACCGTCGTCGCACCGGCCTCGTCGAGTGCTCCGCGAGGGCTGGTGAGTTCGACTTGTTCGACGCCGCGAGTGAGGAGGAATGCGACTTTCTTGTCTGAAACAGCCATTATGCTTACTCCTTAACAGTTGTCGGATCCGACTCGTCAGCACGGAATGCTGTTCATCGGTGTCATACGGGAGAACGCATGAACCCGGCCCCGATATTCCTGAGGCTCAGTGGCCGAGGAACCCGCGCTGCTCGTCGCTGAGGGGAGCAGCATCGATGCGGAGGACGACCTTGCCGGCAGGGTGCGAGTCTCGGAGGAACCGGTAGGCGTTCTGGACTTCGTCGAGCGCGAAGACCCGTGCGACGGGCACATGCACATGGCCGTAGGCGATCGCCTTGGCCAGCCAGGCGAGGTCACCGCGGCCGGCTGTCGCCTCACCGTCGATGCGAACCCCGTATGTGTCGGCGACATGCGGGCCAGCACCGATCGAATTGATGCGCTCGGACGGAATGTCGAAGTTCAGGAGGCGGGCGAGCTCGTCTTCGCCCTGGGTCGAGAATGCGGCATCGATGCCCTCGGGCGCGGCCTCGCGCAGGCGGGCTTCAAGACCCTCTCCGTAGGCGATGGGTTCGATGCCCAGACTGCGCAGCAGGGCATGGTTGGCCTCACTGGCTGTGCCGATGACTCGAGCGCCGAGGTTGGCTGCCAGTTGGGCGGCGATGATTCCGACTCCACCGGATGCACCGGTGACGAGGACGGTTTCACCTTCGGCGATGGACAGGGCGCGAATGCCCGCGACCGCGGTGCGCCCGGCGATGTACAGGCCTCCGGCCACTTCGGTGCTGAGGCCTGGCGGGATCTTGTCGAGGCGTTCGGCCGGGTCCCGGATGAGTAGCTGCGTCGTCTGCGTGCGATGCGGCCGTCCTCCGAAGACCAGGTCTCCGGGGGAGAAGCCCGTGACGCCGTCACCGACGCTGTCGACGACGCCCGAGAAGTCGGCGCCGTTGCCTTTGGTGCCGGTGGCTTCCCCGAAGGCGCCGCCGATGACGGCGAGATCGACCGGGTTGAGCCCGGCATAGCGGACTGCGATGCGGACCTGACCGGAACCAACGGCAGGGGATTCCGCCTCGGCGATGTGAAGCTGGTCGATATCGCCGTTCTGTGTGTACTGGACTCTGCGCGTCATGGGAATGCTCCTCGCTGGTCTCTGTGGCAGGTGCACGACATGTGAAGGCGTGCACTTGCCATAACGATGGGCGGTTGCGAGATGTTCCCCGCTATCGACCCGAAAGCGAGATGACGCGGTGGCTCAGTTGAAGCTCGGGAAGTCGAGCTTGTAGCGGACGTTCGCGCCCGTGACCGAGGTGACCTTGACCGTGCCGTAGCGCTTCTCGCCGTAAGCGGTGACATTGCACGAGGCGGAGCCCTGTTCCGAAATGATCATCAGATCGTTGAGGCATTCGACCTCGTCGACCGTCGTCCCCTGCTTCGAATACGCATCTCGGATGTCCTCCTCGAGCATGGCGGCGGGAATCTCGCCATTGCCGTGTTCGTCGATCTCGAATCCGGGCTTGCCGGCTCCTGCGTTCTCACCGCTTGAACTCGATGATCCCTGTCCCGCCGAGGTGGACGTTCCCGAGGATGACGACGCATCCGACGATGACGAGGTGCCGTAGCCCGAACTCGTGCCGTCGTTCGAGCCTTGACTCGAGGAGGAATCGGGAGCCTGCTCGGTTCGCGTCTGGTCTGTTTGCGAATCATCGGGATCGGCCGAACCGTCCTCTCCCTCCTGCGCTTCTGTCTGATCCTGATCGGGAGGACCGAAGGAGATGTTCATATCGCAGGCCGACAGAGACAGTGCTGCGGCGAAGGCGCCGGCGACGGTGATGGACCGAAGGATCTTCGTGGTCTTCATGGTGGACTCCTGATGACGTGAGGTGGTGTGTATACGACAACTCTGTCAACGGAATCCGCCGAGGTGGGCGCCAGTGTGTTCGCATTCGGGGACTCGTGTTCCAGGTCGGTTACATCGGCACGTCCGGGCCCATCCGTGGAAGAATCGAAAGATATCTCGCCGCCGATGTCGAGAATGCGCATGTGGCTCCGTCCCAGT
>NZ_JAKDJU010000248.1 GCF_030453725.1 Brevibacterium picturae
TTGCTTCCCCGCCCCCCCATCATCTCTTTTTTCGCGTACCTTCCGCGGCGCGGTCGCCCCTCTGCGCGGCCCCCCCCCCGGGCTTTGCCCCCCCACGTCTGGGCCGCCATCATCGGCCTGTGCCGTTGCCCATCCGGAAGAAGAACACAGTGCTCAACGAACTCCTGGCCGCCGAAGGCATCACCGACGAGACCGACGTCGAACACATCCACCTGCTGGTGGGGGACTGGCAGCTCATCGCCGACCTGTCCTTCGCCGACCTCGTCCTGTGGGTGCCTTCGGCCAGCGGTGCCTATACAGTCGTGGCGCACTCGCGTCCGACGACCGGCGCGACTCTGTTCAATCGTGATCTCATCGGAGCCCGAGCCACCGGGATCGAACGGGAGCTGTTGGACTCGTCGGCCAGCTCACGGGAACTGGTGACGAAGGTGGCGCAGGCGAAATCCCTGGGCGTCAACGCCGGTACGGATGATACGGAGGTCTCCGCCGAGGCAGTGCCCCTCCTCCGCGGGGGAGTGACCATCGCCATCATGGTCCGTTACTCCGAAGAGGTCCGGCGCCGGGGTTCGTCCCGACTTGAGAAGTTCTACACCCAGTCTGCGATGTCGCTGCTGACCATGATCGCCCAGGGTGCCTTCCCCGACCGTGAGGCTCCGAGCGGGGCCAGGCACGGTGAGCCGCGGGTCGGCGACGGCATATTCATCCTCGATCGCGACTCCCATGTCCAGTACGCGTCGCCGAACGCGGTTTCACTCATGCACCGGCTCGGCCACAGCGGTGAGATCGAGGGGGATTACCTCGCCGAGGTTGTCTCGAGCCTGAGCACCGAGCTGCGACAGGTCGACGAGACCTTGCCGCTCGTGCTCACCGGCCGTGCACCGTGGCGGACCGAGCTCGAAGTCGACCGCACGAGCGTGTCCCTGCGGGCGATTCCACTGACCGATGACGGTACTCGGACCGGAGCGATCGTCCTGGCTCGGGACGTCTCCGAGATCAGACGACGCAAGCGCGAACTGCTGTCACGCGATGCGATGATCAAAGAGATGCACCACAGGGTGAAGAACAACCTGCAGACCGTTTCGGCGCTGCTGCGGCTGCAGACACGTCGAATCGACAGCCCCGAGGCGAAGGGTGCTCTGACGGAGGCGATGCGCCGAGTCTCGATCATCGCCGTCGTCCATGACGTGCTGAGCCAGGGAGTCGAATCGGAGGTGGACTTCGACGAGGTCGTCGACAAAGGGCTGCGCCTGACTCCCGAGCTGACGAGTCCGCTGGTGCAGATCAGCCTCAAACGGTGCGGCACCTTCGGCACCATCTCCTCGGCGGATGCGACGTCTTTGGCCCTGGCGATCACGGAGCTGATCACCAATGCGATCGAACATGGGTTCCCGGTCTCCGAGCAGGAGAACCTCGCCCCGGGGGAGACGCTCAACGGACATGTTTGGGTCACTCCGGAGCGCGAGGGCGATCACCTGCATGTCACGATCGCCGATGACGGTGTGGGGCTGGGCGAGCACCACAGCCCCGGCAACGGACTGGGCACGCAGATCGTGAAGACCCTGGTGTCTGCTGATCTGGCGGGTTCGATCCAATGGGAAGAACGCGATGGCGGTGGAACTGTGGCGATCCTCGACGTGCCGCTGCGCCCCGACTCCTACGACTGATGCAGCGCCTCAGCCGCTGAATCGCGTTTCGCCTACATGCAGTGGCAAATCAAACCGCTGCAGACAGCTGAATCGGCACTCATGGTGTGGGGTTGATCAGCGACAAACTGATTTGCCACTGCAGGGGTGAAGAGTTCCCGACGGTATGAATTGCGTATCGCGGTAGGGGGATCGCACCGGGAAGCCACGTGAGGTTCCACCGTGCTGCAGGAGCGTGCTGTGCTCCACCGCACTCGGACTAGTGCAGACACAATGGAGTCCCTTGCTCAGAATGCGAACATCTCGTGTTCAGAGCAAGGGACTCAGATTGCGACCGGCTGTATGCAGAAGCTGAAGTTCTCAGCCGGCAGAGGACTCAGTATGCGCAGGACTCAGCCGGCGCGGCGGGCACGTGCGGCGCGGCGTTTGAGCGCGCGACGCTCATCCTCGCTGAGACCGCCCCAGACGCCTGCATCCTGACCGGATTCCAGAGCCCACTGCAGGCAGGTCTCCACTACTTCACAGCGGCGGCATACAGTCTTTGCCTCTTCGATCTGAAGCAGGGCGGGACCGGTGTTTCCGATCGGGAAGAACAGTTCCGGATCCTCATTGAGGCATGCTGCACGATGTCGCCAATCCATGGTGACCTTTCGACGAATTAAGTGAACGCGGTGTACGACACCCAAATTCCAGGCGCGCAACTCTCTTACCCAAGGTTCACATAACCGTTTTGGGCACACAAGGGTAATGCAGTGTGAAATTTCTGACAAATATTTCGCCCATTGTCCTGCTATAGGGGCCGTGACGCAAATTCGTCCAATATGCGTCCCTATCGCGCCCGCATGCGACAGCGACATCATGGTGCATCTGGCCGATCGGGTGCGGCAAGTTCACGGTTAGACTGACGATGAAGCGACCGGTCATCTCGGCGTCACGTCTTGACCGCCGCAGACTCAGTTGAGCACAGGAACTGAAACGCAATGTGAACCAATGGAGGACTCATGACAAACGACAACCTCGCCCAGGCGCGCATCATCTCGGTCGGTGGACATACCCCGCAGGTCGACCCCGGGGCGTTCATCGCCGCCGGTGCGACTCTGGTCGGTGATGTCAGGGTGAAGAAGGGCGCCAGCGTCTTCTACGGATGTGTGCTCCGGGCAGAGAACGCCCCGATCACCATCGGCGAGGACTCGAATGTGCAGGACAACACGGTCATGCACACCGATGAGGGGAAACCTGTCGTCATCGGTTCGCGAGTCTCGATCGGTCATCAGGCTCTTGTCCATGGGGCAGTGGTCGACGACGATGTCCTCATCGGCATGCACGCCACAGTCCTCAACGATGCACACGTGGGCTCCGAATCACTCGTTGCCGCAGGTGCGATCGTGCTCGAGGGCACCGACATCCCGGCCCGGTCGCTGGTCGCAGGAGTCCCGGCGAAGGTGCGCAGGGAGATGACCGACGACGGCGTTGAAAAGGTGCGCCAGAATGCGCAGTCGTATCTGCGGCTGTCGGCGCTGCATCGGGATACCGCCGAAGTCCTCGACGGTTTCTGAGGTGCCGTGGTTGGTCCCTTCCGATCCAGCTATGCTCAGGCTGTTCCGAGCCCTGTCCGAGCCGCAGCGGCCATTCGCCCTGTCGTCCGCTATTTGAGA
>NZ_JAKDJU010000065.1 GCF_030453725.1 Brevibacterium picturae
CTCCTACGTCATCGGCAAGGCCGAGAACACGGAAGACGACGACTGGGACTTCTGATCCGAGGACCGGGACGTCATCCGTCTCGAATCTGACCTGCCCTGAATAGCAAAAGAGCGGCCTGTCCCAGCCATCTGGCGGCGACAGGTCGCTCTTTCGCACCGTTGCGCCCGGCAGGCGGCCCACTGTGATCACGAGGGAAACACACCCCGCCTCGTTTCGTCCCGTCGTTGCGGCCAAGCCGGCTTCGCCGGACTTCGCTCTGCTTTCAGGCGGCCTCGCGCGCCTCCCGGGCTGAGGCGACGTCGTCGACGATCGCGGCGATGTGCTGCATGCTCGCGATCAGCGAACCGTAGAGGGGCCAGGAGCGCTCGGGGAGACCGTCCTCGTCGGCCATGTTCACCGACAGCTGTTCGAGCCGCTTGAAGATCGGTTCGACCTCCGCATCTGGGTCGGCAATCGCTCGACCTGCATCCCGGACGATGGATGTCCATTGTTCGCGGAAGCGGGTATCCCATTCGCCGTCTTCATATGATCCCTCGCGCAGAGTCCGAGTCAGATGGCGCAGATGGGAGATGCCCTCATCCACCCGCTGCAGTATGCTCTCGTAACTGGCGTTCTCTGGCGATGTCTGGGAATCCAGGGCTTCACCCGATGGGTTGCGCTTTCGACGCAGTCGCCTACGTGGATTCGCTCGTTGGCTTTCACGAGCAAACTTGACCGACTGCCACGCCGAGTTCAACTCTTCGCTCATTGATTCGGTCTCACGAAACCAGTCATCGGCATTGGCTGTGTCCCAATCCTGGTCCAGCTCATCTGCCATGTCGATCAGCATGTCACCCATACGCCGGTTGATGCTGTCGACGTACCGTGCTGCCTGCTGATCCCGCAGCGGCGGAATCACCAGGAGATTGACGACGATGCCGACGGCAATGCCCAGGCAGAGTTCTAAGATGCGTTCCCCGAGTAAGGGCTGCTGGCTGTCGAAGCCGCTGCCGAGGATGAAGATTCCGGTCGTCGCGATCGCCACGCCTTCATCACGGATCCAGGGCAGACGTGCGGCGGCAAGGCCGACCAGGAGCGCGAGGGCAAATGTCCAGATGCTCACTCCCAGGTAGTTGCCGATGACGAAGGACAAGGCAACACCGAGGGTTGAGGCGATCGTCGACTGCGCTCCCCGAGACAGTGAGCGGTGGACGGTGGCATGCACTGTCAGCAGCGCCGCCCACGGTGCCAGGAACGGCATCTGCGAGTTCAGAACAGTATCCGACAGCCACCAAGCGCCGGTTGCCGCGATGACGGTCTTGACGATCTGGAGAAGGTCGGTGACGACATCGGGCCGTTTGGCCAATGGTGATAACTGTTGCCGTGAGTTCTGCTGCAATGGGCCTCGCTTCGGACAGAAGTGTATGTAGTTGTCACCCTACAGGGGACGCTCGGCAGGCGACATGATCCGCACGAGCGAGCTGCGGAGGCGGGCAATGAAAATGCCCGACATTCCAGCAGGTCGAACCTGCGAAATGTCGGGCAGAGGTCAGACTGTCGCGGATCTTGCGCTGCTTAAAACCCAGCAGTGCGAAGACGCACCCGACAGCCGGTGTCGCTCAGGCCGCAGCCAGTGGCGTGATCTCACGCAGCGACGAGCCGGTGAACAGCACGACGCGGCCGGTGGAGTCACTGATCGTGACCTTTCCGTTGTGTGTGCTGATCGTTGGATCGATCAGTCCTGCATGCTCAACAGCACGCTGGACCCATTGTGGGAACTGAGTCATCGTTCCCTCCTTTCTTAGCTGCTTCGTCGAAGGGCATGCATCAACGCATGCCGATCTCATTGTTTTCTTGTTGGTGACGGGGCAGTCACCGAGGTGCAGGCAGCCATCCGAGAGCATCGGATGGTGGCCGGCTGAGATGTCACCGTAGTGTGGGTCAATCCTTCACGGCGGGGGATCTGCGATTCGAAGTGAGACAGTGTCCATGGCGAATCATTTGCAATGTCGAACCTGAATCTGAACGCTCATCATGAGCGACGTGTCATCGTGCTCAGTGGATCAGATGGTTCAATGAAGCCGGACAACTTCGAACGCAAGTCAACAGCTTAACCGCATCGGGAACGAGAAGTCAAAACAGCGGTGCGGACAGTCAATACAGCGGTGCGGACAGTCGAAACAACGGTCAGGGCAGCGCCGGCGGGGCAGCGCCATGCAGGAGAGCGCCATGCAGGGGAGCACCGGCAGGAGGACACCGGCAGGGCAGCGGAGCAGACTCCGTAACCGGAACAGGGTGCTGTGACTGGGTGGATCAGCGCGAGGACGTGCCCCGGCGCAACCTCAGCACGATGATCAGCGCGGCGACCAGAAGCGCTGCCGCAACAGCCAGCATGCCGGCAGAGAGCAGCTTCTCATTCGAGACGCCGAGGGTCATTGCCGAGGACTTGGACTCAGATGCCTCTGCACGGTCACTCGAATCCATCTCGGTGCCGACGGATGCGCGGTCATCGGCGTCGGCACCGCTGGCATCGCTCTCCGACGACGTCGGATCGGCACTTGGTGTCACCTTCTCCCCGATCGGAATCGTCTGGAGGGACTCGGGGTCGTTCTGGGCGAAGTCCCATTCGAGCAGGTCGACCGCGGCTTGGCGGGAGTTGTTGTCGATGCCGAGCATGGTCGCCACCACACGGTGGCCGTCACGTTCGGCGACGGCGATGTAGGCGCCCTTGGCCTGTCGGGTGAATCCGTTCTTCAGGCCGAGCCCACCGTCGACCTGCCCGACGATCTTCGTGTGGTTCTGGATCGGGTAGCCTTTGAACTTCGCCTTGGTCACCGGGTTATTTCCACCGGGAAACTTGTATGTCTCGGTGCCGATGACGCTCATCAGGTAGTCGTCTTCGCACACGGCCCACGCCAGCTTCATCATGTCCGAGACCGTCGTGTACTGGTCCTTGTCGTCGAGACCCGAGGTGTTGGCCGCGTGAGTGTTCGTCATCCCGAGCTCTTCGGCCTTCTTGTTCATCAGAGCCACGGCCTTCTCCTGCCCTCCGGCAGCCCGACCGAGCGCGTTCGCTGCATCATTGGCGCTCGACATCAGCATCGCATGGAAGAGGAGATCAACCGTGTATTCGTTCTTCTGCATGAGACCGACCTTGGTGCCATCGATCTCCATGTCCTCGAACTTCGCCTCCACCTTCTGCTTGGGATCATCGAGCACCTCGACAAGAGCAAGAGCGGTCAGGAGCTTGATGGTCGACGCCGGCGCATGCTTCTTGTCGATGTCATGCGCTGCCTGAAGTTCTCCAGTGTCGAGGTCTCCCACCAGCCACGCCGTGCCCAACGGCTGCGGCGGCTTCGCCCCATCGCCGAGGTCGGCGGGAGTTTCGTAGACCTTCTCCTGCTTCTCCTCCGGCTTGGCGTGCGCATGTGCGGCCCCGGGGGCGAATGCCAGTTGGGCCCCGACGAGCAGAAGCGCGAGAGCGGCGCCGAGGATGAGACGCACCCCTGCTCCGAGCGAACGCGGACGCGCTGCCGCCGTCATCGAGGCAGAGGAAGGGTGGGGAGAACGCATGCGCCCCAGTCTACGACGGAGGAGAAACCGAGGTGCTCAGGAAAACGCATGCGATTGAGCACAGGCAGCACTTGCTCGGGGAACGCGAAAAGCGGCCGCGCACGAAAAGTGCACGGCCGCCTCGGCGATGTGGGATGGTGTATCCCTCCGGCTACCTCAACCCACGAAAGCACTGTGTCTGCGCCGCGCTATTGTGGGTCGGGGTAGCCGAAGACGCGATCAGAATGCGCGCTGCAGAACCGCCTGCTTCACCTCGGCGATGGCCTTGGTGATTTCGATGCCACGAGGGCAGGCCTCGGTGCAGTTGAAGGTGGTGCGGCAGCGCCACACTCCCTCCTTGTCGTTGAGGATCTCCAGGCGCATGTCTCCGCCTTCGTCACGCGAATCGAAGATGAAACGATGCGCGTTGACGATGGCCGCCGGCCCGAAGTACTGGCCGTCGGTCCAGAAAACGGGGCAGGACGAGGTGCACGCGGCGCAGAGGATGCACTTGGTGGTGTCATCGAAGGCCTCACGCTCTTCGGCCGACTGCAGACGCTCGCGCGTCGGCTCGTGGCCGGAGGTGATGAGGAACGGCATGACCTCACGGTAGGACTGGAAGAACGGCTCCATGTCGACGATGAGGTCCTTCTCCAGAGGCAGACCCTTGATCGCTTCGACGGTGATCGTCTTGTTCGTGTCAAGATCCTTCAGCAGGGTCTTGCAGGCCAGACGGTTGCGACCGTTGATGCGCATGGCATCGGAACCGCAGACGCCGTGGGCACAGGAGCGGCGGAAGGACAGCGAACCGTCCATCTCCCACTTGATCTTGTGCAGGGCGTCCAGGACACGGTCGGTGCCATGCATCGTGACCTTGTACTCCTCCCAGTGCGCTTCTTCGTCCTGTTCGGGATCGAAGCGTGCGATCTGGAAGGTGCAGTCGAACGATTTGATCGAGCCGCTGTCGCCGGCGACGTGGTCGGGCAGGTCGATCTTCGAGGCCGGCTCCGGGGTTTCGGTTGAGGTATCGGTGCTCATCAGTACTTACGCTCCATCGGCTGGTAACGGGTGACGATGACGGGCTTCGTCTCCAGACGCATGCCCTTGATGCCGTCGGTCTCGGAATCAGGATCGAGGTACGTCATCGTGTGATGCATGAATCCTTCGTCGTCACGATCCGGGAAATCCTCCCGGAAGTGCCCACCGCGTGATTCCTTGCGGTGGATGGCGGCGACGGAGATGACCTCGGCGAGTTCGAGCAGGAAGTTGAGCTCGACGGCCTCGAGGAGGTCGAGGTTGAAGCGCTTGCCGCGATCCTGAATGCCGACGTTGTTGTAACGTTCACGCAGTTTCGCGATCTCGTCGAGCGCTTCGCGCAGTGTCTCGTCAGTGCGGAAGACCTGGACCTTGGCGTCCATGAGTTCCTGCAGATCCTTGCGGATGGCGCCGATGCGTTCGGTGCCGTCCGAGGTCCGCATCTTCTCGAGCAATGCGACGGTGTCGTTCTCGGCAGCCTCCGGCAGCTCGACGAAGTCAGCGGTCTTCGAGTACTCGGCGGCGGCGATGCCGGCGCGCTTGCCGAAGACGTTGATGTCGAGCAGGGAGTTCGTGCCCAGACGGTTCGAGCCGTGGACGGACACGCAGGCAACCTCACCGGCGGCGTAGAGGCCGGGGATGACGTTGTCGTTGTCCGCCAGCACCTCGGCGCCGATGTTTGTCGGAATGCCGCCCATGGCGTAGTGCGCGGTCGGGAAGACCGGCACCGGCTCTGTATAAGGCTCCACGCCGAGGTAGGTGCGGGCGAACTCGGTGATGTCGGGCAGCTTCGCATCGATGTGTGCGGGCTCGAGGTGGGTGAGGTCGAGCAGGACGTAGTCCTTGTTCGGTCCGCAGCCGCGGCCTTCGCGCACCTCGTTGGCCATGGACCGGGCCACGATGTCACGAGGAGCGAGGTCCTTGATCGTCGGGGCGTAGCGTTCCATGAAGCGCTCACCCTCGGAGTTGCGCAGAATCGCGCCTTCACCGCGGGCGGCCTCGGAGAGCAGGATGCCCAGACCGGCCAGACCGGTCGGGTGGAACTGGAAGAACTCCATGTCCTCGAGCGGGATGCCCCGGTTGTAGGCCACAGCCATGCCGTCACCGGTCAGGGTGTGCGCGTTCGAGGTGGTCTTGAATACCTTGCCCACACCGCCGGTTGCGAAGACGACCGACTTGGCCTGGAACAGGTGGATCTCGCCGGTGGCCAGTTCGTAGGCGACGACGCCGGCCGGACGGCGGACCCCGTCGACCTCGGTCATGGCCAGGTCGAGGACGTAGAACTCGTTGTAGAACTCGACGCCGTGCTTGACGCACTGTTGGTAGAGCGTCTGGAGGATCATGTGACCGGTGCGGTCGGCCGCATAGCAGGAGCGGCGAACTGCCGACTTGCCGTGGTCACGGGTATGACCGCCGAAGCGACGCTGATCGATCCTGCCTTCGGGGGTCCTGTTGAAGGGCAGACCCATCTTCTCGAGGTCGAGAACGGCGTCGATGGCTTCCTTGGCCATCACCTCGGCGGCGTCCTGGTCGACCAGGTAGTCACCGCCCTTGACGGTGTCGAAGGTGTGCCATTCCCAGTTGTCCTCTTCCACGTTCGCCAGCGCGGCGCACATGCCGCCCTGGGCGGCACCTGTGTGCGAACGGGTGGGATAGAGCTTGGTCAGGACTGCGGTCCGGGCCTGTTGGCCCGATTCGATCGCTGCGCGCATCCCGGCGCCACCGGCGCCGACGATGATGACGTCGTGTTGGTGTACCTGCATGTTTCTCCTTTTAGGCCTGGCAGAACGACGCCAGCAGTGCGGGGTCGGCTCCGGCCGGGCAGGGATCGAATGTGAAGATGACGAGCGTGCCGAGCACGATGACGATGGCCGAGGCGATGTAGAGGATCACCTGGAGAGCCATCCGGGTGCCGGGCTTCTCGGCATAGTCCATGATGATGGTGCGCAGGCCGTTGGTGCCGTGCAGCATTGCCAGCCACAGCATCAGCAGATCCCAGATCTGCCAGAACGGGCTGGCCCATTTGCCGGCCACGAACCCGAAGTCGATGGCCTGGACGCCCTCGCCGACCCACAGGTTCACGAACAGGTGACCGAAGATGAGGATGACGAGGATGACGCCGGAGATGCGCATGAACAGCCACGCGAACATCTCGAACTTCGAACTTGTTGATTTGTGCCGCGAGTAGCCGGTGCGCGGAGCCGGGATCGATGTTGTGCTCATGTCATCCTCCGAACGTGTGCATCAGCTGGCGGGGGATGAAGGCGATCATGATGATGAGCCATACGATGATGACTCCCCAGAACAGCTTCTTCTGATTTTTCGGTCCACTCTTCGAGAAGTCGACGAGAATGACGCGAAGGCCGTTGAACGCATGGAATGCGATCGCGGCAACGAGTGCGATCTCGCCGATGGCCATGACCGGAGTCTTGTAGGTTCCGATCACAGCGTTGTAGGCCTCGGGTGAGACGCGGACGAGTGCAGTATCGAGCACGTGGACCAGCAGGAAGAAGAAGATTCCGACGCCTGTGACGCGATGCGCGACCCAGGACCACATTCCTTCGTTTCCTCGGTACAGAGTGCCCGTAGACGCTTTGGCCACGGAGCATCCTCCATCTTGGATTAATCGACTGTGTACATCAAGAAACTACGCCGAACGCCGCCTGGTTGCCAGTCGAGTCTCACCTGAGCGTGGTGGATCACATGAAGTTCCTGGCAGTTCCCTCATAGTCGTCGATCTCGGATACGACGAAATGCAATTACATCACACATGCGTGTGGTAAACATTCTGTCCGCGGGGCTGACCAGGTCAGTCAGGCTCTGTCCCGAAGAAGGGCCGGGCCGATCGCGAACGAGTGAGGGTTGAGGACGGCTGGGTGCAGTCTTCCGGTTCTCCTCACCCCGACACGGCGGACAACATCGGTCAGTCGCTGCTCGAACTTTGAGACACTGATGGTGTGAACACACACTTCCACGCCATCATCCCCGCCGGCGGATCCGGAACCCGGCTCTGGCCGCTGTCGCGCAAGGCATCGCCGAAGTTCCTCCACGACGTGCTGGGTACGGGCAGGAGCCTCATCCAATCCACCTGGGACCGAGTCGCACCGCTCGTCGGACCTGGGAAGGTGTGGGTCGTGACCGGGCAGAGCCACCGCGAACAGGTCGCCGAACAGCTTCCCGAGATGTCCGTGAACAAGATCCTCGCCGAACCGTCCCCGAAGGACTCGGCTGCCGCGATCGGTCTCGCGACCATGCTCATCGCGAAGGAAGACCCTGACGCGATCGTCGGTTCGTTCTCTGCCGACCACTCGATCACCAACGTCGACGAGTTCCGGCTGGTCATCGACCAGGCCTGCGCGGCCGCCGAGACCGGCGACATCGTCACCGTCGGCATCATGCCCCGCAACCCGGCCACCGCCTACGGCTACATCGAAACCGGCGGGCTGCTGGGCCTCGACCGTGCTCCGACCGCCAGGCGCGCCATGGCCTTCGCCGAGAAGCCGGCAGCGAGCACCGCCCGCGAGTACGTCGCCTCCGGCCGCTACCGCTGGAATGCCGGGATGTTCATCGCAAAGGCCACCGCATTGTTGGAGGTCCTCGAGACCGAGGATCCGACCCTGCATGCCGGCCTGTCACAGATCGCCGAGGCGTGGGGGACCGATGCCCAGGCGGAGGTGCTCGCCGAGGTGTGGCCCGGTTTGGACAAGCGTGCCATCGATTACGTCGTGGCCGAGCCTGCTGCCGCGGCCGGCCGCGTCATCGTCATCCCCGGCGATTTCGGCTGGGACGATGTCGGTGACTTCGACTCGGTGGCCCGCCTGCGTCAGCCGGTGCCCGGTGAGCCGAGCGGTGTCATCTCGATCGGCGGCAACTGCGAACTCCTCGAGATCGACGCCTCCGGAGTCGTCTTCTCCGAGTCCGAGCAGCCGCGCACGGTCGCGATCGTCGGCCTCGACGACCTCGTCGTCGTCGATACCGAGGACGTCCTGCTCATCACCTCCCGCTCCCACGCGCAGGATGTGAAGAAGGCAGTCTCCGCAGCTGGGGAGCGCGGCCTCGATGATCTGCTGTAGGCAGGTGGCGGGGCACTGAGTGTGTCGAAATTGGTCGCATTGCGCCCAAATGTGACGGTGAGTGCTTAGCATTGCAGTCAATGTCTCAGATATCCCAACCGCGCCCCGACGGCGTCGCGCTCTCAGAAGGACCAGACGTGATCAGCTCTTCAATCGCTGAGATCGGTGCAGAGCTCATCGATTTCCGCCGCGACATCCATGCGCACCCGGAACTGTCCTTCCAGGAGTTCGCCACCACGGACAAGATCGTCGAACGGCTGCAGGCCGCCGGTCTGGAACCTCGGCGGCTCGAGGGCACAGGCGTCGTCTGCGACGTCGGCGAAGGGCCGATCTCCGTCGGCCTGCGCGCCGACATCGACGCTCTGCCCATCGACGACCTCATCGACGAGGACTTCGCATCGACGGTCCCGGGCGTCGCGCACGCCTGCGGCCACGACGTGCACCTGACCGGCCTCATCGGCGCCGGCATCGCCCTGCAGCGACTCCACGAATCCACTTCCGGCGGCCTCGGCGGACGTGTGCGCCTCATCTTCCAGCCCGGCGAGGAAGTCACCCCGGGCGGGGCCCTGCGGATCATCTCCCAGGGGGTCCTCGACGACGTGCCCGAGGTCTATGCCGTCCACTGCGATCCCAACGTCGACGTCGGCAGGATCGGTTCGCGCATCGGTGCCATCACCGCGGCCGGCGACACCGTCATCATCCGCCTCTCCGGTCACGGCGGACACACCTCGAGGCCGCACCTGACCGAGGACCTCGTCTACGCGTTGGGCAAACTCGCCACTGACCTGCCCTCGACCCTGGGCCGACTCATCGACCCGCGCCACGCGATCTCCCTCGTGTGGGGTGAGATCAGCGCCGGCCACGCGGCCAATGTCGTGCCCAGCGAAGGGATTCTGCGCGGCACCCTGCGCTGCCTCGACGTCGACGGCTGGAACCAGGTCGCCGAGGTGCTCCCCGAGCTGGTCGAGAGGATCGCCGGCCCGTACGGGGTCGACGTCGACCTCGACCATCGCCGAGGTGTCCCGCCGGTGGTCAACACCGAAGACCAGGTCGCGCTCATCGAATCCGCAGTCCGCGGCGAACTCGGCGAGAACTCCGTCCAACTGACCCCGCAGTCGATGGGCGGAGAGGACTTCGCCTGGTACCTCACCCACTGTCCCGGGGCGCTGGTGCGCATGGGCACGCGCACTCCCGGGGGTACGACCTACGACATCCACCAGGGCGATCTGCTCATCGATGAGGGCAGCGTCGAGATCGCCGCCCGCATCTTCACCGCGACCGCGTTGAAGGTCCTCGAGCGGAACTGAGACTGAACCGATAATCTTGGAGTCATGAGAGTGAAGGTCATGAGCACGGTGCTGGGCGCCGGCTTCAGCGCATTGAGCCTGGTGGCCCTGAGCGCCTGTTCGATGACGGCTCCCGAACCCGTCGAGGACGAAACACTCGGATGCATGATCTCGGCCCCAGCCGGCTTCGACGACCATTCGGCCGGGGCTCTGACTCTGGCGGAGATGGAACTGGCGCGTTCGGCGGGACTGTTCTCCGCGACCTCGAGTCAGCGGGTCTCGAACTCAGCGACCACCTCGGCGGCTCTGAAGAGGATGAGCGATCAGGACTGCGCTCTGACGACGGTGCTCGGACCGGGCGGGGCCGACGAACTCGGTGCCCACGCCAGGAGCAACCCCGAGGAGATCTTCCTGGGGGTCGCCAGTGGGCACAAGGGCTTCCCGGACAATGTGCTCAGCATCGATTTCGACCTCGTGCCGCCGGCCTTCATCGCCGGCTACATCGCCGCGACCGCAAGCGAAACCGGCGAAGTCGGGGCGCTCGTGTCCCAGGGATTCCCGCAGGCCGAGGAGATTCTCTCCGCATTCGACGCCGGAGTCGACCTCTACAACGACGAAGCCGACGACGACGTGGACGAGGTGAAGTCCCACCGCGACTCCGCGGCCGATGGCCGGACAGTGGCAGACACCAGCGACGAGGGACGGGCATTCTTCGAATCGGCCCATGACTCGGACGTCGATGTGCTTGTGCCCTTCGGATCGGCGGCGGCGATGGGCGTGGTCACTGCCGCGACGGACAAGCTGCAGTCGCTGCGCACCCAAGAGTCTGAAGAAGACGGCGACGAGGAGAAGGTCCTGCCGAAGATCATCTGGTACGGAGCCTCCGGTGCTTTCAGCGACACGATCATTGCCACGATCGAACCGAACATCCGCCGGGGCCTGCGCAGCATGTTTGCCGAATGGCCGCAGAGCAAGAATCCCGATGAAGTGCCCGAGGCGTCGAAGGAGGACCCCGTCGATATGGGTGGGTTCCTCGTCACCGACCGTCACTACAAGGGCACGATCGACAACGGCGGGGTGGGAATCGCCGCCGAAGACGGCTTTCTCAGCCGTGTCTCCGATGCGGGCCGCAGCATCACCGATCTGCGGGAGAGGATCAAGAGCGGGGACATCGATCCGGAGAAATCCTGAGTGGGCCGAGACATCGCCGGTGTCCGCCGGTTCGTCCATCGTTCTCGCACACTGATCCGATAAGCTGTGCGGGTGTTGAATAACCCCGCCGGAGTCGCAGCAGACGACCCGATCCTGCAGTTGCCCAAAGTCTCCCTCCACGACCACCTCGACGGTGGCCTGCGCCCCGCCACGATGGTCGAGCTGGCCGCATCGATCGGCCACGAACTGCCCGCCACCGAACCGGAAGCTCTGGCGAAGTGGTATCACGATTCCGCGAGTTCCGGTGATCTGGTTCGCTACCTCGAGACGTTCTCACACACGGTTGCCGTGATGCAGAGTCGTGAGGGACTGATGCGGGTGGCCAAGGAATGGGTGCTCGACCAGGTGGCCGACGGTGTGTTCTACGCAGAGGCCCGCTGGGCTCCGGAACAGCATCTGGAAGGCGGGCTTGAACTCGACGAGGTCGTCGAAGCCGTCCAGGAGGGACTCGAAGCCGGAGTGATCGAAGCCTCGGCTGACGGCAAGTTCATCCGCGTCGGCCAGATCATCACAGCCATGCGCCAGGCGGACAACTCCCTGGCCATTGCGGAATTGGCGATCAGGCACCGGGAGAAGGGATCGGAATCCGGCGTCGTCGGCTTCGACATCGCCGGTCCGGAGAACGGCTTCCCGCCCTCGGCGCACCTGTCCGCATTCAACGCACTCCACCAGGCCTACGTGCCCGTCACAATCCATGCCGGCGAGGCGGCCGGCAAGAACTCGATCCACGAGGCTCTGACCATCTGCCATGCCCAGCGCATCGGCCACGGAGCCCGGATCGTCGAAGACATGGACATCGTCGAAGGTGAGGGACAGCTGGGCAATCTGGCCGCGTGGGTCCTCGATCAGCAGATCCCGCTCGAACTGTGTCCCAGTTCCAATCTGCAGACCGACATCGGCGGCACCATCGCCTCCCACCCCATCACGGGACTCAAGGATCTGGGCTTCGCCGTCACCATCAATCCGGACAACCGGCTGATGTCAGCGACCTCGGTCACGCGTGAGATGCGCCTGCTCGTCGAGGAGGCCGGCTGGACCCAGACCGACCTCGAATGGGCCACCGTCAACGCGATCACCGCAGCATTCCTGCCCCTCGACGTGCGTGAACGCATGCTCGACGAGATCCTCATTCCAGGATTCTCCCGGGTGGACATTTGAGTTCACGGGACAAGGATTCGTCCGTGCCCGGCGAATCATCCGAACCCGGTGGCCCAGAGGGCACGGCCGGCTCTGCGGAGCCTGCCGGTCACGGCGTTGACACCCCACGAGCGATGCTGCTGGTCGTCGTTGTTCTCGGAATCCAGGTCCTGGCGCTCCTCGGGTCCGCACTGTCGTTCATCATCACCGCATTCAGTGCGGGCCCACTGGCCGGATCTCTGCTGGGCCTGGCTGTCATGTTCCTCATCTTCGCCGCCGGCGTGGCCGCTGCTGCACGGGGATCGTGGAAACTGCATCGCTGGGCCCGGCCGGCGGCGATCGCCTTCGAACTGCTCGTCATCGTCTTCGCCTTCAGCGTCATCGCCGGGTCCCTGTGGCTCGGTCTGGCGTGCCTGGTCACAGCGATTGCGGTGCTTTTGGGGTACTTCCTGCCCCCGGTCGTCGACGCCTACAACCGGGCGCTCGAGGGCTGAGGCCTCAGACCTCGGTGCCGCGATCAATGCCCAGAGTGGACGAAATTCCCAGACGCGCCGCGTCTTTGAACCGAATCGATATCAGGTGCGTCACTCACCTTCCCGGCGGCTCCCACCTCTGCACGCTGGCGGCTTGGGCGGCTGTGAACCTCGATGGCACGGCGGTGAAGACCGCATCGCGGAGTCCAGAGAGCAGCGGGGACCGAATCTGGAAGACGGCGCCGAGGGCGCGTGACTTCGCCGCGATCGACTGACTGCGCGTCCGCCGCAGACGGTCGTAGCGGCGCAGCTGAGAGTCGACCTCGGCCGCGTCGTCCGCGGAGTTCGCGACAGTCGCGATGACCGGTGCCAGGAGCGCGGACAGTGTCGCGGCGTCCTCCAGTGCCTGTCCGCCGCCCTGCCCCAGGTTGGGAGTCATCGCATGCGCGGCGTCGCCGAGGAGGACGACGCGTCCCCGGTGGTAGGTCGACAGGGGTGCGGCGAGGTCTGAGATCGGTGTCCGCTGGATGCGTGCCGACGGCGTTGCATCGACGAGCTCGGCGATCGGTGCGTGCCAGCCGGAGAACAGGTCGCGCACTGCGGCCTTGTCATCGGCGAAGCTGGCGTCCTTGGGCATGTTCGCCACCGCGAACCAGTACACGCGCCCGTCCTTGAGCGGTGCGATGCCGAAGCGCAGGCCCCGACCCACGGTCTCGCCAGCGGCTCCATCGAGGTCGACCGGGCGCTCGGTGATCCCACGCCAACATGAATAGCCCGAGTAGCGTGGTCCGATTCCGGGCTCGACGGTGTCCCTCACCTGGCTGTTGAGTCCGTCGGCGCCGATCACAAGATCGAACCGCTCCAGAGCGTCCGCCTCAGAATCCGCTTCCGTCTCAGACCCGATCGTCACCGCTCCATCGATGCTCGTCGAGGTGACGAAGGCGTTGGTGCGCACGGTTCCCTCATCGAGGGCATCGAGCAGTATCCGATGCAGGTCGGCTCGGTCGACGATGCGCAGCTCTCCGACGCTGTCGCTGGGAATCTGCGCGATCCAACGTCCGTCGGGCCGTCGCTGGCCCGCGGCGAAGGACTCGGCCTGCTTGTCTGTGATCGCCGCGAACTGAGGGCCGAGCCCCAGCGATTCCAGTGCCCTGAGCCCATTGGCGAAGACGGACAGACCCGAACCGCCGGCACGCACCTCGGCGGCCCTTTCGAACACTGTGACCTGTGCCCCGGCCCGCTGGAGACCGACGGCGGTTGAGAGCCCGCCGATCCCGGCTCCGACGATCGCGATTCTCATGGGGTTCGGTCCTCCCTGGCGAGATTCGGGGTGCTTGGTCTACTGCTGAAGGTACTCGCCGCAGGCCTCGGTGAGGAAGTCACCGGCGACTCCGCCCTCTTTGTTGAGGCTGATCGCGGTCTTCTGAATTCCCCACCAGACCTGAGGAGAGGCGCCCCACTGCTGCCGGAAGTCCTCGCGTGTGTCCGGATCATCGGCCAGGTCCTGTGCAGCCAGCGAGATTCGGTCCTGAGCATCGCCGGCCGTGCACCGGGCTTCGTCATCGGGGCCCTTAGGGTCGAGTTCCGGAATGTCATCGGAGTCCTTCGCCGTCAGGGTGTAAGCGGATCCGCCGACCTCCTCGACGGTGAAGGTTCCGTGGATGAGCAGGAAGGGTGACTTCTCGGCGTCGACGTTCTCGGCGTCGACGGTGACACTGACACTGTCCGGGGTATCGGCGGTGACGGTGGCTTCGCCGGAATCGGGGACGTCGGGGTTGGCCGTGTGGACATAGACCTTGAGGTAGGTCTCGGACTTGTTCGCGGCCGCCTCGGCGAGGCCCTGCCACAGGGGATCGGAATCCTTCGCGCCGCCGGGGGAGGAGTCGACGACGGAGACCGCAGGAGCGTCATCCGGGGTCTCGATCGGAGTGACCTCCTCCTTGCTCACGGAGGGGCGTTGTTCGGGGCGGGTCTCGTCCGAGGTGGGAACACATGCTGTCATCGTGGCCAGCACTGCGGCGGTGGTCAGGAGGGCAAGTGAGCGAATTCGCATGGTTCCTCGAGGGGTGGTCGACGTGGCGGTGTGCGGGCCTGGGACCCGATCTCGCCTTCCAGCCTAATCCGAGAGACTGCGGTCGCACCGGTGGACGCGCTGATCCGGGCCCGATTGCTCGGTTCGCGTGTGCCTACTCAACGCGGGCCGGCATGAGCTCGCTCAGGCTGGACTTCTGCGCTCCGGATTCGTCGAAGTTGTCCTCGTCGAGCCACTGCACGAAAGCGGCGCGCAGGCTGGGCCATTCGCTGTCGATGATTGAGAACCAGGCGGTATCGCGATTGCGGCCCTTGATCACGAGGTGCTGCCTGAAGAGGCCCTCGAACGTGAAGCCGAAGCGGGTCGCTGCCTTCTTCGACGGGGCATTGTCGTTGTCGCACTTCCATTCGAAGCGCCTGTAACCGCTGGCGAAGGCAAGGTCGGCGAAGAGGAAGAGAGCCTCGGTGGCTCCGCGAGTGCGTGACAGCGCCGGGCCCCACAGAATGTTGCCGATCTCGATGACGCCGTTGACCGCGTCGATGCGCATCAGCGCCTGTCGGCCCTCGGCTCGCCCGGTGCTGCGATCGACCACGGCGAAGAACAGGGGATCCGGTGACTCGGATGCCGTGGTCATCCACGCATCGAAGTCGTTGCGCTCGGTCTGCGGAGTCTGCGGCAGGTACCGGAAACGCTCATCCGATCCCTCCGCCGAGGCTGCTGCGAAGAGCGAGTCGGAGTGCCGTTGGGCATCGAGCGGTTCGAGGTCGACATAGCGGCCGTGGATCGTCTCCCGCCGAGGTGGCTTGACCCCGGCCCAATCGGTGAGGTTCGCGTCGGTCATGACATCTCCTGATCGTTCGTCATTGAACTCTTCCTACGGTCTGCGGCGTCTGCCCGGGTTCGCCTCGTGACTGGGGTTCAGCTCTCGTCGGCGTCGAATCCGGTCGAGAGCTGGCGCAGCAGGGATGCGAGCTTGCGGCGTCCTGCCGGAGTCAGGTCGCCGAGGATTTCGCGCTCCTTGACCAGCAGATCGGCCAGTGCCGAGTCGACCGTGGCGCGACCGTCGGCGGTCAAACGCACGAGCACACCTCGGCGATCACCGGGATCGGGCAGTCGTTCGACCCATCCGGCGGTGACGAGCCGGTCGATGCGGTTGGTCATCGTGCCGCTGGTGACCAGTGTCTCCTGCAGCAGAGTGGAGGGAGAGAGCTGATAGGGCTCACCTGATCGGCGCAGGGCAGAGAGCACGTCGAATGCCCAGCCTTCGATGCCGTATTCGCTGAAGCTCGACTTCCGCGCCAGGTCCAATTGGCGAGCCAGTCGGGAGACGCGAGAGAGTACTTCCATCGGAGAGACATCGAGGTCCGGGCGCTCGTGGCGCCACGCCGCGACAATCCGATCAACCTCGTCCATGATCCGATTTTACGTCCAGATCAAGATTCTTTGGCACAAAGATACTTTTTCTCGAGATATTTCTTACTCATCGGCTGATTTGGCCTGCACGTTTGGATGGACGGGGTCGTTTGGGAATAAAGTGGTCATGGTTGTTGCATCCGTCAACGCACCTGCTGGGCCAAAAGACCCGGCAG
>NZ_JAKDJU010000066.1 GCF_030453725.1 Brevibacterium picturae
TACTCACGATATGTAAGGAGACAACGTTATGGCACGTGCAGTTGGAATCGACCTCGGAACCACGAACTCCGTCGTCACAGTCCTCGAAGGCGGTGACCCCAAGGTCATCGCGAACGCGGAAGGCGGTCGCACGACCCCATCCGTCGTCGCTGTCAACAAGAACGGTGACTCCCTGGTCGGCGAAATCGCCAAGCGCCAGGCCGTCACCAACATCAAGAACACCGTCGCTTCGGTCAAGCGTCACATGGGAACCGATTGGTCCACCGAAATCGGCGGCAAGAAGATGTCGGCCCCTGAGGTTTCGGCCCGCATCCTGCAGAAGCTCAAGCACGACGCTGAGGAATACCTGCAGGAAGACGTGACCGACGCAGTCATCACCGTTCCCGCATACTTCAACGACGCTGAGCGTCAGGCCACGAAGGATGCCGGTGAGATTGCCGGACTCAACGTTTCGCGCATCATCAACGAGCCCACCGCTGCTGCTCTTGCCTACGGCCTCGAGCGCGGCAAGGAAGATGAACTCATTCTCGTCTTCGACCTCGGTGGCGGTACCTTCGACGTCTCGCTGCTGGAAGTCAGCAAGGACGAAGACGACTTCTCCACGATTCAGGTCCGTGCCACCTCGGGCGACAACCGCCTCGGCGGCGACGACTGGGATCAGCGCATCGTCGACTGGCTTGTCGGCGAGGTCAAGAACGGATACGGCGTCGACCTGAGCAAGGACGCGACCGCTCTGCAGCGTCTGAAGGAAGCATCGGAGCAGGCCAAGAAGGAACTCTCCTCGGCCACCAGCACGAACATCTCGCTGCAGTACCTGTCGATGAGCGAGAACGGACCCATCCACCTGGATGAGACCCTGACCCGGGCGAAATTCGAGGACCTGACCAAGGACCTCCTCGAGCGCACCAAGGCTCCGTTCCACGCTGTCATGAAGGACGCAGGCGTGTCCGTCAAGGACATCGACCACGTCGTTCTCGTCGGCGGTTCGACCCGTATGCCCTCCGTGTCCACGGTCGTCACCGAACTCACCGGAGGCAAGGAGCCCAACAAGGGCGTCAACCCCGATGAGGTCGTGGCCATCGGCGCAGCAGTGCAGGCCGGTGTCCTCGTGGGCGAACGCAAGGACGTTCTGCTCATCGACGTCACCCCGCTCTCGCTCGGACTCGAGACCAAGGGCGGCGTGATGACCAAGCTCATCGAGCGCAACACCCCGATCCCGACCAAGCGTTCGGAGACCTTCACCACGGCCGAGGACAACCAGCCCTCTGTCTCGATCCAGGTGTTCCAGGGTGAGCGTGAGTTCACTCGCGACAACAAGAACCTCGGCACCTTCGAGCTGACCGGCATCGCTCCGGCCCCTCGTGGCGTGCCGCAGATCGAGGTCGCCTTCGACATCGACGCCAACGGCATCGTGCACGTGTCGGCGACCGACAAGGGCACCGGCACCGAGCAGTCGATGACGATCACCGGCGGTTCCGCACTGCCGAAGGAAGACATCGACCGCATGGTCCAGGAGGCCGAGGAGCACGCAGAAGAGGACAAGCAGCGCCGTGAGGCCGCTGACACTCGCAACAATGCGGAGAACCTCGCCTACCAGACCGAGAAGCTCGTCACCGACAACGAGGACAAGCTGCCCGAAGAGGTCAAGACCGAGATCAACTCGGACGTCGAGGCTGTCAAGGAAGCCCTCAAGGGTGAAGACGACGACGCCGTGAAGTCGGCCTACGACAAGCTCGTCGAGAACCAGCAGAAGATCGGCGAAGCCATCTACAGCCAGCCAGGTGCCGAAGGTGCCGCTGGTGAAGAGGCTGCCGGCGATGCCGATGCAAGCGCCGACGACGATGTCGTCGACGCTGAGGTTGTCGACGAAGAGGACGAGGAGAAGAAGTAATGACTGCCGAGGGCAACGATCCGTCGTCCGAGGAGCCAGGCTTCACCTTCAGCGACAAGCGCCGCATCGATCCGGACACCGGTGAGATCCGTCCAGAGTCCGACGCAGCGTCGGACTCGGCGGAGGCCGGTGAGGCGAACGCTGCGAATGACGCCGCTGGTGCCGACGGTGCCGACGACGTCCAGGGCGCCGAGGACAACCTGGCTGATGCCAGTGATCTCGGCGTGGACATCCCGACCGATGCCTCGACGTTGAACGACACCGAGGCCGCAGAGGGCGAAGAGGTTCCTGAACCCGCACCGGGAACTGAGGCCGCAGCGCACCTGGCCGATCTCAAGCGCATCAACGCTGAGTACGCCGCCTACCGGATGCGGGCCGATCGCGAACGCGAGCGGGCAGCGACCGGTGGCACGATCAAGGCCGTCGAGGCCCTGATCCCCGTGCTCGACGAAGTGCGCCTGGCGCAGGAGAACGGTGACGTCACCGGGCCTTTCGAGACCCACGTGAACAAGCTGATCGACTCGCTGAACAAGATCGGCGTCGAGCAGTACGGTGAGGTCGGCGACGAGTTCGATCCGCGACTGCATGAGGCACTCATGCAGCAGCCGTCGGACGAGGTCGAGACCCCGACCGTCTTCCTGGTCATGCAGCCGGGCTACCGCCTCGGCGACCGAGTCATCCGTGCCGCACGCGTCGGCGTGCAGCAGCCGGAGGACTGAGAACCACACCCTCGCCGAGGTGGCCCCGCGGTCACAGCGTCAGTGAACTGACGCTGTGCGCCAGGGACCACCTCGGCGGCGGTCCGGATCATCCGGGGTGACAATCCCGGGGTTGCGGATTGTGAGGAGACAATTGAATACACTGATGAAGAAGACACGGAAGGAGGTGCCAGGTGAATACCGGTCCTCAGAATGATTGGTTCGAGAAGGACTTCTACAAGACCCTCGGTGTCTCCAAGGATGCTTCCGACGCAGAGATCAAGAAGGCCTATCGCAAGCTGGCGCGCAAATACCATCCGGACGCGAACCCGGGCGACGACAAGGCCGAGGAGAAATTCAAAGAGCTCGGTCAGGCGCATCAGGTGCTGTCCGACAAGGATTCCCGTGAACAGTACGATCAGGTCCGCGCCATGGGCGGCGGCGCCAGGTTCACCGGTTCCGGTGGGCCGGGAGGCGGTGCCGGCGGCGGATTCGACGATGTGTTCTCCGACCTCTTCGGCGGTGGCGGACGGACACGGACCCGCTCGCCCTACGGCGGTGGCGGGGGAGACGTGCCCCCTGACCTCGCCGACCTGCTCAACGGCTTCGGCGGAGGCGGCGGCGGTGGTTTCGGCGGCGGCTATTCGCCACCCGTCAAGGGCGGCGACATCAAATCCAGCACCACACTGTCCTTCACGGAGTCCATCAACGGCGCCTCGGTGAAGCTGAACATGCCGGGCGGGAAGCCTCTGACCGTGCGGACGCCGATCGGCGTCAAGGACGGGCAGAAGATCCGGCTGGCGGGCAAGGGCAAGACCAGTCCCAATGGCGGCGAGGCCGGCGACGTGATCCTCACGATCAAGGTCAAGCCGCATCCCGTGTTCGCCCGTGATGGTGACAACCTGCGGATGGACCTGCCGGTCAGCTTCGACGAGGCTGCCCTGGGTGCCGAGGTCAAGGTGCCGACGCTCGACGGAATGCCGGTGACGATGAAGATCGCTGCGGGCACACCTTCGGGGCGGACCATGCGTGTGCGCGGCAAGGGCGTGAAGTCGAAGAAAGGCACCGGTGACCTGCTGGTGACCGCGGAGATCGTTGTGCCGCAGAACCTGTCGAAGGAAGCCAAAGAAGCTGTCGAATCGTTCCGCTCGGCGACTGAGAATGAGGACCCGCGGGACGGCCTGCTCGACAAAGCCAGGGCCAGCTGAGGCGGTGAAGCACGATGCACATATCGTCCAGTGCAGCGGTGTACGTCATTTCGGTGGCGGCGGACCTCGCAGGAATGCATCCGCAGACCCTGCGACAGTATGACCGGCTAGGACTCGTCATCCCGGAGCGCACCGCCGGCAGAGGTCGCCGCTACTCGGGGCGAGACATCGCCAAGCTCCGGCTGATCCAGCAGCTCTCGCAGGACGAGGGCGTGAACCTGGTGGGCGTCAAGAAGATCATCGACCTGCAGAACCAGGTCGATGCGCTCAAGTCGCGGAACGAGGAGCTGGAGACAGAAGTCAGGTCTCGGATGTCAGCGAAGGAACGTGAAGCACGCGTCTTCGCAGCAGGCAGCACCGGTGGTGACGTCGTCTCGATCTCGCGAGGCAGGCGCCCGCAGGGACAGCCCGAGCCGGGCGCGATGGTCCTCTACAGCAGGTATCGGCGTCGCTGATCTGAGCGCGTCCACTGTCCGTCGCCCACGGGAACGGTACACAGCAGCTCGAATCATGAAACGACAAAGGGGCGATTCCCGTAGGAATCGCCCCTTCGTCATATCCGGTCACTGGGTGTGGCTCGGACCGGATCTCTCCGGTTCAGGTCATGGGATCAGATCTCTGCAGGATCCTGAGCAACCTTCTTGCGGCGCATGGTCATCGTGACTGCGGCTCCACCGATGAGGAGGAGTGCCGCGCCGCCGACGAGACCGGTGAGCTCGGTACCGGTGCGGGGCAGTTCGCTGCCACCGTTTCCGTTTCCGTCTTCATCGCCGTTGTCTCCGTTGCCGTCCTCGTTTCCGTCGCTGCCGCCGGCATTGGCGTCTTCGCCGACCGTGAATGCTCCGGTCATCTCGTCGTCACCACAGGTGACGGTGACGTCGTAATCGCCGAGGTAGGCTGACGGGTCATTGGCAGAGGTGCCGTAGACGTTGACCGAGGCATTGCCCTCGTCGTCAGCCTGGACGGTGTTGTCGTAGGCGGTGACGTTCGAGTTGCCCTTGGGGGTGACCACGTAATGGACGTCCGAGCCGGGCTCGCAGTTCTCGACTGCCAGGGTGACGCCCTGATCCTCTTTGACGAAGTCAGCGGCGTTGATGGTCTCTGGTGAGACGGTCAGCTCGGCTTCGGCCGCCGGGGTGGTCGGCTTCGGCTCTTCGGTCTCGTCTTCGGTGACGGTGAACTTGGCGTAGTTCGAGGATTGTTCGGTCTCGGTGTCCACAGCGTAGACCGAGTAATCGCCGGGCTCGAGGCCACTGTCGGGTGCCGTGACGGTGGTGCTGATCTTGCCGTCTTCGTCGGCGGTGACTTCGTCCTGGTAGAACGGTGACTGAGAGGCTGCACCGATAATGGTGACCGCACTGTTGGGAGTGAAGCCCTCGCCGGTGAACTCGAGGCCGTTCTCCTCGAGGTCGGAGACCGAGATCTCATCGGTGTTGACGGAGACCTTCGGGTCGACCTCGGGTGCCTCTGGCTCTTCTGGTTCTTCCTCGGCGCCGGTGACCTCGAATTCAGCTGGGATCTCCTGCGTGTCTTCGCCGCGGGTGACTGTTACGGTGAAGTTGAAGACCTGAGGATCTATAGCCGCAGGATCGCCGGTCACGTTGTAGATGGTGTACTCGACGGTGTCGCCTTCGGCGGTAATCGATTCGCCCTCGTCGAAGGACGCATTGTCGGTTACGGTGTCGCCTGCATCGAGGCCTGAAACAGTGACCTTGACGCCCTTGTCCATATCAGCGAAGTCAGTCTGGCTGATGGTGTTCGGCGAAACGGAAACAGTAGCTTCGAGGGCCGCTTGCTCGTCGTCACTATCTGTAGCGGATTCGGTTTCTTCCGCCTGGCTGTCGTTTTGGCTGACCTGGATGTTGGTCTGTCCGAAGGCGTCGGCGGAAGGGGCTGAGGGTGCAGCCATTACGGGGGATGCGGCGAGGCCGGTGATGGCCAGGGCCACTGCGGGGGCGAGTGCAAGCTTCTTCATAGTGTCCTTCGTTCTTACAGCTGAGAATGATCTCCTACGCAGGTAACAATAATGAAATAGTCACAACGTGCATAGTTGTGGTCGTTGTGTTCACAACTGTTGTACAGATCGGGGACAGGTGTCGTCGGCTGGCTTGGCCGGGAAGGCCAGCCGAATAGCGGCAGAACAGTCGAAAATGGGTGTGGCCCCGACCGAAGTCGGGGCCACACCCATTCAAGCGATCACATGATCACTCGCCTTGAGCGATCACTCGGGGTGCCTGATCAGAAATCGGAAGGCGACTGTCCGACCTTCTTGCGGCGACCGGTCATCGCGATTGCAGCTCCACCGACGAGGAGGAGCATCGCTCCCGAGGCGAGACCGCCGAGGTCTGCACCGGTGCGCGGCAGCTCGCTGCCGCCATTGCCGCCGTTGCCGTCATCACTGCCGCCACCGTTCGCGCCGGCTGTAACTGTGAACGATTCCTTCATGGAGTCATCGCCGCACGTCGCACTGGCCGTGTAGGAGCCGACGTATGCCGAGACGTTGTCGGAGGTGCCGAAGACATTGACCGAAGCCTTGCCTTCGTCATCAGCCTTGACCGTATTCTCATACGCGGTGACCTGGATGCCCTTGGGTGTCACCGCGAAGTGCACATCCGCACCGGGTTCGCAGTTCTCGACTGCGAGGGTGACGCCCTTCTTGTCGTTGGCGAAGTCGGCTGCTTCGAGTGTCTTCGGTGAGACCGAGAACGATGCTTCTGCAGGAGCCTCTGGGGTGTCTCCGTCCTTGCCGTCGTCGCCACCGTTTCCGTCATCGCCATCTTCTTTGTCTTCGGCGACGACGTTGATGTTGCCGTTCAGGGTCTCCGATTCGGTGCCTTCGCGGTCGATGGTGACTGTGAACGGCACCTTGCCCTCTTCGAGGCTGTCCGGGTTGCCTTGGTAGTAGAGGGTGAACTCGAATGCCCCATCGGCCTCAACCATCTTCGCGTCGCCGGTCAGGGAGTCGGTGAGCGTGTCACCCTTCTTCACGCCCGTGACAGTGACTGTCACGCCCCTGTCGGGGTCCGAGAGATCCTCTGCAGTGATCGCCTTGGGAACGACCGTCAGTGAGGCATCGATCGGGTCAACTGTGTCATCTTCGGTGATGGTGAAGGAGGCGCGGTTCGAGGCTTCGTCGGTATCGACGTCGACGGCGAACAAGGTATACGGGCCGGGATCGAGGCCGCCCTCGGGAGGCTTGACGGTGCCGCTGATCTTGCCGTCTTCGTCAGCAGTGAGTTCGTTGTGGACGAATGACGACTGGGCTCCATCTGGCTTGCTATGCAGCTCCACCGTGCCGCCGGGGGTGAAGCCCTCACCTGTGACCTCGAGTCCGTTCTCGTTGAAGTCGTCTTCGCTGATCTCATCAGTCGAGAGCGAGAGCTGCGGGTCAACCTCATCAACGACGTTGATTCCGCCGGTGAGAGTCTCGGACTCTTCACCTTTACGATCGATTGTTGCCTCTACGCGGACCGGCCCCTCTTCGAGGTCCTCAGGCGGGCCGTCGTAGTAGACGCCGAAGGTGAAGTCGCCATCCGCGTCGACAGTCCTGGGTTCGCCAGTCAGGTCATCGGTGACGGTATCCCCTTCTTCGAGGTTGGTAACGGTGACCTGGACTCCCTTGTCCTCGTTGGCGAGGTCCTCGGCGGTGATCTCTTCGGGGTCAACGGTCAATTCGGAATCAATTGCTGCCTGGGTCTCGACAACTTTCGTCGAGCCACTGAGGTTTTGTGCCGCAACTCCTGCGCGCTGGACCTTGACGGAGAAGCTCTTCGTGCCTTCCTTGAGGTCCTCGGCATCCCCGGAGTAGTCGAGGGTGAGCGACTTGCTGCCGTCGGCAGTGACGGTTGTTGCGGGTGCCGAGAGGCCGGAGGTCGTGAGCTTGTCGCCCTCTTCGAGGCCGGTCACGGTGACCTTGACGCCTGCTGACGCGAGCTCTTCGGCCGAAACCGAAGATTCAGCGACCTTCAGGTCAGCATCGATCTTCTCGACTTCGTCCTCAGGATCCTCGGAATCTTCCGAGCCCTTACTCTTGTCGTCGTCTTTGGCGTCGGAGTCGTCCGAGTCCTTGGAATCGTCGTCCTTGGGTGCAGGCTTCTCTGTATCCTTGGCGTCGTCGGCCTTCTCGTCCGCCTCCTTCTTGTCGGCGGCTTCCTCGGCAGCTTCTTTTTTGTCAGCGGCCTCTTTCGCGGCGGCTTTCTTAGCTGCTGCCTCTTTTTCGGCGGCCTTCTTCTTTTCTTCTTCGGCCTTCTTCTGAGCAGCTTCTTCCTTGGCGATCCTGTCGGCTTCGGCTTTCGCAGCCTCTTCCTTGTCCTTCTTCAGCTGCTCGGCCTCTGTCAATGCAGAGTCGGACTGGGTTGAGGGAGTTTCAGCGGCGGCGACTGGGGCGGCCACCAGACCTGTGAATGCAAGGGCGACAGCCGGTGCGAGAACGAGCTTCTTCATTGTCAGTGCCTTCAATCTTGAGAGTGTGAGGGGGTGCACATCTGACAGACATCCTAGGCACAGGGAATTCCCGAAACTACTTATGTACGTTTTGTTCAGCCCAAAACGCGGTAACACTTTGATGAATGAAAAAGGCGTGCTGAAACACCCTTGTGATGTGACCGGCCAGTAGCCGCTCTCTCAGACGGGCCAGGCCTCCGCGCGGATCTGCTTGCGCTGCTCAACGGTGGGCACGCGAACGGTCAGCGCAGAGGGCATGACCTCCATCGACAGATACCCCGACCGGCCGATCGGGTCACCGTCGAGCTGCACGTCGAGCTCCTCGCCGGTTTCGATGACGACTTTCTGGCACTTCCTGATATTCGTGTGCAGACCCTTCGAGGTCTGACGGCCCAATACGGATGCGAGGACGCCCACCCACTGGCCCAGGTTCTTCGGGCTGACGATGAGGACGTCGAGCAGCCCGTCGTCGACGACCGCTTGCGGCAGCAGCTGGATACCGCCCGTCAGCTTCCCGCAGTTGCCTGCGAGCACCGACCGCACGCGTGCCGAGATCCGGTCGTCGTCATCGAAGGTCACCTTCACATGGCTGGGCCGACCGACGAGTTTCCGGGAACCAGCCTCGACGTAGGCCAGCCACCCGAGCCGGGATTTGAGGTCGGAATTGGTATCGGCCATAACAGCCGCATCGAAGCCCAGCCCCGTCATCACGGTGAAGAGGTGGGTGTCCCCCTCCTCGGCGACCTTGGCGGTTCCGACGTCGATCTCCCGATTACGGCCCCACAGTGCGATCCGCAGCGCCCATTCGGTCTTGTCGAGGATGAGGTCGAGGTTCCTCGACAGCAGATTCCCCGTCCCCAGCGGAACGATTCCCATCGGGGTGGATGTCCCGGCCAGCGCCGAGGCGACGGCGCGGACGGTGCCGTCACCGCCGGCAGCGATGATGACGTCGACCCCCTCGTCAAGTGCGCGGACCGCGGCGCCTTCGCCGGAGTCGTCGACAGTCGTCTCGATGACCAGCGGTGGGCTCCAGCCCTCGAAACGGCAGATCGCCTCGGCGGTCGAGGCCAGATTACGGACATCGGTCTTGGTCGGATTGACGATGAGCGCGGCCCGGTAGCGGCCTGAGTTCTCAGTCTCGGACCAGCCGGCGTTCGTCCCGTGGCCGGACTGCCGAACGCGTTTGAGGGCGCGCAGGGCTCCGGTGCGGCGGCCGAGGAAGAACGCGACGAGCAGCGCCACGACAATGCCGACGATGACAAACCACATCATCAGGGGATCCAAAGCGACGGTCATGTCTCAAATTTACAGTGTTCAACTTGGGAGCGAGCTGGTCACCCTCCGCAGGGGCACCCGAATGTCGAAAACCATCGCGTGCCGTTAAGCTGAGAGGGTGATCGATCTAGCGCTTCTCAGAGAAAACCCGGACCTGTTCAAGGCATCGCAGGAGGCCCGCGGTTCGTCCGTCGACCTCGTCGACGAAGTCATCGCTGCGGATTCCGCACGCCGCTCAGCCATCACGGCATACGAGGACGCGCGCGCAGATCAGAAGTCCTTCTCCTCTCAGATCGCGAAAGCACCGAAAGAGGACAAGCCTGCGCTCATCGCCGAAGGCAAAGAGAAGTCTGCCAAGGTCAAGGCCCTCCAATCCGAGTCTGAGGAAGCCACCTTCGCATTCGACAAGCTTGCCGGCAAGCTCCCGAACCTCATCGTCGAGGGCATCCCCTCCGGCGGCGAAGAGAACTTCGTGACCCTGAAGACCGTCGGCGAACCGCGCGACTTCAGCACCGACGGCTTCGAGCCGGCCGACCACCTGGAGATCGGTGAGACGCTCAAGGCCATCGACACCGCCCGTGGCACCAAGGTCGCAGGTTCGCGCTTCCACTACCTCACCGGATTCGGCGCCAAGCTCGAGATGGCTCTGCTCAACCTGGCCCGCGACGTGGCCGAGGAAGCCGATTTCATCCCGACCATCACACCCACACTGGTCAAGCCCGAAGTCATGCGCGGCACCGGTTTCCTCGGCGAGCACGCCGATGAGATCTACCGACTCGAAGCCGATGACCTGTTCCTCGTCGGCACCTCCGAAGTGCCCCTGGCCGGCTTCCATATGGACGAGATCGTCGACCTGTCCGACGGTCCGCTGCGCTACGCCGGAATCTCCTCCTGTTACCGCCGCGAGGCCGGCTCCTACGGCAAGGACACCCGCGGAATCATCCGCGTCCACCAATTCCAGAAGGTCGAGATGTTCGCCTACGTCGAGGTCGAAGACGCCGAGGCCGAGCACGAGCGTATGCTGTCCCTGCAGGAGAAGATGCTGGGCCTGTGCGAGCTGCCCTACCGCGTCATCGACACCGCAGCCGGCGACCTCGGCGACTCCGCGGCCCGCAAATTCGACTGCGAAGCTTGGGTGCCGACGCAGGAGACCTACCGCGAACTGACTTCGACCTCGAACTGCACGACCTTCCAGGCCCGCCGCCTGCAGGTTCGCGAGCGCTACGACGGCGCCACCCGCCCCGTCGCCACACTCAACGGAACCATGGCCAACACCCGCTGGCTCGTCCCGATCCTGGAGAACCACCAGCAGGCCGACGGCTCGGTCACGGTCCCCGCGGCACTGCGCCCCTACCTCGGCGGCATGGTCGCGCAGGGACCAGAGGGCCCGCGTTACTGAAGCCACGATCCCCACGCTTGGAGAGAAATTGCCCAAACACCTCATTGCGCTCGACATCGACGGCACCATCGTCAACTACGACGGTTCACTGTCCGACCCTGTCCGTCAGGTCCTGACACAACTCGCCGAGGCGGGCCATCACCTGGTCATCTCCACCGGGCGGGCACTGCCCGGAGCGCTCGAGGTCGTGCACGCACTCGAACTCAAGGAAGGGTTCGTCGTCTGCTCGAACGGATCCGTCGTCGTCAAGCTCGACCCGGCTCTGCCATTGGGCTGGGAAATGCACCATGTCGTGTCCTTCGACCCCAAGGATGCGCTGGAGAAGATGCACGAAGCACTGCCGAACGCATTGTTCCTCGTCGAGGACCCCGACCTGCATCGGTGGGCCTCGGGGCCGTTCCCCGCGGGCGAGCTCGCAGAATCGGACACGCTCGACATCGTCGACTTCGAGCAGCTCCTCGGCAAGCGCGCCACCCGTATCGTGATGCGCGAGGTCAACGGCACTGCGGAGGAATTCGCCGAGGCTGTCGATCGTCTCGGTCTCCACGAAGTCAGCTATTCGGTGGGCTGGAGCAACTGGCTCGACATCGCGCCGGACGGGGTCTCGAAGGCCAGCGGCCTCGAACTCGTCGAATCGGAACTCGGAATCGACCACGAGCTGAGCATCGGCGCCGGTGACGGACTCAACGACATCGAAATGATCGAATGGGTCCACCACGCGATCGTCATGGGCCAGTCGAAGGACGTGCTCAAGCAGCACGCTTCGGTCGTGACGAAGTCGGTCGACGACGACGGTCTGGCCGTTGCCCTCGTCGACTACTTCGACCTCGATCCCGCGGTACTCTCACTCTCAGGATCCCGCGACACCCACGCCTGATCGCTTCTGCACTGCCTTTCAGCAACCCTTCGGGCATTGAGCAACCAATACTGGGGTTGCTCAGCGTCGTAAAGGTTGCTGGGACCGAGGCGGCCCGGCGCTGGCGCCCCAAATGTTGAAGTGACGTCGGGTATTTTCAGCCGGGGCCGGAGGCAGGGTGGGCGTCGAGGGCAGCACCCAGATACCGTGCGACGCCATCCTCGTCGACCGCGGCGGTGACGGCGGCCGCAATCTCCTTGACCGACTGCAGGGCGTTGCCCATGGCGACGCCGTGGCCGGCCCAGGTCAGCATCTCGATGTCATTGGGCATGTCCCCGAACGCCATCACCTGTTCGCGGGCCACGCCGAGGTGGTCGCACAGTTCCTCCAGCGTCTTCGCCTTCGTGACGCCGGCCGGAGCCAGCTCGACGAGGCCGTTGACCGGGTCGGAGAACGAAGCATGGCAGTCCGCTGCGACGAGGGGGTCGAGCAGATCGTGGAGAGCCTCCGAATCGTCGGAGCCGATGCTGACGAGGATCTTCACGACATCACGCGTGGCCAGCTCCGACAGGTCGTCCATCACGTGGGCCTGCCGAGGATTGCGCGAGATGAAGTTCTTGTCCACGAGACCGCCGGTGAGGGTCTCGAACGCGAAATGTGCCTCCGGATGGGACGCGGTGATCGTGGCGATGATCTTCTCGACCTCGGTGAACTCGATGGTGTGCGCCGAAATCACACTCGCCGAGGCGATGTCGTAGACGACTGCCCCGTTGAGGCAGATGACGCGGCCCAGGTCGGGGATCTGAGCGGCGATTGCTTCCAGCCATCTGATCGGCCTGCCGGTGACGAGGACGAAGGGGATGTCCATGTTCTGGCAGCGGTGGATTGCGTCGATGGTGGCCGTGGAGATGGGCTTCCAGTCCAGCAGGAGCGTGCCGTCGATATCGCTGGCGACGAGTCCTAGGTCGAAGTCCTCCGGCGGTGTCATGAAAGATTGTCCTGGGCGCGCTCGAGCAGTTCGGTGGCATCGGTGATGAACCGCTCGGTCGCCAGGGCGCTGGGGCCGATCGGTCTGCCGGCGACGAGTTCTGTGCGAGCCATCGATGCCGCGAGCACCGCCTCGGCGACCTTCGATGAGGCCTTGGTCAGCAGTTCAGGGGTGTCACTGACAGCATTGCGGGTGTGGCCGGGAACGACCTGTCCGGAGACGGGGTGGTGGCTGTGCAGCCAGGCGGTGATCTCATCGACGATCGGCACCAGATCGTTGAGGTGGAGAGTCCCGTCGATGATCGTGTTCGCGTCGGTTGCCGATTCCTGCCCACCGGCGGGAAGCTCGTGGATGGCCACCGAGGTGGTGTAGTAGCGGTCGACGGCGCGGATGAACCTGTCGCGGTTATGGCGCCAGAGCCCCGTGCCGAACTGCTGGTCAGGGCCTCGGCGCGAGGAGCCGCCCGGCTTCTTCAGCCCGGAGAAGATGTTCTTCACAGGTAGTTGCCTGTGCCGCGGTCATCGGAATCGTCGTGGCTCTGCCCGCGTGTTGCCGTACCCGGAGCAGCGCCGGGTGCCACCATGCCCGGTGGCAGCTGTCCGTGGTCGGCGAGTTCCTGTTTCGCCATCGCCTGCTGGGCCATGATTGCGGTCTGGATGCCGTGGAAGAGTCCCTCCAACCAGCCGACGAGTTGGGCCTGAGCGATGCGCAGCTCGGAGTTGGTCGGGGGACCGTCGCTCGTGTCGAAGGGCAGGTCGAGGCGTTCGAGCTCGTCGATGAGGTCCTTGGACAGACCGTCCTCGAGTTCGTCGATCGAACGGCGATGAATTTTCGCCAGACGTTCCCGGCCCTTCTCATCCAGATCGGTGCTGCGGACCTCTTCGAGGAGCTGCTTGACCATGGTCCCGATCCGCATCACCTTGGCGGGGGAGGACACATCGACCTGAGACGAAGGCTCCGCGACGGATTCCCCGGCGGGACTCGTCGACTGATCGGACGAGTTCTCGGACTGATCGGGATTGCTGATCATGATCGGGTACCTTCTTCCCGCGTTGAGGCTCAGACGTGCTGGTCCTCAGCCGCAACGAACCTCAGACGTGCTGTGCCGACTCCGTAGCCTGTGCCGACTCGTCGACGATGAGCAGCACCTTGCCGATGCTCGCGCCCTCTTCCAGGGCGGTGTGTGCCTTGGAGACCTCGGCCAACGGCATCGTCTCATGGACGATCGGGCGGATGTCACCGGTGATCACGGCCGGCCACAACTGTGCGGCCACCTCGGTGACGATTGCGATCTTCTGTTCCTTGGGCCGTGCCCGAAGCGTCGTGCCCGCAACCGACTTGCGCGGCTGCATGAGTGAGGCGATGCTCAGTTCGGCCTTCGCGCCGCCCTGCATGCCGATGATGACGAGGCGTCCGTCGGTGCCGAGGGCCTTGACGTTGGACTTCAGGTATTTCGCACCGATGATGTCGAGGATGACGTCGGCACCGGTGGAGCCGTCGGGGCGCACACAGATTTCGTGGACGCGTTCGACGAAGTCCTCGTCGCGGTAGTTGATGACGGCATCGGCGCCGAGGCTGCGGCAGAATTCGGCCTTGCGCTCGGATCCGACGGTGACGACGATCTTCACGCCGAGGTGCGCAGCGACCTGGATGGCGGCCGTGCCGATTCCCGATCCGCCGCCGTGGACGAGCAGCCATTCCCCGGCCTGGATGTTGGCGTTGCCGACGATATTGGAATGCACGGTCGACAGGACCTCGGGCAGGCCCGCGGCCTCGGCGAGGTCGAGATTGTCCGGAACGGGGAGGAGCTGACCGGCCGGAACAGGGACCGACTCGGCGTATCCTCCACCGGAGAGCAAGGCCGCGACGCGGTCGCCGACCTTCCAACCGGTGACCTCGGAGCCGAGTTCCGCGATCGTTCCCGAAACCTCGAGGCCGGGAATCAGTGTGGCGCCGGCCGGTGGATCGTAGAATCCTTGGCGCTGCAGCAGATCGGCGCGATTGACGCCCGCAGCGTGAACGGTGACCAGAACCTCGTCGGGCGCGATGTCCGGGGTCGGCTCCTCGGTGACCTGGAGAACGTCGGGGCCGCCTGGTTCAGAAATCGTGATTGCTCGCATGATTCCACTCTAGTGGTTCGGCCGAGATTCGGCCGAGGTCACTTCACGTCCGAGACCAGGCCCGCAGGGTCTCAGGCGAAGAGACGGAACATGGGCGAGTTCTGGTGCACGCGTTCGATCTCGATCTGTGAGGCGTCCATGCGTTCGAGCAGGTTCGGCAGGTCCTCGGCATTGCCGAGCTCGATGCCGACGAAGGCGGGCCCGGTCTCGCGGTCGGAGCGTTTGACGTACTCGAACATCGCGATGTCGTCCTCGGGGCCGAGGATCTCGTTGAGGAAGCGTCGCAGCGCGCCGGGCTCCTGTGGGAAGTCGACGATGAAGTAGTGCTTGAGGCCCTCGTGGACGAGCGAGCGCTCGAGGATCTCCGGATAGCGGGAGATGTCGTTGTTGCCGCCGGAGACCAGACACACAACGGTCGATCCCGGCTCGATGGTGACCGGCTTGCCGGTTCCCGGTGCTCCGATGGCGGCCGAGGCGATGGCGCCGGAGGGCTCGGCGATGATGCCGTCGACCTGATACATGGAGAGCATCTCGGTGGCCACGGCTCCCTCGGCTACGGGGCGGACATCGACGTCGAGGTCGGAGACGATGTCGTAGGTCAGTGCGCCGGCGCGTTTGACCGCGGTGCCGTCGGCGAAGGGGTCGATGTTCTCCAGAGTGACGGGTCGTCCGGCCTTGAGGGCCGCGATCATCGAAGCGGCGCCTGCCGGTTCTGCGCCGATGATGGCAGTGTTCGGCATGTGCTCGGCCGCATAGGCGGCAATGCCGGAGACCACTCCGCCGCCGCCGACGGGCACGATGATGTAGTCGGGGTCGGCTTCGAGCTGTGCCGCGATCTCCACGGCTACCGTGCCCTGGCCGGCGATGGTGAGCAGGTCGTCGAAGGCCGAGACCAGAAGAGCATCATTGCGGTCGGCGAACCGATGGGCCAGCGCCGAGGCGTCGTCATAGGTGGAACCGGAGATCTCGATGGTCACGCGGTCGCCGCCGAAGTGGCGGACGCGTTCGATCTTCTGCCTCGGCGTGGTCTTGGGCACGAAGATGGTGCCCTGGATGCCGAGCTCCTTGCACGCGCGGGCGAAGCCCTGGGCATGGTTGCCTGCCGAGGCGCAGACGACTCCCCGAGCACGCTCGGTCTCGTCGAGCTGGAGCATGAAGTTGAAGGCGCCGCGGATCTTGTACGACCGCACCATCTGCAGGTCCTCGCGTTTGAGGTAGACGGTGGAGTCGGTGGCGGCGGACAACCGCTCCGAAATGTGCAGGGGGGACATGATCACGGAGTCGGCAATTCGCGTCGCGGCCGCTTCGACCTCGTGCGCGAGTGTTTGCTGCTGGGGTGACACGTCTTTTTTCAACACGACTCCATTGTGCTCCTTCTGTCTGGCCCTTGTGCAACTCGTTCCGGAATAAGGACACCTCAGGGTGTCTCAAGCAAAACAAGGACG
>NZ_JAKDJU010000249.1 GCF_030453725.1 Brevibacterium picturae
GAGGACCCGGCCCCGCACGCTCCCCTCTTCGAGGGCACGGTGGGCCCGAGCCGCCTCGGCGAGGGACAATGTCGCACCGACTCGGCTCTGCAGCCGGCCGGTGGCCAGCATCTGATTGATGGCCCTGGCCGCTGCAGCCAGGTCCTCGACCGAAGCATTGCTGATCGCGAAGCCCAGCAGGCTGGCGTCTTTGGTGTAGAGCTGTCCGATGGGCAGCGTCGGTGCTGCGTCCATCCCGGCGATCGCGATCACAAGGCCACCGTGGGTCAGCATCGGCACGATCCATTCGAGCTCATAGCCGCCGGCGGGATCCCACCACACGTCGACTCCGTCCGGGGCAGCCTCCTCGATCTGCCGGTGGAAATCCTCGGCGTGCTTGTCGACGACGACCGCCGCCCCGCAGTCCGCCACCCACTGACTGTCGCCGGTCGAGGCACTGGCGATGACATGAGCGCCCATTGCCGCAGCGAGCTGGACGATCGCCATGCCGACAGCCCCGCTGGCAGATCCGACCATGATCGTCTCCCCCGGCTCCAGACGAGCTTTGGTCACCAACCCGATGAAGGCGGTACCGGCCGCGTGGAGGACCGGGGCCGCCTCGGTGGGGGTGATCCCCTCAGGCAGGTCGTACAGCCGTTCGGTCGGCACCGCTGAGAATTCGGCGAAGGATCCCTGACGGCCGGCATGGCCGAGGCTGTTGGTCCACACCCGGTCACCTTCAACGAAATCGTCGACAGCCTCCCCTGTGGCGGCGACAGTCCCGACGAGATCACGACCGATGACGAAGGGAAACGGAAGCGGAGTGCGATACGCCCCGGAACGGACGAAGAGGTCGACGTGATTGACCTCGCTGGCCTCCAAGCGCACCAGGACATCGGTCGGGCCCAACCGGGGCACAGGCAGAGGGCCGACCTCGATGGCCCCAACACCACCGGTGGCCGTGATGAACGCTGCCGTCATCTGGTCTGGAAGGCTCACTCGTTCCATCCCCTTCATTTGCCGTTCCTTCTCAGTGAATCACCTGCTGGGGATTGAAGACAACAACTCCCTTTCGCCTCAGCATCGACGGCTGATTCACCGACGCAGCTGCAACCGATCCCAGCTGACTGCGGTGAGCACGGCGAAGACCAGTGCGAAGACGACGACCAACCCCAGTTGAGCCACCGTCACGGCGGACCCATCGCTCATTGCCCAGAGGGCGGGTGCGGCCACGGGCATCCAGCCGCCCAACCCGAGCAGGGCAGTCACCTGCGCGATGACGACTAGCCCGACCGTGCAGCCGACCCCAGCGAGCACCGAACCACACACTGTCGCAGTCCAGGCGACCGGGATCGCAATGAGACCAGTGAGAACCATGAGCACCCACAGCCGCACCAGCCCCGCCCAGACACCTTCTGGCGGGAGCCCATAACCGAAAGCCAGGCCCAGGCAGAGAACACCCAATGCCAGAAGCAGACCGACCGCCCCGGTCCACAGCGCATAGACGACAAGTTTGGCCAGAGCGATCCGTCCACGACTGACCGGCAGCGCGAAGAGTCCGGTGATCGTTCCATCGGCGAATTCCCGCCCGAACATCCACGCCAGCATGACTCCGAACCCCAAGAGCGAACCCACAGAGATGATCTGGGTGGCCGCCGGGACCAGACCGGCCCAGTCCAGACGTGCCGTCGAGCCCAGCTTGGTCACGAGCTCGCTGCGCTGCTGGGCAACACCGAACGTGATCCCGGCCAACAGCACCACAGTCCCCACCAGCAGCGCACAGGTCGTGATGACTCCGACCAGGGAGCGACGCAGCTTCAAGGATTCGAGGCTCAGCGCAGCCCTCATCATGCTGTCCCCTCACCTTGGCGGCTTTCGTCATCGGCCCGGAGACGGGCGAAGAAGGCCCTTTCCAAGTCCGGGCCTGCAGTGTCGAGTTCCCCGATCAACCGGCCGGCGTTCATCAGCAGCACACGATCGGCGATACGGGCCACCTCGTCGAGGTGATGGCTGCTGACGAGGACCGCGGCACCCGACCGCGCCCGGCGCAGCAGCTGCTCACGCAGCAGGATCACCGAGGCCGGGTCGAGGGCGTTGCTCGGTTCGTCGAGGATGATCATGCGGGGATCGTGCTGCATCGCTGCGGCGAGGCCGACTCGCTGCCGGTTGCCCGAGGACAGGCGCCGGAACCGTCGGTCGGCCAGCGCCGTCAGCCGCCAAGTCTCCAGCGCCGCGGCCACCTGCGCAGGCGTTCCTCCGTGCAGCCGCGAGGACAGGCGCAGGTTCTCCTCAGTCGTGAGCTCCGGGTAGGCCAGGGGCACGTCGACCAGCGCGCCGACACCGGTGAACGCTGATGACGGCAGTCGGTGCAGGGGACGGTCGAACAGTCGCACTTCGCCTGCCTGGGGACGCAGCATTCCCAGCCCGAGTCGCATGAGTGTGGTCTTGCCTGCCCCGTTCAACCCGATGAGAGCGACCACTTCGCCGGGATGGACTGCGAAGGACAAGTCGGTCACACCGGCCCCACTGCGGAACCGGTGGTCGACGGCCTTGAATTCAAGCATCTCAGCGTCCACCCAGCACATTCAGTGCGTGATTGATGACGGTGTCGAGCTCGGTCTGACCACGCTCGGCCCAGTCGAGCAGAGCGGTGCTGAGCCCACAGATCACCGCGGCCGCTGCGATCTTGGCCGCAGAGCGATCGACCTCCCGGCTCATCAGCGCCTCGGCGATGGCGTCGATGGTGGCCGCACTGCTGCGCTCGAGCGATCCAGTCAGCGAGGTCGCCTCGGCGATGATCGTCAGCCGAGTCCGCAGGTCGTCGACATCTGGGACTTCGACAGCATTCCACGCCTGCCGGATCCCTTCTGCGACCGCACACAGCGGCGACTCCGTTGCGGGACGGGTCCGCACTGCTTCAGCGATTCGCGGGTCGAAAGGATCTTCCAGCAGCAGTGCATCCTTCGATCGAAAGTGCCGAAACAGAGTCATCTCACTCACCCCTGCCCGCTTCGCGATCTGGGCCGTGCCGGTCTGGTCGAAGCCCTCCTCGACGAACAGCTCCAGGGCTGCCTGCCGCAGGTCTGCATGGGTTCGCTGCCAACGCCTCATCCCTTACTGTTAGTCACTAACATTTATTTGGCAAGAGTCCCCGAGGTGCCGCTCTCGGGCACCAGCCTCAGTCGAGGCGTGCCTCGCGTACGGTGAAGGCACGAATCCCCTCTTCACGCTCCCACCCGCGGACAT
>NZ_JAKDJU010000250.1 GCF_030453725.1 Brevibacterium picturae
CGGCGTACCCGACCCAGCACCCCCAGCCCCACGGCTCTCAGCAGACCCACGCTGGTCCCAACCACCCGGGCGGGTCCGGCCAGCCAAGTTACCCAGGCCACCGGGGCATCCGCAGCCAGCAGGGTATCCCCGCCCAGGGGTACTCTCAGCCGCGCACCTACCCCAACTACGGACCCAACGGGCAGATGCCGAATCACCCGATGCAGCCGATGCAGCCACCTCGGCGGAAGAAGCCGAAGTCGGAGAACGTCACCTACGCTCCCGTGACAGGGGCAATGCCTCTCACACGCGACGAGGCGACCGAGATCCCCGCGGACGGCCCGATCGAATGGCCACGCAAGCGAGCCGGAATCGTCGGCGTCGCGAACCTCGTGCTCTCTGCCGTGATGGCAGTGATCTGGGCCTGGATTCCGCTCGGCCTGCTGTTCACCGGCATCGGCGGAATCTTCGCGCTCGGCCTCGGCGTGCTTGCTCTCATCGTCTGGGTCGTCGTCCAGCAGGGCGCGAACGTGTTCGAACGCTACCGGGCTGAACTCATCTACGGCGACCGGATTCCGGTTCCGAGGATCGAGCGCAGCATTCGCGATTCAGGTTTCGCTCGCTTCTTCCACAACCGCTGGCTGCACGTGAAGTCCGGCTCCTTCTGGCGCTCTACGGCTCACCACTATGTGAAGATGCTGCTCGGTGCAATCATCGTCGTCGGCACCATCGCCGGCATCTGCAGCGCAATCATCGGCATCTTCAGCGCCATCAACCCGGAGGGCATCGCCACGTACTTCCTCGCCGGACCCACCGGCGGGTTGGGGCGTATCGGCGTCGCCATCGGCTCCCTCATCATCCTCGCCAGCTCCGTGGCGATCCTGTGGTTCGCCCCTTACCTCGATCGGGCGCTGGATCGCAGCCTCCTTCCACCGGCACGGACCGCGGCACTGCAGGCCGAGGTCACCGAACTCGACCGGGCCCGCATGGCCGGGATCGAAGCCGCCGGCGCAGAACGCCAGCGCATCGAACGCGACCTCCACGATGGAGCCCAGCCCCGCCTCGTCGCGATGAGTATGACCTTGGGCATGGCGAAGTCGAAGATCGACAACGACCCCGAACGTGCCAAGGAGCTCGTCTCCGAGGCCCACGCCGAGGCGAAGGGCATCGTCAACGAACTCCGTCAGTTGGCACGCGGAATCCATCCCGCGGTGCTCACCGACCGCGGGCTCGATGCCGCCGTCTCTGCTCTGGCAGGGCGTTCGACGATCCCCGTCGAGGTCGATGTCCGCCTGGCCGGACGCATCGATCGCGAGGCCGAGACGGTGGCCTACTTCGTCGTCGCGGAATGTCTGACGAACATCACCAAGCATTCGGGTGCCACGCATGCCCGAGTCTTCGTCGCTCCGATCGAGACCGGAGTCCAGATCGTCATCACCGACAACGGTCAGGGCGGGGCGCGCATCGACCGCTCGGGTCGTCACACCGGTATCGCCGGTTTGGTCGATCGCGTCGAAGCCGCTCGTGGGACACTGAATCTGACCAGCCCCGCAGGCGGGCCAACTACTGTCGTTGTGGAGGTGCCATGCGCATCGTAATTGCCGAAGACTCTGCCATCTTGCGAGCCGGACTCGAGAGGCTTCTGGTCGATGCCGGGCACGAGGTGATCGCGGCGGTCCCCGATGCCAGCGAGCTCCTCGCGACAGTCCACAACAGTCCGCCGGATCTCGCCATCATCGACGTGCGCATGCCGCCGACGTTCACCGACGAAGGAATCCGCGCCGCCGTGCTCATCCGCAAACAGAACCCCGACGTCAAGGTGCTCGTGTTCAGCCAATACGTGGAGGAGCAGTACGCATCCGAACTCATCGCAGAGAACACCGGTGGCTTCGGATACCTGCTCAAGGACCGGGTCGCGGATGTGGAGGACTTCCTCGCAGCTGTCGACGAGGTCGCTTCCGGCGGCACGGTCCTAGACCCTGAAGTCGTCTCGCAGATCCTGGTGCGCACGCGCAAGAAGGACGGGCTCTCAACCTTGAGTCCGCGCGAACTCGAAGTCCTCCAGCTCATGGCCGAGGGCAAATCGAATGCCGCGATCGCCCGCATCCTCTACCTCAGTGCCGGAGCAGTTGAGAAACACATCAGCTCGGTCTTCACCAAGTTCGGTCTCACCGCCGACACCTCGGACAACCGACGCATCCTCGCCGTCCTCACATTCCTCGGAGCATAGAATGCCTGCCACAGTTCACGTCAGCGAATCCACCCGCACGAGCATGCGTGTCATCATCACGATCGCCGCTCTCGTCGTCCTCCTCATTCCCATCGCCTTCAGCGTCGCTCACGGAGCCTCACGTCTGAACTACACGAAACTCGAAGTCACGAAACCGCTGCCGGCCTCGGTCACAGACCTGAACTTCGTCCTCGACACCAGTGCCTCGGTCGTCGTCAAGACCGCCGACACGGCTGAGCCATCGGTCAGGCTCAACGCCACCGGGCCGAAGGACGAGGCGCCGAAGTTGCAGGTGAGAGGGTCAGGCAACTCGTCGACTGTGTCCGTCGACGAGCACCGACACCTCGAGAACTCCCAGATCGAGGTCATCCTCCCCGCACAGACGTCGAAGCAGATGAAGCTTGACTTCAACGGTGGCTTCGGCGCCATCAACATTACGGGTGACTACCACGAGATCGTAGCGAAGACAGACGGCGGAGCTGTTGAGGTCAGCGGTTCGGCAGAGACTCTGCAGACTTCGACGGACTACGGCATGACGCAGTTGAGCGGAACCTTCGGCACCATCGAATCCAAGACCGACGTGGGCACCATCGATGCAGTGAACCTCAACGTGCGTGACCATGTCGACGCCGTGACCTCGACAGGGACGATCGACCTCGACTTCTCCAACGACATGGTGCCGATGTCCGGCATCGTCGCCAAGGCCGACGAAGGCACGATCGACATCCGTCTGCCGCGTCTGGACCTAGCCCAGGAGAAGATGGCCGCCGAGGCTGCCGCTGCCAAGGATGATGACGAAAATGCCGACGACGCCAAGGACCTCTTCTACCGCATCAACGCGAACTCGAATCAGGGCAGCGTGGATCTGGCCAAGGACCTCAAGAAGTTCGATGCGTCGAAGGATTCCAGGGACGCCGACGGCAAGACGATCATCCCGGTCTCGGTCAGCGCCGACACCGGAACGATCACCATCGAGCAGAACTAGGTACAGAGAAGCCTGAAACTAGGT
>NZ_JAKDJU010000251.1 GCF_030453725.1 Brevibacterium picturae
ATCGAGACTGTGATCGGGGAGTGCTGCGGCATAGGCTGATTCTAGCGAATTCTGCATTCGCAGAATCCCATCCTGCGGGGCACCTCGGCGATCCTCGGATCCGTTCCAGCGGTGATCGCAGAGGGCCGGCGAGCACAGTGCGTTGCTGCGGAGTCCTCAGTCCTTGCCGGTCACTCGGGCGAAGACGCGGTCGAGAGAGGTCGAGAGCGCGGCAACGTTATTCTCGTCCATCCACTCTCGGTGAAGCATTTCGTTGAGTCCGCCGGGGGTCTCGTGCCCGGCGACGAGATCTGCGAACGAGGAATCGGTCGTTGAGAGCTTGTTGCCCAGGCCGGCGAACTGCCCGCGGACGATGCGATCGGCATCACCCCTGTCCCACCCCTGACTGACGAGCCAGTCGGCGATCGTTTGGAGATAGGCGTAGTAGGCCGACATCGTCGCGGTCGTAGCCGACAGCGTGCTGAAGAGCTGCTCCGTTTCCGCGACGACGGTGCCGCCGAGGACGTCGAAGAACTCTTCGACCTGGGGGTGATCGGGATAAACGGCAGTGACGCCTTGGCGCTCTCGTACAGGCGGCAGGGGGATGACCCTCACGATTGAGGGCTTCTGCGGCAGCAGCGGAGACAGCGCCTCGACCGAGACGCCTGCGATCGCACTGATCAGCGTGCGGTCGGATGGAATGTCGAGTGCGGAGAGTACGGATTCGGTCTGTTGGGGCAGCACAGAGACGATGATGTGGTCGCTGCGATCGACCACGTCCTGGTTGCTCTCACAGACCTCGACCCGGTCGAAGTCACTCGCCAACCGTGCCGAACGCTCCGCATTCCTGGGGGAGAGGAAGAAGCCCGGGTGATCCTCGCTCGCACACGAGCCCTCGACAATCGCCGAGGCGATCTCGCCGACTCCGATGATCCCGATCGTTCTGCTCATGATGGTCCTCCCGCGTTCTGGTCGGTCGACGTTGCTCTGGTGCTCCTGTTCGGCATTGTTTCACCGCGTAGGTGACCGCACCAGCGGAGACTCTACGCCGGGATCAGTCTCAACGGCAGCGTCTTCCAACCGAGGAGCGTGTTGTTGATCTTCCTCTCGGGAGCAGTCGAGAATTCGATGCGCTCGATCTTCGGCACGAGCGCCTGCAGGAGGGACGCTGCCTCGAACCTGGCGACGTGCTGTCCCACGCACTGATGGATTCCCGACCCGAACGCGACATGTCCCGACGGGTCACGCCCCAAGTCGAATTCGTCGGGATTCGCCCACCGACGGGGATCTCTGTTCGCAGCACCGAGGAACATGAGCACCTTCTTGCCTTCAGGGATGACATGGCCGGAGATGGGCACATCACGAGTCGTCGTGCGGAAGAAGGTCTGCACAGGGGATTCGAGGCGCAGTGACTCTTCGATCGCAGCTCGAATCAGTTCGGGCTCATCGCGCAGCCGCTGATACTGATCCGGGTTGTCCGCGAGGTGATAGAGCACGGCGGCTATGCCGTAGACCGTGGTGTCGACCCCGGCCGTCAGCAGGGAGCGGACGATGAGTGGTGCCTGTGCCTCGGTGATATCGGCATCATCACTGGCGGCCCAGATATCTGCCCCGAGGCCGGACTCCTTGAGCGCATGCCTGGGGCACTGCTCGCCGACCCATTCCATCACCGGCCCGATCGTCTTCTGGGCTTCGGTGACGAGACGGTTCCTCGGGCCGAAGGCATTGAACGCGAAATTGCCGTAGGGGAGGAGATTGTCCAGGCCTTCGCCGCTGAGACCGAGTGCTTCGGGGAAGACCGACAGCGGGAATGGTTCGGCGACGCTCGGCACAGCATCGATGACGACGGCCGAGTTCTCATCACGCTCCCCATATTCAAGCAGACAGTCGACGAGCTGGTTCGCTGTCCTATCCCACTCATCCTCAAACGCTCTGATGCGGCGCGGCCCGAGGATCTTCTGCAGGACCGACCGGGGTGCGTCGTGGTGAGGTGGGTCGGCCTCGAGCAGGAGCGAGGGCGGACGCCAGGGCTCCTCATAGCGGAAGTTTGCGAGTCCGGCCCCAGCCGCACTGGAGAAGTCCTGCCAGTTCTCCAAGGTCTCGCGCACGGGCGAATAGCGCGCCACAGCGTAGATGTCGTGCTTGGTGAGGTAGACGAGGTCACCGGCATCACGGATGATCGAATGCATGTGGTGTGGCCCGGCGAGTACCTCCTCGTCGAACGGGTCGACATCGTCGAGAACAGGAACGGAGGCGTCCACCGCCGAGGTGGTCTTCGGTTGAGCAGTCATGACGGAGCCTTTCGTGGTGAAGTTTCGACCTCAGAGGTCGATGACGAGACGATCGCTGGCAGCGCGGGAGACGCAGGGGAACATACAGGTGCCTGCCGCTCGTTCCTCGTCGTCGAGAATCGTGTCGCGGTGGTCCACCTCTCCGGCGAGCACGCTCAGCTCGCAGGTTCCGCACACACCTCGGGAGCACGAGGTGATCAGGCCGATTCCAGCGTCGCCGAGCGCCTCGGCGACGCTTTGGTGCCCTTCCGCACGAACGGTCTCACCTCTGCGGTCGAGGACGATCTCATAGGGGTCGGTGCGGATCGGTGCTGAGTTCAAACTGTCGTTGGTGAAGTGTTCGACGCGGATCCTCTGGTCCGGCAGGCGATCGCATTCTGATGGGAGCGCATCGAGCAATGACTGCGGTCCGCAGGCGTAGACCATTGACGTGTCATCGACCTCGCCGAGCCACTCGCGGATGCTCGCACGTTTGCCGTTCGCGGTCGTATGGGTCCTCACCTGTGCGGGGTACCGATTCTCAAGGTCGCGGTAGGCCATGCGGAGTGGGTCGCGGCCCAGGTAGAGCAGCCGCCATTCGATGCCCATCCGCTCGGCCTGATCGATCATGGGCCTGATGGCGGTGATGCCGATTCCCCCGCAGATGAAGTGGTACTGCTCGGCCGGGGCGAGTCTGAAGTTGTTGCGGGGGCCGCCGAAGCGCACGTGGCCGCCTTCGGCGGCGACCTGATGGATCTCCTTCGACCCTCCTGTGCCGTCTTCTTCTCTTTGCACGGCGATGCGATAGCTGTGGCCATCCCACCGATCACCGCACAGCGAATACTGGCGCACCGTCCCGCTGGGAAGGATGAGGTCGATGTGTGCACCTGGTGACCAGTCCGGCAG
>NZ_JAKDJU010000067.1 GCF_030453725.1 Brevibacterium picturae
TACCAGGACTTCAAGTCGCTGTGCTCCGACGTGTCGGGGGAGTACATCCGCTTCTACCTCACCACGGGCTGCGAGCAGATCAGCTATACGCATTCGCAGAACACCGAGGGGCTGCCGACCTACTCCTGCCGGCTGACGTCAGACGACGGCACGGTTCTGCTGCTGCCACTCGACGACTGGCGTGACCGGATGGAGGAGGTGCCGGGCCTGGTGCGCACATGGTTGGACGAGCACTCGGATCTCAAGGGATGCAGGCCCTCCAAGTCGCACTATCAGGGTGACAGGTACTGGTTCGAGCAGTGGCAGCTGGCGAATCCCTGGTGATGGGCGGACAGGGGCATGGGGTGACCGGTTTCTCGCGGCCACGCGTACTTGGTAATTAATTACACCAGGTGAAATACTAGCCAGATGAAAGAGAAGTTGGAGTCGTCGCGGCTTCCGCGACGGATCGTGCGCATTCTTGTCCCTGCGGCCCTCATTCTCCTGTGGCTGGCAGTATTCGGATTTGGTGGGATGAGCTTCGGATCGATTGACGAAGTCGCCACCGATGAGCGGTCGTCCTTCCTGCCCTCGAGCGCAGAATCGACCAAAGTCCAGAACGAGATCACTGAGTTCACCGGATCAGACGCGGTCCCAGCGATCATCGTTGCCGAACGCCAAGGCGGCCTCACCGACGCTGACCAGGCGGGGCTCGAGCGCCTGGCTGAACGCGCTGCCGATGTCATTCAGGGCGCCGAGTCCTCCCCGGTCATCTCTTCGGATGACAAGGAAGCGGCACAACTCGTTGTGTCGATTCCCGCCGATGCCGAGATCGGCGATGTTGTCACGCAGTTGGAGGAAGACGCGGGACAGGAACTCTCCGGTCTCGATTTCTGGGTCAGTGGGCCCGCAGGATTCAGTGCTGATCTGCAAGAGGCCTTCAGTGGGATCGACGGAATTCTGCTCCTCGTCGCACTCGCCGTCGTCTTCGTCATTCTCGTCATCGTCTACCGCTCACCTTTGTTGCCGATCCTTGTGCTCGTCAGCTCACTCACGGCTCTCTGCGCAGCGGTGCTGATCAATGTCGCGTTGGCTCGTGAAGGAGTTGTCACACTCAACGGGCAGGTCCAAGGCATTCTCTTCATTCTGGTCATCGGGGCCGCCACCGACTACTCATTGCTTTACATCGCCCGCTGCCGAGAAGAGCTGCGGGACACTTCCACCCCTTCCCTCGCCGCGTGGAAGGCGATGCGCGGGGTATTCGAACCGATCCTGGCGTCGGGTGGAACCGTGATCGTCGGCCTCTTGTGCCTTCTCCTGTCCGACCTCGGATCGAACTCCGCACTCGGCCCGGTGGCGGCCGTCGGAATCGCGTGTGCCATGCTCACCACATTGACCTTCCTGCCGGCCATGCTCGCTGTCTTCGGGCGAGCGTCGTTCTGGCCGCGGGGACCCAAGTATGGCACCGAGCACCCGGTGCTCACCGGTCCGGGCGCCACAGGATTCTGGCCGGGGGTGGGTCGGTTCGTCGCCAGAGGCCCACGTCGATTGGTCGCCGGGGTCACGCTCGTTCTCGTCGTGGGATGCGCAGGCTTGGTATTCCTTGATGCCAATGGTGTCGCACAAAGTGAGTTCGTCCTCGGGGACAGCCAAGCACGCGACGGTCAGGCAGTCATCGACGATCACTTCGCCGGCGGGGCAGGCAATCCCGCGTACGTGCTCGCACCAAGTGACGAGCGTCGAGAGGTCGCTGAAGTAATTTCGTCTGCAGACGGTATCGACGACGTCTCTCTGGTCGCCCAGGATTCCCCATCGGGCACGACGCCGATTGACGACACTGGCAAAGCCATCACGGATTCACGACCGGGACCGCCGGCGGCAGAACCGACGGAGATCAACGGTGACATCATGTTCTCCCTGACTCTGTCGGCTCCTGCCGACTCGCTCGAAGCCGAAGGAACCATTGAAGACCTGCGTGAGCACTTGTCCCCGACTCAGGCACTGGTCGGTGGCAGCACTGCTGTTGATCTCGATACGAATGAGACGTCATCACGAGACAGAACGGTGATCATTCCCATCGTTCTCATCGTCATCACCATCATGCTTGCCCTGCTGCTGAGATCCCTGGTCGCGCCGGTGCTGCTGCTGGCGACGACGGTCTTGAGCTTCGGCACGGCGTTGGGAGTCAGCGCTGTCATCTTCCGTCTGATCGGGCAGCCGCAATCAGACCCTTCGGTACCGCTGTACGCCTTCGTGTTCCTCGTGGCATTGGGAATCGACTACAACATCTTCCTGATGACCCGCGTTCGCGAAGAAACCATCACCCACAGAACCCGGGAAGGCACCCTGCGCGGACTGTCGGTGACGGGAGGGGTGATCACAAGTGCAGGAATCGTACTCGCAGCGACCTTCGCGGCGCTGCTCGTCATTCCCATCCAGTTCCTCCTCCAATTGGCAATCATCGTCTCGCTCGGTGTCCTCCTCGATGCTCTGATCGTGCGGACGTTGCTGGTGCCGGCTCTGTCGCTGTGGATCGGGGATCGTCTGTGGTGGCCATCGCGCCTGGCCAAGACCAGCAAGCACTGAGAGTTCACTCTGCCTCGGGGGCGGTCATGTCCTTCTTCGTCTCACGGAGGAAGCGGATCACCACTTCGCGTTCGGCTGAGGTCAGCCGTGCTGCCGCGTGGAAGCGTCGAGACTGTTGGCGTCCTACAGTCTCGATCGCCGAAGTGTAGGTGTGCGGCGTGACACTGACTTTCTGAGCTCTGCGATCATCTGGGTGAGGGGCTCGTTCGATGTGCCCGGCGAGTTCTAATCGAGCGAGCAGCTTCGTCGTCGCCGAGTTCGAGATGCCCAGGTGCTCGGCGATGCCTCCGGGTGTGCCTACGACATCACGGTGAGAGCAGATGATGAGGTAGTGGATGGCCCTCATGTCTGTGGCGTTGAGTTTCATGTACTGCTGAGAGGCCTCTGACATAGCCTGTTCGGCTTCGCGAAGCTCACCGAAGGCGGTCATGAGTTCACCGATCTGAGCCACAGCCGCGGCTGACATGCTCGATCGATCAATGAGCTTCTGCTGCGGATCACTCGAGTCAACATCGTAGACCGCTGACTTCTCAATGTTCGCCACCACATACCCCGCTGTTGCCCCTGGCGTGTTTCATCGTCGAGCCATGTGGACTCGTCGCAGATCGCCAGAACCCATCATAGTCGCTGAGGTTCCGTGACCCTGGGCACATGGTGGTCGTGAACCCAGAGTGACTTCAGCAGCACAGTGCCGATGTTCTGTGAACACCATCAGCAGGGAATACTTCTTGCCCGCCGAGAAGCGGTGCAGCTTATCGGTCAACCCCTGCGTGTCAGGGTGATCACCTCGGGCGCACGGGAAGTCGCCTCTGTCATCCACTAGCCAGGCTAACGAATCGCGCTTATGGTGACAGCGTGGCCCTTCGCAGCTTCGCAGCTTCGCAGGTGGAGTGACGCGATGTGCCGAGCAGTATGGTTTCAGCAGTCAGGCTCGATGAAGAACGGTGTGATCATGATCGAAGAACTCAGTGACCTGGGCACCAGGAACCGATGCACAGTGACAGGCATCTGCGCCCCATTGTGATGACCCCTGAGGACGTGCCCATGCCGCAATCTCAACCCGAAACCATCGAACCATCGCCTCATCCCCGCACGGTCCTGGTGCTCGGAGCCACCGGCTACATCGGGGGACGGCTCGTCCCTCGCCTCCTGCAGGCCGGTCACCGCGTTCGCGTCGCCGTGAGATCGCCGCACAAGCTCGAACAGGTGCCATGGGCCGATGACGTCGACATCCATCGCGTCGACCTCGACGATGGGGACGGCCTCGTCGAGGCGGCAACCGGGGCCGATGTCATCCACCACCTGGTCCATTCGATGGGATCGGGGCGCAACTTCGAAGAGAAGGAGGCCGCAACGGCCAGGCGGGTAGCCGAAGCGGCAGAAGCCGCCGGTGTTCGCCGCATCGTCTACCTCGGAGGACTCCATCCCGACAAGGCCAACTTGTCCATGCACATGCGGTCGCGGGCGCAGGTCGGCCGGATTCTCATCGACTCGCCTGTGCCCGCCGTCGCTTTCCAGGCGGGCATCATCATCGGATCAGGATCGGCCTCCTTCGAGATGGTGCGTCACCTCGCCCTGACCTTGAGACTGATGCCGGCGCCGAGGTGGGTCACCAATCACGTCGAGCCGCTGGCGGTCCGTGATGTGCTCTACTACCTCCTCCAGGCCGTCGACATCGACTCCGACGTCAATCGTGCGTTCGACATCGGATCCCATGATGTCCTCAGATACGCCGAGATCATGAAGCGATTCGCTGCGATCGCTGGGCTCAAGCCCCGGCACGTCCTCACTCTGCCTCTTCCTGCACCCACGCTCTCCGGAATCTGGGTCGGCCTCGTCACCCCGCTGCCGTTCACGCTGACACTGCCGCTCGTCCAGTCGCTGCAAGAGGACGCTGTGACCAAAGACCGCGATGTCGACGCGGTGATATCTCCTCCTCCAGACGGTCTGCTCGACTTCGAGCAGTCCGTGCGTCTGGCTCTGCTGCGCGAAGCCGAAGGGGCCGTCGACACCAATTGGGATGCCGATGCCGGTGAACTGGCCCAGGCCGCGAAGCCGCTGCCCAGTGACCCCGAATGGGCTGGAGAGCGCGTCTTCACCGACGACCGGACACTGCACTTTCCTGAGCTGACCTCCGAGCGGATCTGGCCCGTCATCGAAAGCATCGGAGGGCGGAATGGCTGGTACTCGTGGCCGCTGGCATGGAAGGTGCGCGGAGTCTGGGACAAGATCGTGGGAGGTGCCGGCCTCAACCGCGGGCGGCGGCTGCCCGACCGGCTTCGGGTCGGCGACCCGGTCGACTGGTGGCGGGTCGAAGAACTCGAGCCTGAACATCGACTCCTCCTGCGAGCGGAGATGCGGGTCTCGGGCAGCGCCTGGCTCGAATTCACCACCACCGATGCCGGGCGCGGCTGCGAATTCAGGCAGCGAGCGATCTTCATTCCCAAGGGTGTCCGCGGCCGGGTCTACTGGGCATTCGTCTCACCATTTCACCGGTTCATCTTTCCTGCCATGGCGAAGAACATCGCCCGGGCGGCGAAAAAATCTCACCTCGATCGACGCAGAGAACTTGATCGTTAGCTAAGCTAGCGATTATGTTCTCACCGACGCATCAGGTGTTCAGCCACACGGCACAGCAGGCGGCCGAGGCCGTCATTTCGAACTATTCGACGTCTTTCGGACTGGCCACAAGGCTCCTCGGCCCCGCCCGCCGGCACCATATCCGCAACATCTATGCCCTCGTGAGGATCGCCGATGAGATCGTTGATGGTCTCGCCGCTGACGCAGGACTCGATGCGAGCGAGCAGCGTGAACTGCTAGACAACTTCGCTGATGCAACCCGCAGCGCACTGCGATTCGGCATCAGTGACAACCTCGTCATCCACGCGTTTGCCCAGACAGCCAGGACGACCGGAATCACGTTTGACCTCATCGAGCCGTTCTTCGCCTCAATGCGAGCAGATGTGGGCACCCCAAATGATCCTCCCGCACCCGTCCGTGGCCTCCTCGCGGACGAACATCGGGATTACGTCTACGGCTCCGCCGAGGTGGTCGGCCTCATGTGCCTCAAGGTCTTCCTCAGCGATCAGGACCGCACCCCTGCCCAGGTTGAGGCCCTGGAATTCGGTGCGCGGCAGCTCGGGGCGGCGTTTCAGAACATCAATTTCCTCCGCGACCTGGCCGACGACAGTGTGCGGCTGCATCGCAGCTATCTCACCGCTGAGAGTCGACTCTCGGATTCTGATAAGACCGCGTGGGTGATCACAATCCGGCAGCAGCTCGCACACGCTCAGGCCACGTTCTCCCTGCTGCCGAAGGACGCCAGAACAGCGGTGAGAACTGCCGCGGCGCTCTTCGCCGCTCTCAACGACAGGATCGCAGTCACCCCCGTTGATCGCCTGTATCAGGAGCGCGTGCGCGTGCCCAACGTGGTGAAAGCTAGGCTTGTATCGCGAGCCATCCTCTCCACAGTGAGGGAGGGGCGGCCATGACGCGACGCATCGGTGTCATCGGTGGCGGAGCCGCAGGGTTGGCCACTGCCGCACTCTTGGCGCGCGAGGGACACACGGTCGATCTCTTCGAGCAGAATTCGACTCTCGGCGGTCGTATCGGTTCGATCGAGCGGGACGGTTATCGGTTCGACACCGGACCGTCCTGGTACTTGATGCCGGAGGTCTTCGAACATTTCTTCAACCTCGTCGGAACCACAGCCGCCGCCGAACTGGATCTGCGCACCCTCGACCCCGCCTACACCGTCTTCAGCCCCGCCTCGGCATCCTCACACGCACAGACGATCACGATTCCGCAGGGCCAAGCCCAGGTGCTCGAGGCCTTCGAACGCATCGAGCGGGGCAGCGGCCGTTCTCTGAACCGATATCTGGCATCGGCCAACCGCACCAAGAACATGGCGATCGACTACTTTCTCTACAACCCCTTCACCTCGCCGATGTCGATGCTTCGGTCCGAGATCATGACCGCGCTCCCGACTCTGGTGCGTCTGCTCGGGACATCTCTTGAACGCTTCTCCTCCACCTCGGTGCGGCATCCCGTGCTGCGACAGATCCTCCAGTACCCGGCGATCTTCCTCGGTACGGACCCGCGGAAGGCGCCGGCGATCTACCATCTGATGAGCGCTCTGGACCTTGGCGACGGGGTCCAGTACCCCATGGGAGGGTTCAGGACCATCGTCGACGCCTTGACCCGCATCGTCGACGAATCCGGGGTCCGAGTGCACACCAACGCTGCAGTCAGACACATATCTGCCGTCCCGCAGAGAGGTCGACGCCGGAAAGTCACCGGCCTCGCCTGGGCGGACCAGGAGGGCCGGAAGCACGAGCACCGCTGCGATGTCGTCGTCTCCGCCGCTGATCTCCACCACACGGAGACTCGGCTCCTGGACCATGTCGATCAGAGCCGCCCGGAGAGCTGGTGGGAGAGGGTGACAAGCGGCCCGGGCGCGATTCTGGTCTTCCTCGGAGTCGAGGGAGAGATCCCGCAGCTTCCACATCACTCACTGTTCTTCACCGACGACTGGTCGACCAACTTCGACGACATCTTCGGGCCTCGACCGAAGATCTCCTCCCCGGCCTCGGCCTATGTGTGCAAGCCCAGCCACAGTGATCCGAGCGTGGCACCGCCCGACCACGAGAATCTCTTCATCCTCATCCCCGTGCCGGCCGATGCCGGACTGGGCGCGGGCGGCCGCGATGGGCAGGGGGATCCGCGCATCGAACGTGCAGCGGATCGAGCCATCGATCAGGTTGCCCAGTGGGCCGACATCCCTGACCTGAGAGATCGGATCAGGTTTCGGCAGACACAGGGGCCGACAGACTTCTCCAGCAGCTACAATTCGTGGCTCGGGGGCATGCTCGGGCCCGCCCATACGCTGCGGCAGAGTGCGATGTTCCGCCAGCAGAATGTCTCCAACAAGGTGGAGGGACTCTACTACGCAGGTGCGACGACCGCTCCCGGCGTCGGCGTGCCGATGTGTCTGATCAGCGCTGAACTGGTCCTCAAGCGCATTCGAGGGGACTCAAGTCCGGGACCGCTGCCCATCGACGATGATCCCTTCGAGACAGCGGTGTCTCAGCCGTTGTAGGGCTCGAGCTCATCTGCGCTGTAGTAGTGCTGCGCGAGGTCATTGACTCGAACGAGGTACTTGCCTCGTTCTTCGTCGAAGACTTCGATCTTGCCGGTGCTGCCGTTCATGGGTTCGCCGGTGATCGTCACGGTGTCGCCTGTGTTGAATTCAGCCATACCTCAGTTTAGGCCCGCTGGCTCGGGACCGTGCAACTGGTGCGAGTATCCGTCGCGGAAGGTGGGGAAGTCCAACGATCCGAGGAAGTCATGGAACCGGGTGTTCTCGATCCGTCTTCCCGCTTCGGGTTCTGCCCTCAGATCTGGTGGAGGCGAGACGTTCAGCGCGGAGGCCAGATATTCGACGACCTCGCCCAGCTGGACCGGACACGAGTCCGCGGCGTGCAGGAGCTGAGGTGGGTCAGGGGCGAACAGGAGAGCTTCCAGGCCTCGGATGAGATCACGGTGGTGAACGCGATTCGTCCACCGTCGGTAGTTCACGGCTCGGCCGGAGAGGACTCCGTCGACGAGCCGAGAGCCCTCGCGACCATAGATCCCGGCGGCCCGAACGATTGAGGCGGATGCGAACGTGCTGCGAATGAGCTGCTCGGTCTCCCAGAGAGTGCGGGCAGGGCCTGAGCCAGGGCGGGGCACAGTGTCCTCGTTCGCAGTCTCGCCGGGCGACGCACTGCCGAGGACTCGAGTCGAGGACACGAGGATCACCCGCTTGGGTCGGGAGCGCAGGATGCTGATCAGGCCTTCGACTCCGCGGCGATACGTCTGCTCATAGCCCGCATCGGAATAGTCATCGGGAGTCAGCGTGATGACCACCGAGTCAATGTCGTCGATGGTGGTGTCACCGGGGTTGTTGAGGTCCACAGCAAGCGTTTCGAATGAGTCGGGAAGCTGGCCAGGGTGTCGGCGCGCACCGATGACCTCGTGGCCGCTTCGCACCAGCCGCAGTCCCAATCGCGTTCCGAGATCACCGCATCCTGCCAGAAGCACCCTCATGTTCGGACCTCCTTCGTGTCATCATCCTCTCCGGACGCGGATCCTGCGCAGACAGGTCCTGCTGACACATTCTTCATGTGATCGTAGGCACTCAGTGCCGCCTGCCGCGAATCCGCGAGACCGACGATGGGAGCGGGCGCGGTCTCCGGGGTATAGGGAAGCCAGTCGTCGATATAGGCGTCGTCGGGGTCGAAGCGTTCGCGTTGACGTTCGGGATTGAATACACGGAAATAGGGAGCGGCATCGGCACCGCTGCCGGCGACCCACTGCCAGGACACCGGGTTGTTGGCTTCATCGGCGTCGACGAGGGTGTCCCAGAACCATTGTTCTCCGCACCACCAATGCTGGAGGAGGTTCTTGGTGAGGAAGCTTGCAGTGACCATGCGAACCCGATTGTGCATCCAGCCTGTCTCCCACAGCTGGGCCATTCCTGCATCGACGAGTGGATAGCCGGTGGTCCCCGACCTCCAACGGGCCAGAGCCTCACCGTCGTCTTCGTAGGGGAAGTTTCGGAACTCACTTCTCATCGGCGCGTAGTCGATGTCGGGGTAGTGGTAGGTCAGATGCCAGGAGAACTCGCGCCAGTAGAGCTGACGAATCCACGCTGCGCGATCGTCCGGGGTCACGGATGTCGTCGTCCGAGCGGCGTGGAGCAGCTGTCGCGGTGACAGTTCTCCGTATCGCAGCCTCGGCGAGAGTCGAGAGGTGCTCTGCGCATCCGAGGGAACGTCCCTGGTGGTGCTGTAGCCGTCGATGCCCTCCGCCAGATCCTCAAGCTGGGCGGCAGCGGCCCTGGTTCCCGGCGACCAGTGGCCGGCGATGGTGTCCTGCCACCACCGGGGGCCGCGGGCTGCGGCGAATTCTCCTGAACCGGTGCCCGTGCCGTCGCGGAGTCCCAGGCCGTCGAGGTCGGTCACGGCAGTGCAGTCTCGTGCCGATTCCACCAGAGCCGGGTCCAGAGGTGACTGTGGTTGCGGCGTCGGCAGCGCGTCACCGACCTCGCGACCTGACACGGCCTTCCAGAACGGGGTGAAGACCTTGTAGTGGTCACCGCCCTGAGGTGCGGCCGTCCAGGGTTCGACGAGGAGGGACCCGCCGTGGGAATGGACGACGAAGCCCTGATCGCTCAGCACGGTCTTGATCTGGCTGTCCAGCGCCCGGGAGGCGGGGGCGTAACGGCGTGACCACCGGAGTGCACCGGCGCCGAGGCTGCCGGCCAGTTGCGGAATGATCACAGCAGCCTCACCTGCGGCGAAGAGCAGAGGAATTCCCAGGTCAGAGAGCTCTTGGTGGAGAACGGCCAGAGATTCATGTGCCCACCACCGGCTTGCCCCGCCCATCGGTCTGGGCCCCAGTCCCTCGTCGTCGCGGACCTCACGGATCCACACGGCGATGACGCGGCCATCGGCACGCGCCGCCGTGAGCGCTGCGTGGTCGCTCACACGCAGGTCATCACGAAACCACACCAGGGTGAGGTCGTCGTCGGTTGCGCCCATCAGTGACCGCCCGTTCGAGCGTGCGTCAGACCTCGATCGTGCATCAGGCACCGACGCGTTTCGTCCGGATTGAGACGGAGGATCTCCGCATTGAGGGCAGTCGCGAATCCCACGGAATGATGAAGCGTTTCCCATCGGCGGTCATCGACGTCTCCTCATTCGCCCCAGCATGCCGCGTCTCAGCAGTCCGCGAGTCGGTGGTGACCGCAGCGCGGTCCCCTCGACCCTCCACGACGAGAGCAGGTGATTGGCCGCCATGTATCCGGTCGTCGCGGCGCGTTCCATCAGTGCCACAGGGAGATTGCAGCGCACATAGTCACCGGCGACGACCAGCCCAGGAATCGGGGTGGCGGCTTCGGGCCGCTCATCCCACGGGCGGGTGTCCGTCAATGCGCAGTCTGCCTCGATGAGCAGCTCCTGGTCCACGATGGGCAGATGGGTGGTTTCGGGGTAGACCTGATGCAAGTCCGAGAGCAGACGGGCCACGATGCTCGCCCTGTCCTGCTCTGAAGGATCGGCGTCGATGTCGAGGGCATAGGCGTGGAGTTCCAGGACTGAACCGTTGTGGGATTGCGCCCACCGGCTGGCCCCGTCCTCGAAGCGTTCGAGCACCGAGACATTGTCGAGGACGTCGTATCCGCTGGTGCCCAGGAACGCCGACCGATTGTCAGCCACGGGCGCACCGAGCCAGAGCCGGAGCACAGCGAAGGCGGGAGCGTTGGTCAGCGAGTCGATGTTCTCAAGCCACCGTTGTGCGGCTGGAGCGGCGCGCACGATCGAGTCGCGGCTGCCCCTCAGCAGCTCGCGGGCTCGCGCGGGATCGGCGGCGAGGACGACAGCATCGCTGTGGACATCATGGCCGCCGGTCGACACCGTCCAGCCCGAGGACGTGGATTCAAGCGAGGTCACCATCTCACCGGTGTGGATCTGCACCCCCAGTTCGGTGAGATAGTCGGCCAGCGGAGCCCAGAGAGCAGTGTCGTAGTCATCGACCGGGACGTCGAAGAGCAGCCCCTCCGCCGATCCGGTGAAGTAGGTGTGGAACATGGCGATGAGCTCACCGGCGGAGAAATCTTCCGGATCGGCGAAGAACGAGCGTGCGAACACTTCCAGGGCCAGATGTCGGGCCTCGTCGGGGAAGCGCAGTCGGTCGAGGAAATCGGCCGCGGACTCACCGTCGTAGCGTCGATAGCTCGCGGGAAACTCGACGTCGATGAGTTCCACCGCGGCCGGAATGTCGACCTCGAGGAGTCTGCGCAGGGGGAAGGTCGGACTCTGCCAGACGAATCCGATGAGATTGAACGGCGGAGTCCGGGGGATCGAGGCGAAGGTGTCCCGAGAGCCTCGGCGATGGATGAGGGGGTAGTCGTCGACGGGTTGCAGGCGGTGGAGCTCGGGATCTGCCCGACTGAGCAGATCGCGAAGGTTGTAGTACTGCCGAAAGAAGGCGTGGAATCCTCGGCTCATGGTCCGATCGGCCTCGACCGGCCACGCGGCCACACGCCCGCCGAGGTGGTTGTTCTTCTCGATCACCGTGACCTTGACGCCGTGTTCGGCGAGGATCGTTGCCGCGGCGAGTCCCGCGATGCCTCCGCCGATGACGGTGACCCGTTTGGGTCTGAGCGGGCGGGGCCGTCCCTGCGGGGCCGGGATGGTCTCAGCGAAGCGATCTCTCGGTCGTGATCCGGGTGTCATTCTGTGCCCTTCTTCGAACGATTGAGCTGCCATTGCCACAGCATGAGAACCGCGGTGATCATGGCGAATCCGAATCCGAAGTCTTCGATCGGGATGTCCCAGGGGAAACGCAGATTCAGGAACTCGGACGGGTTGTAGATGACAATGGGGTCGCTCAGTTTGGTCAGCCATCCGTCGACCAGACATTGGAATCCCAGGCAGATGGCGAGCGCAGCCCAGTATTTCGCCCGTCGGAAGATTCCGCTGCGAAAGACGAAGACCTCGAGCCCGATGACGACCAGCATTCCGACTATCGTCATCAGCGTGTATTCAGGCACCATCGTTGCCTCCCTTCCGGCTCTTGGCCTTCTTTGCGAAGAATTCGAGCACGGTGCCCACAGCTTCGTAGCTCAGCAGCGCGCAGATTGGGATGACGATGAAGAAGACGAGTTCCTCCAGCGGCAGATTGCCGAGGTGGACACCTGTGACGAATTTCGGATTGTAGGCCCAATGCTCGCGGGAGATGGCGACGATGTCCCAGAGCGAGAAGACGAGGACGATCGGGATGAGAGCTCCGATCAGCACCTTCCAGCGGCGATAGACCCGGGCAGAGAACAGCAGCTCCAGCGGAAGCGTGATCAACAGGCACGCGCCCATCAGCAGCAGGTATTCGAATGAGCTCATGTCGTCTTTCTCGTGGTCGCAGGACGTGACCTCGTCATCAGGCTCAGGTCCAAGCCGCGCAGGCGATATCCTTCGATGACGTTGTCCCAGCTGATCGAAGGCTCACGGAGAATGCGCGGTCGAGCGGCCAGGAGCCTGTGCAGGAGGGCATCGGTCTCGTAGAGGGCCAACGGCTGGCCGGGGCATTTGTGCGCGCCATCGCTGAAGGCCAATCCCGTCGTCGGCGTCCCCTGTCCCAGCTCGCGTCCGGGGCAGATCGAGTTCGGGTCTGTTCCCATCACATGTGGATCGGTGTTGGTCTGCCTCACGCACACGTCGACCAGGTCGCCTTCGGAGATGGTGTGCTCACGTCCCTCGTCTGTGATGGTGATATCGCCGTGTGCCCGCCGGTAGAGATGGCCGACCACAGGGTCGAGACGAATGATCTCCTCCAGCATCCTCAGCCTGGTCGACTGTGGGGCCGCAGCATACTCATGCCCCAATTCGGGATTCGTCAGCAGGTGCCAACACGCCATTGAAATGAATTCGCGCGTGGTGACCATGCCTGCGGTGCCGTAGGTCACGCATTCGACCAGGATGTCCGCGGTGTTGTAGCCGGAGGCCAGCAGATGAGACAGAACATCGTCGCGACGCTGTCTGCCGCGGGCCCGAATCGCTGGTCGAACATCGTTGCTGTAGAACTGTGCGATCGGGACGAGGCCGTTGACTGCGGCCTGGATCCACTGTCGACGTGTGCGTCCCATCGAGGGAGCGGAGAGATCGACAGGGGGCTGCCTGAAGAACCCGACGAGACGTTTGGCCATGGCGTCGGTGGGTGACTCGGTCAACCCCACCACCTCAGCGGTGACGGCGACCGAATAATGCAGAGCCACCTCGTCGAGGCGGCATCTGCCCTCTGCAAGGGCGGTGTCGACGAGGGCCTGAGCACGGTCATTGATGAAGTCTCCGTACTTCGCAGTGACCACAGCGGGGGCGAAGAACCGAGCGACCTCTCTGCGTTGCGCATCGTGATCGTCACCATCGGAGATCAGGATCGGATGATGGCGAAAATAGCCCCGTGGAATCTTCTCGGCGGTGAATCCGGCCTGCGTGGTCCGATGGCGTGCACGCAGCACCTGTCGAGCCGCTTCGAATGACCGGATTCTCCACATGTTTCGGTCATAGTCGATTCGGGGCCCAGGACTCTCATCGTCGCGGACGGCTTTGCGCATGGGCGTCGAGTTCATGCGGTGCGACTGTTGCACTCGGAGGTCAGCTCGATGAGCTGATTGCTCAAGGCGGTCGGCAGAGCCGCCTCGCGGATGAGTCGGTACAGGTCCTCACAGCGATCGGAGATGATGGATTCGACGAACACGAGTGCACCTGATTCCTCGATGACGTTTCGCAGCCGATGGCCATCGGCGGTGCTCAGCATCCTATCCCCGAAGAGGGCGCGGACGTCGGTCCAGGACGGATCGGAGCGGGCGAAGGCGATGAGAAGTGTCTCTTTGCCCTCACGGAGGTCGCTGAAAGAGGACTTTCCCGTCACCCGTTCGTCCCCGAACAGTCCGAGTACGTCGTCGCGCAGCTGGTAGACCACACCGATCTGTGAAGCGATGGCGGCCAGTTCGTCAGTGAGGGTGCTGCCGGCGCCGGCGAGAACGGCTGCGATGAGCAGGGGAGCCTGAAACGAGTACACGGCGGTCTTCTGGCCGGCCATCGCAAGGACGTCCTGAGATCGCGCTTCTTCCAGATGCAGGCTCAGCCACACGTCGGAGTGTTCTCCTGCGGCGCTTTCGAACAGCGTGTCATCGAAGATGTCGAGGATGGCCCGGCGTTTGGCGTCGTCGACGTCGAGTCGGGCGAGCAGAGAATGGGCGAGGGTGAGCATGAGGTCACCGCCCAGAAGCGCTGTTGCCTCTCCCCAGGCGTGAGCCTCGCGCGAGGTGGCGCCGCGCAGCCGCGCCTCGGCGGCGAATTCCCCGGAGATATTCGCCTCACCGCGACGGATGGTGTCGTTGTCGATGACGTCGTCGTGGATGACGAGTGCGATGTGCAGCAGCTGCATGGCACATGCCGCATCGACGGCGGCACGCTCGTCACGGCCGCCCAGGCCGCGATGTGCGTCCATGAGCAGCCGCGGCCGGATCAACTTACCACCGGTGGCCATGCGGGTCAGCGATTCCCAGAGCTGCCCGTACTGTGTGGAGGCGGCGCGTGAACGGCGTCTGCCGTCCCTGAGTACCTGCGCGAGTCTGTCCTGGAACGAGAATGCGATGTCATCGAGTGGGGTGATGGAGTCAGTCATTGAGTCCCGCCTCGGCAATGGGCTCTGCGAGATGGGGTGCGAGTTCCGGGAAGTGTTCGACCATCCATGGGCTGAATGCCCAGGGTGCCGAGTCGATCGCCGAGGTCAGCTCTGCCGCCGTCGTCCACTGGGTCTGCGCCACCTCGGCGGGATTCGGCGTCAGCGACGATGTGGCACGGGCGATGAAGACGGGGCAGTATTCATTCTCTTCGATTCCGGAGGCATCTCGCGCGACGTAGGCGAAGTCGGGGATGGCGCAGGTGATGTGATCAACGCTCAGTCCGAGCTCGAATGCCGCGCGGCGACGGACGGCGTCGTTGAGTGTTTCGCCGGGAGCGGGGTGTCCGCAGAAGGAATTCGTCCATACTCCCGGCCAGGTCCGCTTCTCAAGTGCGCGTCGTGTGACGAGAAGGCGACCACGTTCATCGACGACATGGCAGGAGAATGCCAGGTGTCGTGGAGTGGACAGGCCATGGACTTCGGCCTTGTCCTGCACACCGATGGGGTCTCCGGTGTGGTCGACGAGAACAACCATTTCCACTGTTCGAACCCACTTTCGTTAGCCAGGCGAGAGGTTTAACCTAGCATAGCAACGGTATGCTGTCATCGTGTCGAGCACAGAGCGAAGAATCCCCATGGATTTGGAATTGAATTACTTTTCGAACGGTCCCGAGTTCTCCGATCGTTCTCGGCTGACGCAGTCCGAAATAACGCAGTGCATGTCCGTCATGGAGGCGCTGCGAAACTGGCGGGAAGCCGATCGGGCGCTGTCGGAGGCGTCCAGGAGATACATGCGCCTCAATGAGAGTGACATGCGCGCCATCCGGATGCTCATGCAAGCGCAGAAGCAGGGGAGGGCGGTCACGCCGAAGGATATTGCCCATGAGGTCGGAATCTCCAGCGCCTCGACGACGAAGCTCATCGACCGGCTGGTCGTGGCAGGGCATCTGATTCGCGCTCAGCACCCCAAGGATCGGCGGACGACATGCATCGAGGTGACGGCGGAGACAGCACGGGCAGCGCGGGAGACGATCGGCCGCCAGCACGCACGTCGTTTTGACGCCGTTGCCGCGATGAGCAGCGACGAGCGCGACGTCGTCGTCCGATTTCTCACAGCCTTGGCTGAAGCCGACCAACCGCAGGGAGATTTGGCCGCGCAGTGACCTCGGCGGACGTTTGGTGAGATACTGCGGATAGTCACTGGTCCGAATGAGGAGGTGAGCC
>NZ_JAKDJU010000252.1 GCF_030453725.1 Brevibacterium picturae
GCGCTGCGAAGGTCGCGGCGAGCACGATCCCCGCCGAGGTGATGACCCCGCCCGTAGCCACAAGCCCTTCCAGTACTCCCTTGCGGGTGCCTACGCGCAGCGACTCCTCGCGGACACGGGACATGAGGAAGATGTTGTAGTCGATGCCCAACGCGACGAGGAAGACGAATGCGTAGAGCGGCACCGACGGATCGGCACCGGGGAAGCCGATGAGGTGGTTGAACACCAGCGCGGAGACACCCAAAGCGGTGCCGAAGGAGAGAACCGTCAGCGCCACGAGCAGCAGCGGGGCCACGAGTGAGCGCAGCAGGAGGATGAGGACGATGGTGATGACGATGAGGATGAGTGGAATCGCCAGGGTCCGGTCCGCCTCGGCGGTGGTGTTCGTGTCCAGGTCGACCGCGGTCTCCCCGCCCACCAGGGTCTCGGAGTCGACCTTGTGGACAGCGTCGCGGATGTCGGTGACCGTGGACTCTGCGGCCAGGGAGTCCGCGGGGTCGGTCAGTGTCGCTTCGAGGAGAACCTGACCGTCGACCTCGGTAGGTGCCGGGGGTGAAGGTGGAGGCGTCGAGGTCGAGTCGGGTGCGCCCTGGCCCTGCGGTGCTTGACCTTGCGGTGCCTGCAGCTGCCCGTCATCGTCGATGGCGATCGTCCCGCTGGGTGACTCTTCGGCGACGACGGTCATCGATTCGACCCCGCCGAGGCTGCCGACCGCCTTCGCCGCATCCTCGAGCTGGTCTTTCGCCACCACGATCTGTGTGGGTGAGCCGGATCCGCCCGGGAAATGCTCGGACAGCACATCTTGGCCATCACGGGCCTCGGAGTCGCCGAGGACGAAGTCGCTCTGCGCGATGCCCGAGGCCTTGAACTGGGGGAACGCGATGAGCGGGAGGGCAAGGAGGACGACGAGACCGATCCAGATGATGCGCGGACGCTTAGCGACCACCTCGGCGATGCGAGTCCACAGACCTTTCTTCGCTGGTGCGGAGCTGGTTGTGCGCACCTGCGGGCGGAAGGGCCAGAACACGGCCCGGCCGATGACCATCAGAGCCGCGGGCAGGAATGTCAGCGCCGCGAGCATCGCCACCAGAATGCCGATCGCCGCCACCGGGCCGAGCGCACGAGTCGAGGCCAGGTCGGTCAGCAGCAGAACCAGAAGACCGGCGATCACGGTCCCACCAGAGGCCGCGATCGGCTCGACGACGCCCTTGAACGCAGCCAGTCCGGCTCTGACTCGATCCCGTTCGGTCAGCAGCGCATCACGGAAGCGGGCGACCACAAGGAGGGAGTAGTCAGTGGTGGCGCCGACGACCAGGATGAACAGAATGCCCTGAACTTGGCCGTTGATGAGCAGGATTCCCGCATCCGCGAGGTGCCAGATGACGAAGATCGAGGCCGAGAGCGCCGCCACCGAGGTGAACAGAACGATGACCGGCAGCAGAGGCGAACGGTAGACGATGATGAGGATGACGAAGACCGCGATGAGCGCGACGAGCAGGAGTATGCCGTCGATCCCAGCGAAGGCCTCGGTGAGGTCCGCGGAGAATCCGCCCGGACCGGTGACGTACACATCCGCCGAGGCGGGCATTGAGTTGGCATCGCCGGTGGGACTATCGGCGGCGGTGGCAATCGGGAAGGTCCCAGCGATGATCGAGCGGATCTGCTCCACGTCATCGGCGGTGGTGTCGGTGGAGACCGGGAGGATGAGCTCGAGCGCTTCACCGTCCTCGGAGGGGATGACAGGCGAGGCGGCGGCTGCCAACAGCCCTTCGTCGTCGAGTCTCTCGGCCAGGTCTTCGAGCTCAGTCGTACTGTCCTTGCTCAGCCCGTCCTTGTCTTCGAGTACGACGATAGCCGGGACATAGTCGAGGTCACTGAACTGGTCGATGAGCGCCTGAGCCTTCGTGGACTCGGCCGATTCAGGCAGGAAGGAGGACCGGTCGTTCGTGGCGACCTCGGAGATCTTGCCGAAGTAGGGGCCACCGACTCCCGCGATGGCCACCCACGCGACCAAAAGGACGGCGAAGAGTGCGATGAGAGAGCGGCGGGCGGGAATGGGTGCGCGCTGCTTCGTGGGCTGAGCCGAGTCGACGGGGATTTCGGATTCGGGCCGGTGCGGCTCCGGAGGGGTGCTCGTGAGCAGGTGGCGGGGCATGTTCTCAGAGTACGCCAGTAGTCGACCTCGGAAGTTATTCCGCAGCTCTTCACTTTGGCACTGAACCATTGGTACAGTACCAGTATGGACACAACAGCACAGGCACCACAGACAGCCAATGCCCGTTCCCTCCTACTGCCCTATGCCCTGACGCTCATAGCCGCCATGATCATCATCCAGTTCGTCGTCGCACTGACCGGCGGTGCAGTGACAATCCTCGCTGGGGCCCTCACCGCGGTCGTCGCCGTCGGCATTGCGGTATGGATCGTGATCAACCGTCGGAAGCTGCTGCATGTGCGCTTCGGACTCGTGATCGCCCATGTCATCGCCTATGTCGCAGTGACGACATCCTTCAACGCCCACGCCGTCGTCCGTGCAGTCGTCGCCGGCAGCGACAACGATGTTCAAGCAGTGGCGCACTCACTCCTCGGGTCCTCCTGGTTCGGAGCAACCTTGGTGATGAGTGCGGTTTGGGGCCTCGGACTGCTCATTCACCTCCTCGGCTCGGTGCTCGGCCGCGGCTGGGAGGACTGAGGTGGCATCGCAGCATGGCGACGCGACAGAGCCGCTCACTGAAAGCGAAGAGTGGCTGAGCCATAAGGTCGACAGCTGGGTCGAGACCTACAAGAAGTCAATGCTCACACCGGTCACACTGACCATCGTCGCCGAGCATCAGCCGATCGGAGTCGCCGCCATTGCTGAGAAAGTCACCGCTGCCACCGGCTGGCACGTGACCGAGCGCGGTCTTTACAGGACCCTCAAACGGCTGCAGGATTCTGGACTCTTGGCCAGTGCCGATACCAGCGCCCCGAGGACGGGAGCGAAACGGAAGGACCTCTCGCTCACGCCTCTCGGGACGCGGTATCTTGCCGGGATCGCGGAGAATCTCGTGGAGTTGCCGGGTGGTGTTCCCGGCAAGGAGTGTACTACCTCGCCTGCCGCCCCCTCGCCCATAGAGCCAGCACCCCATCAACAACAAGGAATCCCA
>NZ_JAKDJU010000253.1 GCF_030453725.1 Brevibacterium picturae
GGCGGTTTCTCAACTCTGTGCACCCCCCGGGACTTGAACCCGGAACCCACTGATTAAGAGTCAGTTGCTCTACCAATTGAGCTAGAGGTGCGTGCCGCGCTTTCCGCGCAACGAGAATTAATATTACTCAGGTTCCCAGCCTTCATGCAAACTGAGAGCTGATCATTTGAGGTTTTGTGAGGTAGCTCGCATACCTGCAGGTCAGAGGTACATCCCGGACCTCGACTGCTCTGCAGGTTCCGAGATCGCGTGGACATCACGCTCCCGCAGGAACACGTACACCTGGCCCTCAAGCTCCACCTCGGCGAGGTCCTCAGGATCGTAGAGGACGCCTATCGCCGAGGTTGGCCTGCCTCACCCGGATCCAGGAGGATCCGGTCGTGCAGCATGCGGATGGGAAGAGCGGTTTCAGCCACGCTTGCTGCGGCCGGAGACGCCGACGACCAGTGCCGCCACGCCGAGGACGGCGCTGACGCCGAGTGCAATCGCCTCGGGCTTGACCGAGCCGCTCTCTTCGTCGACGACGGTCGATTTCGCCTTGTTGGCGGCGCGATTCGCAAGGACCTTCGGGTGGACGCGGCCCACAAGTTCATCGATGTTGTCCGCGATGCGCTCTTCGCGGAGGCGAATCGATTCCGCCAGCTGCGTCGGTGACGCTGAGTCGACGGTCACATCTGAGGTGTAGACATTGTCAGTCATCGGGGCATGTCCTCCGGGTCGAGAATACATTCATGCACGTGACGGGATGCCACTGTGCCTCGTGTCAAGCTTAACCGCTTGATTCTCTCAGTGTCAGATATTGGATGCGGAGAGCCGGAAAGTCACGACGTCGACTTCCGCGTCCTCGGGCATCGTCGGATAGTGATTGCGCAGATTGGAAACGTAACCGTCGACACTCGAATCCTGCTTCAGCTGCAGGATCTGCGGTGTCAGCTCATCTATCCGGAAAGTCTCCACCCAGGTGATGTCGACCGGCAGCGGCCCGTGGTCGGTGTGTTCGAAATATGCCAGGGCAGGCCCCGGTGAGTGGGACTCCTTCCACCGCACCGTCAAAGTCTTCTTCGCCGAGGCGGTAGCGTCGAAATACCGGGCGTGGAACCTCAGCAGTCGCATCGGTGCCGAATCCGGGTGACGGTAGTAATAGGGGAGGAGGACGGAGATCGAAGCGATCTCGGCAGATCCCGCACCGTGCGGTCCGGGGAATACGACGAGCGCGTCGGGGTGAAGGTCGAGAATGACCTGACGGCAGCGTCCGCACGGTGAGAGCAGACCACGACCGCCATCCCCAGCGGCTGCGATCGTGACCAATGGTCCCGCTCCGGCGGCAGCCGCGTTGCCGATGACGACGAGCTCTGCGCACGGGCCGCCGTTGAAGTGGTGGACGTTGACGCCGGTGTGGATGTGACCGTGTGTGTCCATCGCGGCAGCGGCCACAGTGTGGTTCTCGCTCGTGCCCAGGGTGGCAGCCAGCGACTCTGCGGCAGCGACGACCTTCAGCTCTGATTCGTAGAGGTCCATGCTGCGATCCTAAGGCAGCGAACCGGACTCAGCTCTGTTTGTTGCGACGTCCGACGAGCCAGATGATGAAGCCGACGGCGGCCATGCCGAAGGCGGCGAGGATGAAGATCGGCCACGAACTCGAAATGGTCGACACGATTGATTCCCCGAATGAGGTCGACGGCGGTTTGTCGCTGCGAGGCTCCGGCGTGTTGCCTCCGGTGATGAGGTCCGTGTCATCGTCGGGCACAGGAGTGTCAGGATTCTGCGGGACCGGATCCGAGTAGTCAGGAGGAGGGGAGGAATCGTTTCCGGGCATCCAGTCGTTGCCGACATCTCCGGGAATCTCATCGCGTGTATCGGATGAACCGTTTCCGGTCGCCGGGTCTGGTGTGGTCTGATCCCCGTCTGGCCCGTCATCGCCGGATGTCGATCCCGAGCCGTCCTTGTCGGCCGAGCCCTTGTCGTCCTTGCTGCCGTCCTTGTCCGCGTTGCCTTTGTTGTCCGAGCTGCCGGAATCGGAACCGTCCGATGCCGACGAGGAATCGGAATCCGCGGTCTGCTTGGCCGAATCTGCATCGGCTGAGTCGGATTTGTCGGCGTCCTTTTCCTCAGCCTCTGCTGAGTCTGAGGAATTGGAGTCGGACGAGGCGGTGCTCTCAGAGTCCGACGTGGAGTCGGAATCCGAACTGTCACCAGTAGAAGAGTCGGCCTCCGTGCCGTCGTCGCTCGATTCGGAATCGGTGGTAGCGGTCAGGTTCGCGTCATTGGACGGGTCCTTGTTGGCACCGTCATCGGTGGCCTCTGCGTTGTTTGTGCCGCTGTCGTTGGCTGTGCCGCTGTCGTCGGCTGTGACGGTGCCATCTGCATTCTGATCGTCATTTGCGCTGGCTGCGTCCCCACCGTTGCCGTCTTCGGTGTACTGGTCGCCTGCGACGATGATGTCTTCGCCATCAGATTTGAATGTCCACCCCGGGTCCTCTTCGAAGTGAGTGAATTCCATCCCTTCCTCAGCGTTTGGATGGTCAGCATCGACGACTTCGCCGGCTTGGTTAAGCATGAATTCAGTGGGAACATCTTCACTGGCAGCGGAGGGCACTGGGTTTCCGCTGTCATCGGTTTCGTCATTCGATTCGCCGCCATCAGCTGTCGCATCAGACGAGGTTCCCGATTCCGACGAGGTCTGTGGCGCTACCGGGCGACGTTTGTCGGGCCCGGGGCCCTTGAAGGGTACGTTGGCCCAGCTTTCAGGCATGTCTTCCGATGCCGAAATTGTGATCGTTTGCTTGGCAGCGTTCCACGTCGTATCGAGTGGATCCTCGACGGCGCACGGATTGTCTTCGTCGCCGCCGCTTTCGGCATCTGCGTCGGAAGCGGCGTCTTCAGGGTCGCAGGCGGGATCGTCTTTGGGTGCCTCGGGGTCGTCTCCAGCAGTGTCGTCGGCCTTGGAGTTCTCGGAATCGGAATCAGCCGTGACGGAATCGGTCGCTTCGCCTGCGGCCGACGCCGCTTCGCCACCTTCGGGAGACCCGTCGGGATCGGCCGAACTCGACGCCTCGGCCTCAGCAGATGGAGAGGGCAAGATGCCCGCATTCGCGGGAGCGATTGTGCCCGCGACCGGGAGCATCACCAAGGCAAGTGCA
>NZ_JAKDJU010000254.1 GCF_030453725.1 Brevibacterium picturae
CTCGGGGGGAGTGGGAGGAGCAGAGGATGCCGAAGCGGCGGGGGCGATCTTGCCGGTCTCGTCGAGGACAACGTCGACTTCCTGTTTGCCGTCGTCGATGGTAACGGGCACTTGGGTCGCAGTCTCCCTGGCATAGTCGCCAAGGTAGGTCATGGCCTGTCCGGTGTCGGAGTAGCGACTCGTCGCCCCATTGAGGGTGAGGTAGGTGAACCCGTCTTCAGAGACGGAGATCAGCGCACGAGCCATGTACAGGGTTCCTTGAGCAGTATCGACGATGGGACCGAGACAATACTATTGAATATGATCAGGTGCTCCTACCGTTTTACCGAAACCGTTATACATCGCTACTGAATCGTTGCACGTCAGGAGATCTGTGTCTCATTGTGCACCATAAGTGCTGAGAGTTTGCCCGGGTGCCTGAGTGAGGTTAGGATGTATCTTGCTGTCTGCACCTGGTGCAGCGCATGTGGTGGGTATAGCTCAGCTGGTAGAGCGCCGCGTTGTGGTCGCGGATGTCGCGGGTTCAAGTCCCGTTACTCACCCCGAACCGAGAGGCCCCGGAATCCGAGAGAATAAGGACTCCGGGGCCTCTCGCATTCCCGCTCGGCTTTCTTCACATCGGTTCCGCCTCGCTGAACCCATTTCTCTTTCAGCTGATCAGGAACCCGCAGGTCTGGACTTCTGTCGGTGAAGTGACAATACTCGGTCGCAGGTGCCTTCCTCGTGAAGGACCCGATCTGTGAGATCACGATTCGACGAACAGGAGACGTGCTATGAACACCCCAGAGAGCATTGCCTACACCGCCAAGGCCGAAATCACGGGAGGCCGTGACGGGCACGGAGCCACGGACGACAAAGCACTCGACGTCGACCTGCGCAGCCCCGAAGAGATGGGCGGGCCCGGTGGAGGGACCAATCCGGAGCAGCTCTTCGCCGTCGGCTACGGTGCCTGCTTCCAAGGTGCAATGGGCCTGGCCGGCAAGGAGCTCAAGGTCGACACCTCGAAGTCCGTCGTCAACTCCGAGGTCGGAATCGGCAAGGAGGGCGAGAGCTTCGGCATCAGCGTCAAGCTCACAGTGACCATCCCGGGCGTCGATCAGGACACCGCGCAGAAAGTCGTCGACCGCACCCACGAACTGTGCCCCTACTCGAAGGCCACACGCGGAAACATCCCGGTCGAGCTCGTCGCCATCGGCGCCTGACTCGTCAACCGCGGCTAGTGGTGTCTACATCACCACGACATGTCGGCACCCGAGACTCATCTCGGGTGCCGACATCAGTTGCGGGGCGCGAGGGCGGCCCCAAGGCAAGCTTGGACTGACGGGAGGAGCCCATGGCCGTTGACCTCGACCTCACCGTCGTCGGCAGCATCAACGCCGATATCACCGCCGTCACCCATCGCCTGCCCGCTGCCGGTGAAACCGTCGGCGGGGGCCGGCTCGTCCGCAGCCCGGGCGGCAAGGGCGCCAATCAGGCGGCGACCGCGGCGCGATTGGGCGCGCGGACCAGAATGATCGGCGCCGTCGGCTCCGATGCCTCCGGTACGGCGATGAAACAGGCGCTGCAACGAGCCGGTGTCGGACTCGATGATGTCGCCACCGTCGGTTCAGAGACAGGGACGGCCCTCATCATGGTCGATGCCGACGGAGAGAATCAGATCGCGGTCTGCGAGGGCGCGAACGCGCATGTGAGCATCGCCGACTGCGAATTCCAGGCACACGAGACAGTGCTCACTCAGCTTGAGGTTTCCCTCGATCTGATCACAGAACTGTCACATGCCGTCCACGGTCGATTCGTCATCAACGCCGCCCCCGCACTGCCTCTGCCCGCCGAGGTGGTCGATCGAGCCGATCTCATCATCGTCAACGAAACCGAATACGATCTGCTCCCGCAGCTGCACGAGGCGAAGCTCGTGGCGATCACCTATGGCCCGAAAGGGTCGGCCCTGTACGAACACGGTCGGCGGGTGGCCTTCGCGAAGGCTCTGCCGCGCCAACCGGTCAGCACCGTCGGCGCCGGGGACGCGTTCTGCGCGGGCCTCACGATCGCTCTGGCTTCGGGATGCTCCCGGCAACGATCGCTGGCGGTGGCCAATGCCGTCGGTGCCGACGCAGTGATGGTCCCCGACGCTCAACCCGATTTCCACACACTCGAGCACTACCTGCGCTCGACAGCTTCCACAGAAACTGAGACATGACAGACCCGACCAGCACTTCCCGTACATTGTTCACCGGTCTGAGCGCGTTCCCGCTGACCCCGATCCGTGACGAGGAGGTCGACGAGGCTGCATATGCGGGCCTGATCGAGCGTCTCGTCGCAGCCGGTGTCGATTCGATCACCGCACTGGGGTCGACGGGATCGTATGTCTACCTCAGCACGGACGAACGAGCCCGAGTCGCGCAGCTGACCGTCGACCATGCTGCCGGGACTCCCGTGTTCGTCGGGGTCGGCGCCCTGCGCACGCGGGAGGTGCTGGCCAACGTGCGTGCGGCTGAAGCTGCGGGTGCCCAGGGGCTCCTGCTCGCACCCGTGAGCTACCAGCCGCTGACCGAGGGCGATGTGTTCGAACTCTTCCGCACGGTCACCTCGGCAACCGATCTTCCCATCGTCGTCTACGACAATCCCGGAACCACGCATTTCACCTTCACCACCGATCTCTACGCCCGCCTGGCCGAGCTGGACGGTGTGGCCTCGATCAAAATCCCCGGGGTTCCTCTGTCGCCGCCGGAATGTGCTGCGCACGTCGAGCGAATCCGCGTCGCCACCGGCAACCGGGTGACGATCGGGATCTCCGGCGACGCGTTCGGGGCGGCAGGACTCAACGCCGGCTGCGACGCCTGGTACACGGCAGTCGGCGGCACTCTCCCGACCCCGATGCTCACCATCACCCGGGCCGCCCTCAACGGTGAGACCGCGCGAGCCTCGGAACTCTCCGCCGATCTCCAACCGCTGTGGGATCTCTTCGCGGAATTCGGCGGCAGCCTTCGAGTCGCCGCCGCGATTGCAGAACACCTCGAACTCGTCGCCGCGCCATCGTTGCCTCTGCCGATCCTCGGCCTCAGCGTTGCTCAGAAGCGACGAGTCGCCGAGGTGGTCGAGGCCCTCGACCTTCACTGACCGAGAGCAC
>NZ_JAKDJU010000255.1 GCF_030453725.1 Brevibacterium picturae
ATGCAGAAGAAGGTGCTCGTCGGCGGCAGCATCGGCCAGTTCGTCGAGTTCTACGACTTCACGCTCTACGGGCTCTCGGCCGTCATCCTCTCCGAGTACTTCTTCCCCGACGGCGACCGGGTCACCGGCCTGCTCGTCATCTTCGCCACCTTCGGCGTCGCCTTCGTCATGCGCCCCCTGGGCGGGCTGTTCTTCGGTGCCCTCGGTGACAAGGTCGGCAGGCGCAAGACGCTGACGGTCACGATCTTCCTCGTCGGCATCTGCACCGCTCTCATCGGCATCCTGCCCGGCTTCGACCAGATCGGCTGGTTCGCGCCCATCCTGCTCATCCTCGCCCGACTGGGCCAGGGCTTCTCCGCCGGCGGCGAATCGGTCGGCGGACCCTCCTTCGTCTACGAACACGCACCGGTGGGCAAGCGCGGACTGTGGATCAACATCACCCTCGCCGCCACCGCACTGCCCTCTGTCTTCGCCGGCGGCCTCATCCTGCTGCTCTCGACTGTGATGAGCGACGCGTCCTTCGACTCCTGGGGCTGGCGCATTCCCTTCCTCTTGGCTCTGCCGCTCTCGGCCGTCGGTCTCTGGATCCGCTCGCGCACCGACGAGTCCGATCTGTTCAAGAAGACCGCGGCCGAACGCCCCAAGGAGTTCAGCCCGATCCGCGACTCCTTCCGCGAGAACTCGGTGGGCATGCTTCAGGTCTTCTTCGTCCTCGGACTCACCGCCCTGGGCTTCTACATGCTCTCGGCCTACTTCGTCACCTACATCCAGACCACCGGCGACCTCACCCGCGAACAATCACTGCTGACGAATGCCATCGCCATGGCCAGTTACACGATCTTCCTTCCCATCGCCGGAGCCATCGGCGACAGAGTCGGACGCAAACCCATGCTCATCGCCGGCTCCATCCTCCTGGCCATCACATCGATCCCCGCATTCGGCCTGGTCACCAGCGGCAACATGGGCCTGGCGTTCCTCGGACAGACGATCTTCGTCATCTCCCTGTGCTGCTACGGCGGAGGCTGCTACACCTTCTTCTGTGAGCGCTTCTCCACGAAGACCCGTTTCACCTCGGCAGCGATCAGCTACAACATCTCCTACGCCATCCTCGGCGGAACCGCTCCGTTCGTCGGCACCTGGCTCGTCGACATCACCGGCGTCAACACCGCACCAGGGTTCTACATGACCATCTGCGCGGTGATCGTCCTCGTCCTCATCTTCGTCACCCGCCTCCCCGAGACCCGGGGCCGGCTGGGGTGACCGCCGGGCCACCTCGGCGATCCGAATCCCACTTCAGCACCAGACTCGCAAGAGAAAGAGACGCACCATGACCACAGCATCCCCCGGAACTTCGACCGCAGCCTCCTCGTCTGCGGCAGCGTCCAGCGACGCTGCCTTCCTCACCGACTTCCACCACGTCGCCACATTCGGCGCCACCGACAACGACGGCGTCGACCGGCAGGCACTGACTCTCGAGGACAAGCAGAGCCGTGACTGGATGCGCGGCTGGGCCGAAGGCAACGGCTTCGAGGTTCGCGTGGATGCGATCGGCAACATGTTCGCCTGCCTCGAACTCGTCCCCGACGCCCCCTACGTCCTCATCGGTTCACACCTGGACTCCCAGCCTCTGGGCGGTCGCTTCGACGGTGCCTACGGAGTCATCGCAGCCCTCTTCGCAGCCCTGCGGGTCAAAGAGAACGTCGCCGAATCCGGGCAGAAGCCCCGATTCAATATCGCCGTGGTCAACTGGTTCAACGAGGAAGGCGGACGCTTCGCCCCGTCCATCATGGGCAGCTCCGTCTACGCCGGACTCTTCGACCTCGACGAGATGCTCGCCGTCCAAGACCTCGAAGGCACGTCAGTCGCCGAGGCGCTCGCCGCAATCGGCTACAACGGCACCGACGCCCCACCCGAGGCGATCTCTTACGCGGAGATCCACATCGAACAGGGCCGCATACTCGAGCGTGAGGCCACGAACATCGGCGTCGTCGAATCCAGCTGGTACACGCAGAAGCTCGACATCGACGTCCTCGGCGAACAGTCCCACACCGGCGCCACCGCCATGGCCGATCGCCACGACGCCCTCGTCGCAGGCGCAAAGATCGTCCTCGCCGTCGCCGACGTGGTCAACGAGTTCGCCGACGAAGCACTCGTGTCCTCGGTCGGCCAGCACGTCGTCGAACCCAACTCACCCATCGTCGTCCCCCGCCGCGTGCACATGGTCGCCGACCTCCGGTCCTCCGATCCGGACATCGTCAAGGCCGCCCGGGATACCCTGCACCAGCAGATCGCGAGCATCGCCCTGGAGCATGACATCACGATTAAGGTTGAGGACTTCGACGTCCGCGGCAAGCTCTATTTCCCGGAGACCGGTGTCGAGCTGGCTGAGAAGGCCGTGGCCAATGAGGGGCTGTCGATCCGTCGCCTCGAGACCATGGCCGGCCACGACTCTGTGGCCATGAACCACAGGGTGCCCGCCGTGATGATGTTCGTGCCCAGCGTCGACGGCGTCTCCCACTGCGAACGCGAGTTCACCACCGACGAGGACATGATCCGCGGCCTCGGCGTCCTCACCAACGTCGCCACGGAGTTGGTCAACGGTGAACTCAGTGAGGACCGCGAGGGTGAAGTGTGGGTCGGGAAATCCGTCGCCGAGGCACGCGCATGACCAACAGCGAACCCTGGGCACTGTCCGCGACCGAGGCACTGTCGAAGTTTCGGTCGAAGGAACTCTCCCCGGTCGAATACCTCACCTCCCAGATCGGAAGGATCACGTCCGAGGACGAGCGCATCAATGCGGTCACGGAGGTCGTGGAGGAGGCGGTCACCTCGGCGAGGGAGGCCGAAGGCTTCTACGCACACGCATCGAATGATGAGCTCACCGAGGCGGCCGCCGCCCGGCCATTGCTCGGCCTGCCCGTGATCGCCAAGGAGAAGCACGCGATCGCCGGGCGGACGCTGAGCCAGGGGCTCATCCACGAACGCGACACCGTGGCCGGAGCAGACGGGGCGATCATCGCCCGCATCCGCGCAGCCGGAGGGTTCGTCCATGCCCGAGCGACCTCGCCGGAACTCAGCTGCGCGACGGTCACCCATTCCCCGATGTGGGGCGT
>NZ_JAKDJU010000256.1 GCF_030453725.1 Brevibacterium picturae
CGCCATTCGAACCACGTTGGGCAGCGAATGAGGAGATGACCACGATGTCCGTGCCCTCCCTGTCCCCCGGCCCCTCACCTCTCGATCTGCCGCGCCTCGAATCCGCACTGCCGACGGCCGCTGCGGACTCTCCCGATTTCTCCGATGCGCCCAGCAATCGCTCCTTCTTCGTCACCTGGATCCTGTCGCTGACTCTGGGTTTCCTCGGTGCCGACCGTTTCTACACGGGCCGCTTCGCCACCGGCGCGCTCAAGCTTGTGACACTGGGCGGTCTGGGGCTGTGGTGGGTCGTCGATCTCGTCATCGTCATGGCCGGCGGACTTCGCCGCGGTCGCCGCCGCCTGCGCGGATACGACGAGTGGAAGGAAGTCGCCTGGATCGCCACGGGGTTCGTCCTCATCATCGCCTATTCTCTGCAGCTCGACGAGCTGATTTCGGCACTGCTGACACAACTGTTGTGAAATTTAGCCCACCCTTTCCTGAATTCCCCGCGTTCTCGGTTTAGGCTCGCATCAAGTACAGACCGAGGAAGCTCAACGAAAGGTCAGTTCCCCATGGTTAGTCAGCTCGGAGGAGACTCAACAGGAAAGCGGGTGGCTCAGGCCGCTGCTGCCGTCTCAGCGCTCGGGCTCGGCGCCCTTGCCGCCTGGGACGTGACACAGAAGAAGCACTCTATTCTGCGCAACTATCCGGTCGCCGGCCACGCACGGTATCTGCTCGAGTCGATTCGCCCGGAGATCCAGCAGTACTTCATCGAACGGAACTGGGACGGCCGCCCGTTCAACCGCAATACGCGCGCGACGATCTACGAACGCGCCAAAGGCAAGCATGCCGAACGCGCCTTCGGCACCGAACGCGATGTCAATCGCACGGGCTACGAGGCCCTCATGCACTCGAATGTTCCGATCACGAACTCCCCTGCTCCCCCACGGATCCGGGTCGGCGGTGCGGAATGCACGCAGCCCTACGACATCTCCCTCCTCAACGTCTCGGCCATGAGCTTCGGTTCGCTGAGTGACAATGCAGTGCGCTCGCTCAACAAGGGCGCGGCCATGGGCGGCTTCGCCCAAGACACCGGTGAAGGCTCGATCACGCCCTATCACCGTGAGTCCGGCGGCGACCTGATCTGGGAGCTGGGCACCGGGTACTTCGGTGCCAGAACCCCCGAGGGCGCCTTTGATCCGGAAGTCTTCGCGAGAAAGGCGAAGGACCCGCAGGTCAAGATGGTCTCGCTCAAACTCTCCCAAGGCGCCAAACCCGGCATCGGCGGCGTCCTGCCCGGCCCGAAGGTCACAGAGGAGATCTCAGAGATCCGCGGCATCCCCGTCGGCAAGACCTGCATCAGCCCCCCGAACCACACTGTGTTCTCCACCCCGATCGAGCTCCTGCACTTCATCGAGCAGATGCGCGAGCTCTCCGGCGGCAAACCTGCCGGGTTCAAGCTCTGCGTGGGGTCGCGCACCGAATTCCTCGCCATCTGCAAGGCGATGGTCGAAACGGGAATCACCCCCGACTTCATCATCGTCGACGGCTCCGAAGGCGGGACCGGCGCCGCTCCCCTCGAATTCGAGAACCACGTCGGCCTGCCGCTGACACAGGGCCTGATGATTGTTCACAATGCGCTGATGGGCGCGGGCCTGCGTGATCGCATCAGGATCGGTGCGGCAGGGAAGATCGCGAGCGGCTCCGACATCGTCAAGCGACTCATCCAGGGTGCCGACTTCACAATGGCGGCTCGCGCCATGATGATGGCCGTCGGCTGCATTCAGGCTCAGGTCTGCCATACCGGCAAGTGCCCCGTCGGCGTCGCGACCCAGGATCCCCGCCGAGCTCGCGCCATCGATGTTCCCGACAAGTCGACTCGCGTGAGGAACTACCACGACGGCACCGTCGCCGAGGCGCTTCGTCTGATGGCGTCCATGGGCGTAGCCCACCCGGATGAGCTGGAACCGACGATGCTGCGCCGCAACGTCTCGGAGTCCGAATCGTGGTCCTACGCCCGACTCTACGACTGGCTCAAACCCGGCGAGCTGCTCAACGGCGCTCCCGATGATTGGGCCGCGGACTGGGAGACGGCGCAGGCCGATTCCTTCGCCATACCTCACGGCCACAGCCGCTGAAACGTCGGTCGTCGAGAAACTCGGCACGACATTAAGCGAGACATCGGCAACACATCAGGCGATACAGGAGACAGCCATGACTACCCTCGTCCTACTCCATTCCGCTCTGGGCAAGACCCCCGGCATCGATGTGATCGCCGAACGTTACACAGCTGCGGGGCATACCGTCTTCGCTCCTGACTTCTACGAGGGCCGGACGTTCACGGAGGCCGAGGCGGGGGTCGGCCACGCGCAGGAAGTCGGGTTCTCACGACTCGTCGACCGCGTGAGCGCGGCCTGCGCGGATCTGCCGGATGAGATCGTGTTCGCCGGTCTCTCGCTCGGGGCCGGCATCGCTCAGCAGATGGGCAAGAACGATTCGCGGGCACGCGGCGCGCTCCTCTGCCACGGCGGCGGCTTCCCCAAGCCGACGCGGTGGCAGGAGAACGTGCCCGTCCAGATCCATTTCTCCGTCGACGACGCCTGGCGGGATGCGGGTGCGCCGGAGAACCTGCTGGAGTCGGCGGCCCGAGCAGGGGCCCAGACAGAGTATTTCCTCTACCCGGGCGCGACCCACCTATTCAGCGACCCGCTGGTCGCCGACTACCGCGCTGACAGTGCCGATCTCCTCTTCGCACGCGCACTGACGTTCCTCGAACGAGTCTGAATTCTGCGGCACTGCACGCCGAGCGGACCACTTAGCGTCGAGAGGTGAGGCTATAACCTGCCCCCTCGACGCTAAGTTGTCCGCTCGATGCAGGTTGGGCGCCACCATCGGCCGCGCCACCATCGGCCGCCCGACGTCGAGAGCAGACCGCAACCTCGAGAGTCGAGTTCAGGCCTGAAGTCAGCTTTCGACGCTGCGGTCGACTCTCGACGGTGAGACCGATGCGGAGCGCGGGCAATGGTCACCGGTTGCCTGGCTGGGGCGCAGTCCCTTCTGGGCTGAGAAGGACTACCTGCGTTTCAGTCCATCACCAGGCCGTTGTCGACGACGAGGTTCTGGCC
>NZ_JAKDJU010000007.1 GCF_030453725.1 Brevibacterium picturae
TCACCCGTCACCACACCAAAACACAGTGCGTTCACCAGGGGTGTCAGTTTCAATTGTGTACTTTCTGCCTTACGGCTCGCCGTACCAGCGGATATCTACTCTACAGTGTTGTTTCGACCTTCGCAACTTGAAGTTCATCTTCAATTCGCTGGGATCAAACCTGATCAGAGTGACCGTTGCCGTTCCTTGCGGGCTGGCAACTCGGTACACACTACACACATGCGAGACCGTGTGCAAAATCGGCTGATTCGGCCCTTGCCAGCACAGAAGGAGCAGCGGTCGGCAATGCTCTTCGGCACCCCTGTGCAGTCCCGGGTCTCGCCCTGCGCAGCCAACAGTTCCACCTTCCCCTGCAGAGGTGCGCTCAGGCCACCGGTGCAGTCAGCTCTGGGCCGTCGTTGCGCACGTTTCCCACGCTCTTGCCGACCTTGTGTCGAGTCACACTCGCTGGGTCCACCTGCGACAGGGTCGATTCCACCAATGGGGGAACGTTGCCGCTCGGCACCGCGGGATCGATCCATTCATCGACGGCGCTGCGGTTGAGGAAGACCGGCATCCGATGGTGCACATCCTGCAGATGCCCTGCCGCTTCCATCGTCAGAATCGTCGTCGACACCATCCAGGACTGGTCTGGCCGCTTCCAGAACTCGAAGAGGCCGGCCATGAAGAGCGGATCGCCACCTGCTGCGGACATCATCCACGGCTGTTTGCCGTCTTCCGTGGTCTCCCACTCGTAGTAGCCGGGGACCGGAACTGCGCAGCGGCGCCTCTTGATGGACTGCCGGAACATCGGCTTCTCGAGGACAGTCTCCGACCGAGCGTTGAATGCTTTGAACCCGATCTTCGTGTCCTTCGCCCATCCCGGCACCAGTCCCCAGGAAGCAGTCTCCAGTCGCCGCGTCAGCTGTCCTTCATCATCCAAGCGCTCGACGACGATAGGCACGAAGGAGCCTGGTGGCACGTTGTACCTGGGCGTGTAGTCGTAGGAGACGACGTCAAGGCGAAGCTCATCGGCGAGATCTGCCGGATCGAGAGACATATTGAGTCGACCGCACATGCGCTTATCTTCTCACTTCACTACACTGTCGACAATGGCGGCGGAAAAGACATCAGCGAGCAGACTCGACCCGATCGAGGAGTCCAGGAAGCAGTGGCTCGCCCACGGGTGGAACGATTCCACCGATGGCATGACGACCGTGATCTCAGTGATGAGAGTCCATCAGCTGTTTCTCGCCAAGGTCGATGCCGCGCTCAAACCATTCGCGCTGACGTTCTCGCGATACGAGGTCCTCACACTTCTGTCCTTCACCAAATCGGGGACATTGCCGATGTCGAAGATCTCGGCCCGCCTCCAGGTTCACGCCACGTCGACGACGAATTCGGTCGATCGGCTCGAGAAGGCCGGCCTCGTGAAGAGACGCAGCCACCCCGACGACCGTCGCACCACACTCGTCGAGCTCACCGAGACCGGCCGTGCGCTGTCCTCACGCGCCACGGCCGCCCTCAATGACGAGGTATTCAGCTCACCTGCACTCGCCGGGGCCGACCTGGGCGGACTCCTGCCCCATCTCGAATCTCTGCGATCCGAGCTCGAAGGCCGCGACTGACGCCCCTCTCCCGACTGTGGGCCCTGCCTTTCCGCTGCGGGCCCTGCACTTCTCCCCTATCGGCGAACCCTGCGACGAGGCAGCTGCCCTGAATTAGTTGGACGTCCAAGTATTTTCTCCGTATCGTGGTGAACGTCATCACGTATGCGACAAGCCTCAATCGTGAATAGCCCTATCCGTGGAGGAACAATGTCCCGCAGCACAGCAGCTGCCCTGCCGTTCGGTCTCACCGAAGAACAACAGACGATCTCCGGCATGGTGCGCGAATTCGCCGATTCCGAGATCGCTCCGCACGCTCTGGAGTGGGACGCCGAGCACCACTTCCCTGTCGACGTGATCAAAAAGTCCGCCGACTTGGGCATGGGCGGAATCTACGTCAGCGAAGAGGCCGGGGGCACCGGGATGGGCCGCATGGATGCCGCCCTCATCTTCGAAGCGATGTCGACGGCCTGCCCCTCGGTCGCCGCGTACATCTCCATCCACAACATGGTGGCCTGGATGATCGACAAGTACGGCAGTGCCGAACTGAAGGAGAAGTACCTCGGGCCCCTCGTATCGATGGACAACCTCGGCAGCTATTGCCTGACCGAACCGAATGCAGGCTCCGATGCCGCCGCTCTGCGCACCTCGGCGAGGGAAGACGGTGACTCCTACGTCCTCAACGGCGTCAAACAGTTCATCTCCGGAGCCGGCGCCAGCGAAACGTACCTGGTGATGGCACGCTCCGGTCAGGATGGCTCCCGCGGCATCTCCGCTTTCATCCTCGAAAAGGGCATGGAGGGTCTCTCCTTCGGTCCCAACGAACAGAAGATGGGGTGGAGTGCACAACCGACCCGCCAAGTCATTATGGAAAACGTGCGCGTACCCAAGGAGAACCTCCTCGGCGAACCTGGTCAGGGTTTCAAGATCGCCATGTCCGGACTCGACGGAGGCCGGCTCAACATCGGCGCGTGTTCCTTGGGCGGTGGACAGTCAGCGCTCGAGAAGACCATCGCCTACATGGGCGAACGACAGGCCTTCGGCACGGAACTCGCCGGCTTCCAGGCACTGCGCTTCGACGTCGCAGAGATGCAGACGAAGCTCGAAGCCGCTCGTTCCCTCCTGTGGCGAGCCGCCGGTGCCTATGACGCGGGCGATCCGAACACCTCGCTGCTCTCCGCGATGGCGAAGCTCACAGCCACGGACTCGGGCTTCGAAGTCGCCAACCGAGCACTCCAATTGCACGGCGGCTATGGCTATCTGACAGAGTATGGAATTGAGAAGCTGGTGCGTGACCTGCGCGTCCACCAGATTCTGGAAGGCAGTAACGAAATCATGCGCGTGATCATTTCGCGCAAGAGCACAGGAGTGGGCTGATATGACAACTGAAGCTGCGGCACCGCCAAGCGAAACCTCCGTCATCACCTCGAGCCACAACGGGGTGGGACGCATCGAACTCAACAAACCGAAACTGATCAATGCATTGGGCCAGGACATGGTGGGCGCCATCGACGACGCTCTCAAGACCTGGCGCAACGATGACTCGATCACAGCAGTCCTGGTCACAGGACGGGGCGAACGTGGGCTGTGCGCCGGCGGAGACATCAAGGCCGTCTACAACGACATCGTGGCCGGCACCGATGAGAATGCCCGGTTCTGGAATCGCGAATACAAGATGAACCATGCGATCTCCGAATTCCCCAAGCCCTATGTCGTGATCATGAATGGCATCACGATGGGCGGCGGGGTCGGAATATCGGGACACGGTTCACACCGCATCGTCACCGACTCCACGAAGATCGGAATGCCGGAGACCGGAATCGGTCTGTTCCCCGACGTCGGCGGCACACACCTGCTGGCCAATGCACCGGGCGAACTCGGCACCCACCTCGCCCTGACCGGTCTGCCGGTCGGTGCAGGGGCCGCGCTGGCCATGGGCCTTGCCGACCACTACGTTCCCGACGCGGATGTTCCCGGACTCATCGCCGACCTCGAAGCCGGCGGCGACGTTGCAGCGCTGATCGAGCGCTACGCCGCCGACGCTCCCGAGAACGAACTCGCCGAGGCTGCAAGCTGGATCGACGAATGCTACGCCCGAGACCGGGCAGAGGACATCGTCGCGGCTCTGGCCGCACATGCGAATCCCGATGCCAATGCCGCAGCGAAGCTGATCGGGACCAAGGCCCCCACCTCGGTGAAGGTGACCCTGGCCGCCCTGCGCAACGCCGGGAACATGTCCTTGGCCGAGGTCCTCGAGCAGGATTACCGGGCGGCCGTCGCGCTGACTCGGCGTCCGGACCTGAAGGAGGGCATCCGCGCTCAGGTCATCGACAAGGATCGCAACCCGCAATGGTCGCCTGCCACGCTCGACGAGGTCAGCGACGAAACAGTCCACGACATTCTCACCACCGACCACGAAGAGAAGGTGTTCGCATGAGCAACTACGAAACAATCCTCACATCCGTCGACCAGGGTGTTGCCACCATCACGATCGACCGCCCGAAGGCCCTCAACGCGCTGAATATGCAGGTGCTCACCGACGTCACCGACGCTGCCACCGCATTCGACGCCGACGATGACATCAAGGCGATCATCATCACGGGCAGCGGCAAGGCCTTCGCCGCCGGTGCCGACATCAAGGAGATGTCCGACCTCGACTTCGCGACCGCGTTCAAGGCCGACTGGTTCGCCGGCTGGACCCGCCTCACCGACGTTCGCAAACCGGTCATCACCGCAGTCAACGGATTCGCCCTCGGCGGCGGCTGCGAACTGGCGATGATGGGTGACATCCTCATCGCGTCGACGAAGGCGAAGTTCGGCCAGCCCGAGATCAACCTCGGCGTCCTTCCCGGCATGGGCGGATCTCAGCGTCTGACTCGCGCGATCGGCAAGGCGAAGTCCATGGACATGTGCCTGACCGGCCGGATGATGGACGCCGAGGAGGCCGAACGCTCCGGTCTCGTCGCACGCCTCGTCGAGCCCGAGGAACTGCTTCCCACAGCCAACGAGATCGCGCAGACGATCGCGTCCAAGTCCCGTATCGCCTCGGCGATGGTCAAGGAAGCGGTCAACACCGCGTTCGAAACGACGCTCGAGCAGGGACTGCGCTACGAACGTCGCCTGTTCCACTCCACGCTGGCCACGAACGACCAGTCCGAGGGCATGGCCGCATTCGTCGAGAAGCGGGATGCGAACTTCACGGATTCCTGACCGCCGCGAAACGCGTGCGGGTGCACCGATGGCGCAGACGAGTCGATCTCGTCTGCGCCATCGGTGTTTCTGCCCACATGATCACTTTTAACAATCGTTCAGTTAGAGTGGAAAACGACTATCCACCCACAGGAGGCACTATGAATTCTTTCGCCAATCTTCTCCCCCAGCTGCGGCTCCCGGTGCTCGGCTCCCCCATGTTCATCGCATCGGGCCCCGAGCTGGTCAAGGCCCAGTGCCAATCCGGCATCATCGGCTCCTTCCCCACCCTCAATGCGCGCCCGGCCTCGATGCTCACCGATTGGTTGGACGAGATCCGTGAATCCAACACCGCGTTCACCGCAGCGAATCCGGCTCGGCCAGCGGCGCCGTTCTCCGTGAACCTCATCGTTCACCGTTCGAACAACCGTTTGGAGTCTGACCTCGCCGAGGTGGTCCGGCAACAGGTGCCCATCGTGATCACCTCGCTGGGCGCACGAGAAGAGGTCAATGAGGCCGTGCACTCCTACGGCGGCATCGTCCTCCACGACGTGATCAACGACAAATTCGCGCACAAGGCCGTGGAGAAGGGTGCCGACGGTGTCATCGCCGTGGCCGCAGGTGCCGGCGGACATGCCGGGGCACTGTCACCGTTCGCCTTGGTCCAAGAGATTCGGTCCTGGTTCGACGGTCCGCTGCTGCTCTCGGGAGCGATTGCCCACGGCCGTTCGATCCTCGCGGCTCTGGCCGCCGGCGCGGACTGCGCCTATGTGGGCTCGGCATTCCTCTCGACGTCAGAGGCCAATGTCACCGAAGACTACAAGCAGATGATCGTCGACTCAGCGGCCGAGGACGTCGTCTACTCGAGCTACTTCACCGGGGTCAAGGGCAACTACCTGCGCGGGTCGATCACAGCCTCGGGTCTCGATCCCGACAACCTTCCCGACGCCGACCCGACGAAAATGGACTTCGGCACGAAGGAGGGCTCGGACTCGAAGGCGTGGAAGGACATCTGGGGCTCGGGCCAAGGCATCGGCGTCCTCGACTCCAAGCGCACCACTGCCGAACTCGTCGAGGACCTGGCAACTCAGTTCGAGGCCGCGAAGAAGGAGCTCGACGCTCGCCTGAATACGGCTGTCGGTGTCGGCTGAACCGCACTGAACTCTCAGATCGTGGAGATGATGCCCCGTTCGGTCAGGCGCGATGACAGTCCTGCACCGTCCGGGGCATAGATCCACGGCACGCCCTGGCCGCGACCATGGCGCTTCGAACGACCACCAGCCCAGACGGCTTCACCGACGGTGAGCTGGCGGATGGCAACAGCGGCGACATTGTCAGGGTGGTTGTCCACGAATTCGCCGTAGACCTCTTCGTCCTTCTGCCCGTCGTCGCCGATGAGCAGCCATTTCATCCACGGGAACTCTCGCGACAACCGCTCCAGGGAATTGCGTTTGTGCTCCTTGCCGGAACGGAACACCCGAGTTGTCGTCGGCCCCCAATCGGTGAGCAGCAGGGGCCCCATCGGGTAGAGATTGCGGGACAGGAACCGTTTGATCGTCAGAGCCGAGTTCCAGGCCCCCGTCGACAGGTAGACCATCGGAGAGTTGGGACGCATATAGGTGATCCGGTCATAGAGAACAGCCATTCCTGCCACCGGCGACCTGGCGTGCTCGCTGAGGACGAAGGTGTTCCAAGCGGCCAGAAACGGCCTTGGCAGTGAGGTGACCATGACTGTGTCGTCGATGTCGGAGATGATGCCGAACGTCGAGTCCTCACCGATGATCCGCACGGCCGCGGAATCGACGAGCGACCCATCGGTCCACAGTTCGATCTCCGTCTCACCGGGCTGGAAGTCCCCTGGAATGACCGTATCGATGATGCCGCCCCGATCGGCGGTGACCATGTGCTCCTCGTCGTTGACACGCACCCATGCCGTGTCATTGGGCAGGGGCACATTGACAAAGGACTTCCACCCCCGGATGCTTGCCTGCAGATCCGCCGCCGGCTGCCCGGTCGGTGTCAGGACCAGACGGCCGAGCACTCTCACCCACCCAGTCCCGCCGTAGGTGTCATAGGCGATGACCGTGCGCTGATAGGTGTGATCGGTGGCGCGATTCTGCAGCCAGCCGTTGAAACGATCCTCCATCCGTGCCGCGGTATGCAGCATGTCCGGGGTGAGATTCAGCGGTCCCTCTTCGGGTTTCTTCTTCGCCACGGTTCTTCCTTCACACTCGTCGCACGTCAGGTCGGATCGGGTCGAAGCCGGCTCAGACGAATCCGATCTTGTCGTAGACGTCTCGCAGGGTCACCTCGGCGATCTCATTGGCCTTGGCTGCACCGGCGTCGAGGATCGCCTGGAGCTGGGCCCGGTCCTGCAGGAGCTCTTCGGTCCGCTCACGAACGGGGGCGAGCGATTCGACGGCGATCTCGGCCAGGTCGACCTTGAGGTGGCCGTACATCTTCCCCTCATAGTCGGCGACGATGTCGTCCACCGGCCGCGAGGTCAGCGAGGAGTAGATCGTGAGCAGGTTGGACACACCGGGCTTGGCCTGCGGATCGTAGGCGATTTCCTTGCCGTCATCGGTGACGGCGGATTTGATCTTCTTCGTCAGCGACTTCGCGTCGTCGAGGAGGTCGATGCGGCCCTGAGGGCTGGGCAGAGATTTCGACATCTTCGCGCCCGGGTTCTGCAGGTCGTAGATCTTCGCGGTCGCCTTGAGGATCTGGGCCTCGGGAACGACGAACGTCTCACCGAACCGGTAGTTGAAGCGTTCGGCCAGATTCCTCGTCAGCTCGAGATGCTGGCGCTGATCCTCACCGACGGGCACCATCTGCGGATTGTAGAGGAGGATGTCGGCGGCCATCAGCGCGGGGTAGGTGAGGAGGCCCAGGGACACATGCTCCTGCTTGGCCGACTTGTCCTTGAACTGCGTCATCCGGCTGGCCTCGCCCATCGAGGTGGTGCATTCGAGGACCCACGACAGCTGTGGGTGTGCCGGCACCTGGGACTGGACGAAGATCGTCGACTTCTCCGGATCGAGGCCCGCCGCAATGAACTGCGCTGCAGTGCGCAGGGTCCTCTCGCGCAGGTCCGTGGGGTCCTGCTCGACGGTGATCGCGTGCATGTTCGCGATGAAGTAGAAGGCATCGTGTGACTCCTGATGCGCCACGAACTGCTGCAGAGCTCCGATGAAGTTACCCAGGTGCAGGGAGTCGGAAGTGGCCTGAATGCCGGAAACGGTGCGTGGCAGAGAAGAAGTCATCATAGAACCATGATGCCACTTCATCACCTCGTCGTCGCAGACCACCCCATGCGCGCCGAGGACGCTGAAGCGAGAGTCACCGTCCCGCGAGCAGAGCCTGCCCCGCCAGGAACCTGCGACGCCGTGCGGGGAGTCGTCCGCACCGATCCGGGCCCGCACGATTTCGGCCACAGGCACCGATGCTCGATACTTGTCCTGTGCGCAAATGGTTCTTTCTCTCTGGCGCCATCATCGCCGAGGTCACGGGTACTCTGGCGCTGAAAGGGGCCCTCGGCTCCCCCGCCCTCTACGTCCTCGTGGCGCTCGGCTATGCTGCGGCCTTCGTGTTCTTGAGCCTCACGCTGCGCGTGGGTATGCCGCTGGGCATCGCCTACGGGATCTGGGGTGCTGCGGGTGTCGCGCTGACCGCCGTGTGCTCCCTGATCCTCTTCGCCGAGCCGCTCACCCCCGTCATGATCACGGGGATCGTCTTCGTCATGGCCGGAGTCATCCTCGTCGAGGCCGGCAATCGTGACGACGACGAGCACCAGGCCGTGACAGATCTGCCCGCGGGCGAGCCAGGGGACGAATCATGATCATCGGATGGGTTCTGCTCGCCGTCGCGATCATCCTCGAAGTCGCGGCCACGATCAGCCTGCGAATGGCATCGGTCGGCGGAAGCAGATGGTGGTACGCAGGCGTGGCAGCCGGGTACCTCGTCTCGTTCAGCCTGCTCAGCCTCACCCTGCGCACCGGCATCCCCTTGGGCGTGGCCTATGGGATCTGGGCCGCCACCGGGGTGGCACTGACCGCCTTGGCCGGTCGAGCCCTGTTCAAGGAGAAGCTGACGCGGAAGATGCTCCTCGGCATCGGCCTCATCCTCATCGGCGTGCTGCTCATCGAGCTCGGCTCCTCATACGCCTGAGAGCCTCAGCCCAGGCGACACTGAGCACAGGCGACACTGAGCAACTGTGAGCAACCCTCCGGATCCTCAGCAACTCTCAGCAACCCATAGGTGGGTTGCCCAACGGCCGCAGGGTTGCCAAGAAGTTTCCTCTATCAGGTCTGGACTGCTCGTGCCCTACTTCGGGGCGGCGAGATCGTAGTCGATGACGAGCGGAGCGTGATCGGACCAGCGCTCGGCCCAGCTGTCGGCCTTGTCGACCGTGGCCTTGGCCGCCGCCTCGGCGAGTGCCGGCGTCGCCATCTGGTAGTCGATGCGCCAACCAGCATTGTTGTCGAAGGCCTGACCGCGCATGGACCACCATGTGTAGGGTCCGTCGACATCGCCGCTGAGGCTGCGGTGCACATCGACGAAGCCCACCTCGCCGAAGAAGCCGTCGAAGTAAACGCGCTCCTCGGGCAGGAAACCGGCCTTCTTGCGATTGGCCTTCCAGTTCTTCAAGTCGCGCTCTGTGTGGCAGACGTTGAGGTCACCGGTGATCAGCACATGATCGGCGTGCTCCGCGAGTTCAGGCAGGCGTACGGTCATCCGGTCGAGGAACCGGTATTTGTCCTCCTGTTTGGGGGTGTCGACCTCGCCGGAATGGACGTAGGCCGACACGAGAGTCAGCAGCGATCCGTCGCCGAGGCGGTAGTCCGTCTCCAGCCATCGACCGGCCCGATCGAAGTAACCGTCCGTTCCGAGCCCTTCGCGGGTTTCGACCGGTTGGGTGCGTGCCATGACGGCCACACCGGCACGCCCTTTGGCTTCGGCGTCGTGGCTGATCGTGGTGTAGCCCGTGTCCTCGAGCACCTTGAGTGCGATGTCGTTGGCGGCCCGGACTTCCTGCAGCGTGATGAAGTCAGGCTTCGCACTGTCCACCCAGGTGGGCATCCCCTTTCTCCATGCCGCCCGAACTCCGTTGACGTTGACTGATGCAATACGAATCATGTGTTCTATCATGGCATGAGCGCACTACTCATCCGGGCCTGGGCGTTATACAGTGATGGAAAGAAGCATATTTCAGGAGGCGCAATGGCCGTAGACGAGACTTTCGATTCTGAGCAGCTGAGCATCAGCCCGCTCGACGAGGTAGACGCCCGTGAGATGCGAGAGTTCCTGGTCGGTGCGCAGGAGAACTTCTGGGGAGATCGAGACTTGAGCGGCGATCACGACGCCTATTGGTTCCGCCAATTCGTGACCTCGGGACTGGTCGCCAGATACCGTTCAGAGATCGTCGGCTACCTGCTCGGCGTCATCCCTCATGACGGCCCCGCGTACATTCACCTCGTTGCCGCGCGCTCGGATTTCCGCCATCTGGGAATCGGTCGACGCCTGTACCAACACTTCATCCAGCACTCGCGGGAATTGGGTGTCTCATCGGTGCAGGCCGCGACCCTGCCGGATTCGTCCGCAGCGATCTCCTTCCACTCCTCGCTCGGGTTCAGCGGTGAACTCATCGAAGACTACGCGGGTGCCGGAGATCCTCGTGTGTTCTTCGAGCTCAAACTCTTGGAGGAGTGAGCCTTCTTGGAGGAGTGAGCCGAAGGGCGCACACGCACGAGTTCACACAGTACGACAGAGACCGACGGCCTCCCACATAGGTATGTGGGAGGCCGTCGGTCTCTGGACTCAATCCGCTTCGCTCAGACGTCTGCCACCGCTCGTTCGGCCACGTCGACGACATTCTTCAGCAGCAGTGCCCGGGTCATGGGCCCGACACCGCCGGGGTTGGGTGAGACCCAGGCCGCCACCTCGGCGACGGCAGGGTCCACGTCTCCGACGATCTTCGACTTCCCGGTCTCCGGATCCTCTTCGCGAGAGACTCCGACGTCGAGGACGATCGCGCCGGGTTTGACGGCATCCGCGGTCACGATCCGGGCCGATCCCGCGGCGGCGACGATGATGTCGGCCTGAGCCAGCAGCTCGTCCAGATTCGTCGTTCCCGTGTGCGTCAGCGTCACCGTGGCGTTGTACGCGCGGCGGGTCAGCAGCGCACCGATCGACCGGCCGACGGTGACACCGCGGCCGACGACGACAACGTGCTTACCGGCCAGTTCGATCCCATTGCGCAGCATCAGTTCGATGACTCCGCGTGGGGTGCACGGCAGCGGAGTCGTGATCTCGCGGTTGACGTTGAGCATGAGTCGGCCGAGGTTGGTCGGATGCAGACCGTCCGCGTCCTTGGCCGGGTCGATGCGTTCGAGGACGGTGTCCGTGTCGATGTGGGACGGCAATGGCAGCTGCACGATGTATCCGGTGCATTCGTCATCGGCATTGAGCTCATCGATGATCGCCAGGAGTTCGTCCTGACTCACCGACTCCGGGAGGTCGCGACGGATGGAATGGATGCCCACCTCGGCGCAGTCGCGGTGTTTGCCGGCCACGTACCATTTCGACCCGGGATCCTCACCGACGAGGACCGTTGCCAAGCCCGGGACGACCCCGCGATCGGCAAGGTTCGCCACGGTGGTCCGCAGCTCTTCCTTGATCTCCTTCGCACATGCCTTGCCGTCAAGAATCTGTGCTGCCATCAGTACTGCTCCAGATCTTCGTAGAGGGGGAAGTCGTCGCTGAGCTTCGTGACCCGAGCGTTGAGTGCCTCGACGTCTGCGCCGGGCTTGAGTGCCTCGGCGATGACGTCGGCGACCTCGGTGAACTCCGCATCGCCGAACCCGCGGGTGGCCAGCGCCGGGGTGCCGATGCGCAGGCCGGATGTCACCATGGGCGGGCGTGGGTCGAACGGAACGGCGTTGCGGTTGACGGTGATGCCGACCTCATGCAGAAGGTCTTCTGCCTGCTGACCGTCAAGAGCCGAGTTGCGCAGGTCGACGAGGACCAGGTGGACGTCGGTTCCGCCGGTCAGGACCGTGGCCCCGGCCTTGGCGACGTCGTCGGCCAGGAGACGCTCGGCCAGGATCTGTGCTCCGCGCACGGTGCGCTCCTGGCGGGCCTTGAATTCATCCGCGGCCGCGAGCTTGAACGCCACGGCCTTGGCCGCGATCACGTGCATCAGTGGGCCGCCCTGCTGTCCTGGGAAGACTGCGGAGTTCAGCTTCTTCGCGTACTCCTCCTTGCCGAGGATGAATCCCGAGCGTGGGCCGCCGATGGTCTTGTGCACCGTCGATGACACGACATCGGCGAAGGGCACGGGGTTGGGGTGCAGGCCTGCGGCGACGAGGCCGGCGAAGTGCGCCATGTCGACCCAGAGCTTCGCTCCGACCTCGTCGGCGATGTCGCGGAAGGCCTGGAAGTCGAGCTGGCGCGGGTAGGCAGACCAGCCTGCGACGATGACCTCGGGGCGATGCTCGAGCGCCCGCTCCCGCACCTTGTCCATGTCGATGCGGTAGGTGTCGGGATCGACTTCGTAGGAGGCGACGTCGTAGAGACGGCCCGAGAAGTTGATCTTCATTCCGTGGGTGAGGTGACCGCCGTGGGCCAGCGAGAGGCCGAGCATCTTGTCACCCTGGCGAGCCAGCGCATGCATCACTGCGGCGTTGGCGGAGGCGCCGGAGTGCGACTGCACGTTCGCGTGTTCGGCTCCGAAGAGGCTCTTGGCCCGCTCAATGGCGAGAGTCTCAGCGACATCGACGTATTCGCAGCCACCGTAGTAGCGCTTGCCCGGGTACCCCTCGGCATACTTGTTGGTCAGCACCGACCCCTGTGCCTGCAGCACTGCGCGGGGCACGAAGTTCTCCGAAGCGATCATCTCGAGAGTCGAACGCTGGCGGCCCAATTCCTGGTCGAGGACTTCCGCGATCTGGGGATCGATGTCTGCAAGCGAGGCCTGCAGCGAATTATCAGTCATGTGTACACTCCTGTGGCATCCAAAGTGATGATTGGGAAAGCGCGATCGGCCCGCGAACACCCGGAATCAATGTTAACAGCGAACCAGATCACATCGCCGGGCTGCTCGTCATCCGGATGGTGAGCCCGGTTCGGGGCGCAGCGGGTCCGACCATTAGAATCGAGCCCATGAGTCGAGAATGGATCCTGCGAGTCACCTGCCCGGACGCAACCGGAATCGTCCACGCCGTGACCGGGGTCCTGGCTTCACTCGGCGCGAACATCACCGAATCCCAGCAGTTCTCCTCCCCCGATTCCCTGCAGTTCTTCCTGCGGGTTCAGTTCGTCACGATCGATGATTCCGAGGCCGGAACCCTGGAGTCGGCCCTCGCCGAGGCGGCCCACCGTTTCGATATGACTCTCAGCCTCCAGCCCGTGGAGAAGAAGACGAGAACACTCGTCCTCGTGTCCAAGGCCGCGCACTGCCTCAACACCCTCCTGTTCCAACAGAGTTCGGGTCAGCTGCCGATCGACATCGTCGGCGTCGCCGGCAATCATGACTCTCTGCGTGCGCTGACCGAATTCCATGGCCACGACTTCCACCACATTCCGATCACCCGCGAGACTAAGGACGCCGCCGAGGCGCAGCTCAGCCGCCTCGTTGCGGAGCTCGACGTCGAGCTCATCGTCCTGGCCCGCTACATGCAGATCCTCTCCCCCGATCTCTGCGCTCGGCTGGAAGGACGCGTGATCAACATCCACCACTCGTTCCTGCCCAGCTTCAAGGGTGCCAAGCCCTATCACCAGGCGCACGCCCGCGGAGTGAAGATCATCGGAGCCACCGCCCACTACGTCACCCCTGATCTCGACGAGGGACCGATCCTCGAGCAGGATGTGGCGCGCGTCGATCACAACCGCAATATCGCCGATTTCGTCCAGCGCGGTCAGGACGTCGAAGCGGCTGTGCTCGCGAGGGCCGTGGCCTGGCACGCCGAGGGGCGGGTCCTCATGGACGGCCACCGCACGGTCGTCTTCAACTGATCCGACCACCTCGGCGGCAAATGCGAGGCGAGAATAGGCCCGATGCCCACCGAAGCATTCATTCTGGCGCATACATTCTGTCACCGCACATATTCTGCGGTGCCCGCAATCGGCTTATCACAGGTGATATTCGACCGATTTGCACCCTCTAAGACCGCGGCAGAACCGGGGCTCTGTGGCCCGTGATCGGCTATTAGCATCTTCATAGACAATTCACACCTGGTGCGCACTCTGCTGTAGAGTCTCCCCGGCTTACAAAAGGAGACGACTAATAATGACGGAAACCACTTTCCGCACAATTGCAATCGTCCTGTATTTTGCAGGAATGCTGGCCATCGGCTGGTTCGCGTACCGCAAGACGAAGAACAGCCTCGACGAATACATGCTCGCCGGACGCGGCCTGCGCCCCAGCGTTGCAGCACTGAGCGCCGGAGCCTCGGACATGTCGGGCTGGCTGCTCATGGGACTGCCCGGAGCAATCTACCTCTCGGGTCTGGTCGAAGCTTGGATCGCCGTGGGCCTGACAATCGGGGCCTGGGTCAACTGGAAGTTCGTGGCGCCTCGTCTGCGCGCATTCACGGAGAACGCCGGTGACTCGATCACCATTCCCAGCTTCTTCGAGCAGCGGCTGAAGGACAACACTCGGCTGCTGCGCATCGTCTGCGGTGTCATCATCCTGGTGTTCTTCACCTTCTACGTCTCGTCGGGCATGGTTGCCGCCGGCAAGTTCTTCGAATCGAGCTTCGGGCTGAACTATCTGGCCGGAATGCTCATCGTCGCGGCCATCACCATGGTCTACACACTGTTCGGCGGGTTCCTCGGTGCCACGCTCACCGACGTCGCCCAAGGGCTGCTCATGTTCGTCGCACTCATCGCGGTGCCCATCGTCGCCGTCGTCAACGCCGGCGGACCGTCAACTGTCATCGCGAACGTCAAGGAGATCGATCCCAGCCTGCTCAACCTCTTCGGCAGTGGGCCGTTCTGGGCCGGCGGCACCTATCTCGCGGTGATCTCTGCCCTGGCCTGGGGCCTGGGATACTTCGGGCAGCCGCACATCATCGTGCGATTCATGGCGCTGCGGACACCAGGAGACGCCAAGGTGGCACGTCGGATCGGCGTGAGCTGGATGGGCATCTCTGCCCTCGGTGCCATCGCCACCGCGATCGTCGGAATCTCGTACTTCTCCGAACACGCCGATATGGAGCCAGCCGACTCGGAGACGGTGTTCCTCGATCTCGCGCAGATCCTGTTCCACCCGTTCATCGCCGGTCTGGTCCTGGCTGCGGTGCTCGCGGCGATCATGTCGACGATCTCCTCACAGCTCGTCGTCACATCCTCGGCACTCATCGAGGATCTCTACAAGATCGTGGCTCTGCGCACCGGTTCGAAGCGCACCCTGCAGGACAAGACCTATATCCTCCTCGGACGCCTCGGCATCCTCGTCGTCGCGATCGTCGCCGTTATGTTGGCGATCTCGCCGTCGAACAGCATCCTCGACCTGGTGGCATTCGCCTGGGCCGGCTTCGGTGCCTCATTCGGTCCGATTGTTCTGCTCACCCTGTTCTGGAAGAAGCTCAGCAACTGGGGTGCCCTCTTCGGACTCATCTCGGGTGCCGCAGTGGCATTCATCTGGGGACAGGTCAGCATTCCGATCACGGATGACATCTACGAAATCATCCCCGGCTTCGCTGTGAACCTCATCGTGGCGGTCGTGGTCAGCAAGTTCACGTACAAGCCCAATGCGGACACAGACCGCGAATTCGACGAATCTGTCGAGCTCTCACGCGTGAAGTGACAGCGCGGCTCCCGCCCGAGGAGTCAGCGCCCGTCGGTGGGACAGCGCTCGTCCGGCGGGCCTGCTCGCAGGTCATGGGGACTGAACACCGTCCCGCGGGCTAGCAGAATCACTGCGTCCTACACTGAGCGGCTATTCCTCCACCAGCACAGGGAGGAATAGCCGCTCAGTGTTTCAAGCCGGACCACGGGTCCGAAGTGATGCCACAGGTAGGAACTGAGAGGAACTGCAGGATCTGCACGTAAAGACGGTCTGCAACAAGCGCGTTTGTCCTGCTGTGCTCGTTGACCCCTCGCGTGTGCTCCGTCCACCCTCGCGCTCGTCCCTCGCTTGCGCTCCTCCGTCCGGGCTCATACTCATCTGTTTCTCACGCAAGCCCTGCGCATACAGTTCGGAACACCCCTGTGAATGCACATCAGGCGGGCACCCATCGGGTGCCCGCCTGAGATGTTGCGACTCTGAGGCCTTACTTGGTCTCTTCGGCGCTCTCGTCAGCTGAGTCTGCAGCGACCTCGTCGGCAGCGGCGTCGTCGGCTGCAACCTCGGTGGTCTCGGCAGGAGCCTCGTCGACGACCTCTGCGCTCTCGCTCTTCGTTGCTGCGGTCTCGGTGGCCTGCTCGGCTTCCTTCACAGTTGCCTGCTTAGGCGAGTAGGGCTCGAGGACCAGTTCGATGACGGCCATCGGCGCGTTGTCACCGGCACGAGGACCGATCTTGGTGATACGGGTGTATCCACCGGGACGCTCGGCCATGGTTTCGGCGATCGAGGTGAACAGCTCGTGCACGATCGACTTGTCGCCGATCTTGCCGAGCACGCGACGACGGGCGGCGAGGTCGCCCTTCTTCGCTGCGGTGATCATGCGCTCCGCCACCGGACGCAGGCGCTTGGCCTTCGTCACGGTCGTGGTGATCTTCTTGTGCTCGAACAGGGCGGCAGCCATGTTGTTGAGCATCATGCGCTCGTGTGTTGGGGAGCCTCCTAGACGAGGACCCTTGGTTGGGGTTGGCATAGTGTCTTACTCCTAGGTCTTAATCAGTACTGTTCGTCTTCGACGTAGGACTGGTCCTCATCAACGAGACCGGGCTCGAACCCGGCGGGACTGTCCTTGAGGCTCAGGCCGAGCTCGTTGAGCTTGGCCTTCACTTCGTCGATCGACTTCGAACCAAAGTTGCGGATATCCATGAGATCGGCTTCGCTGCGAGCAACGAGTTCGCCGACCGTGTGGATGCCTTCGCGCTTGAGGCAGTTGTAGGAGCGCACGGTCAGATCGAGATCTTCGATGGCCAATGCCAGATCGGCAGCCAGAGCTGCGTCAACCGGCGAAGGACCGATCTCGATGCCTTCGGCTTCGACGTTGAGTTCCCGAGCCAGGCCGAAGAGCTCGACCAGTGTCTTGCCCGCAGACGCGATCGCATCGCGCGGGGTCATCGACGGCTTGGTCTCAATGTCGAGGACTAGGCGATCGAAGTCGGTGCGCTGCTCGACACGAGTGGCTTCGACCTTGTAGGTGACCTTGAGAACCGGCGAGTAGATCGAGTCAACGGGGACCCGACCGATCTCTGCATCCGCATTCTTGTTCTGAGCGCTCGAAACGTAACCGCGACCACGTTCGATGGTCAGCTCCATATCCAGACGACCTTCACCATTCAACGTGGCGATATGCAGATCCGGGTTATGGATCTCGACTCCGGCAGGAGCCGAGACATCGGCGGCAGTCACGGTGCCTGGGCCCTGCTTGCGCAGGTAGGCAACGACCGGTTCATCGAATTCCGAGGACACGACCAGGGACTTCAGGTTGAGGATGAACTCGGTGACATCCTCCTTGACTCCCGGAACGGTGCTGAACTCGTGGAGCACTCCGTCAATCCGGATGGATGTGACGGCGGCACCTGGAATAGACGACAGCAGGGTACGACGAAGCGAGTTGCCGAGGGTGTAGCCGAATCCTGGCTCGAGTGGTTCGATGGCGAACCGTGAGCGATTCTCGGAGACGACTTCTTCCGTGAGCGTTGGGCGCTGTGCAATGAGCACGTGGGCTTCCTTTCAGCGAACATCCGCTATATGACGTTCGCACTGCACGTCATGGCATTCAAGCCATGAAGAACGGTTCGGGTTATCTGGGAATCCGTTCTGCGACAGATGCCAGGGCTTGCCCCGCCATCGGTCGCAGATACACGGAAGGATCAGCCGCGGCGGCGCTTGGTGGGACGGCAGCCGTTGAACGGAACCGGCGTGACATCCTGAATGGTGCCCAGTTCCAGACCGGCGGCCTGCAGCGAACGGATCGCGGTTTCGCGTCCCGAACCTGGTCCCTTGACGAAGACGTCGACCTTCTTCAGACCGTGCTCCTGTGCGCGACGGGCAGCGGATTCCGCGGCCATTTGCGCGGCATAAGGGGTCGACTTGCGCGATCCCTTGAAGCCGACCTCACCTGAGGAGGCCCAGGAGATGACAGCACCGGTCGGATCGGTGATCGACACGATGGTGTTGTTGAAGGTTGATTTGATGTGTGCCTGACCGGCAACAATATTCTTCTTGAGCTTGCGGCGAGGCTTGCGCACTGTAGCGGCGCGTGACTTGGGAGGCATGTGTTTTACTCCTGATCGAGGTGGCTGATGCTGGTCAACCGGGTGAGCATATTACTTCTTCTTACCGGCCACGGTGCGCTTCGGTCCCTTGCGGGTACGCGCATTCGTCTTGGTCCGCTGCCCGCGAACCGGCAGACCGCGGCGGTGACGCAGGCCCTCGTAGCTTCCGATCTCCACCTTGCGGCGAATATCGGCAGCAACCTCACGACGGAGGTCACCCTCAACCTGGAATGTGCCCTCGATAAAGTCACGCAACTGGACGAGCTCGGCATCGCTCAAGTCCTTCACACGGGTATCGGGGCTGATTCCCGTTTCCGTCAGGGTCTGGCGCGCACGGGTGCGGCCCACACCATAAATGTAAGTCAAGGCGACCTCCACGCGCTTTTCACGCGGGATGTCGACTCCGGCAAGTCGTGCCATAGGTACTGTCTCCTGTTGTCGTTCCGGAGGTGCTGATGCAGACCTGTCCTTGGTCTCCCAAGGTCCTCGGCCCCCGACCGAAGGTATCGTCCTGACAATGCCCACGAGGCAATGCAGATGGCGAGGTCTGCGCGGGTGTGGTGCTGCTGAAGCCCCTTACGGGTGCCTCTGTCTGCTCGAAGAGCTGCTCAACCCTGGCGCTGTTTGTGACGCGGGTTGGAGCAGATGACGATGACCCGACCGTGACGGCGGGTAATCTGGCAATTCTCACAGATCTTCTTGACGCTTGGCTTAACCTTCATCGTTATTCCTTCTTCCGACCCTCACCCCTGCGCAGGGGTGGGTACGAATGATCGAAGATCCTTACTTGTAGCGGTAAACGATTCGTCCACGCGAGAGATCGTATGGAGACAGCTCCACGATGACCCGGTCCTCGGGCAGAATTCGAATGTAGTGCTGTCGCATCTTTCCTGAGATGTGAGCGAGCACCTTGTGCCCATTGCTCAGCTCAACCTTGAACGATGCGTTCGGGAGAGCTTCGACAACGCTGCCTTCGATCTCAATGACCCCTTCTTTTTTGGCCATATCGTTCGCTAACCTCGTATTCCCGCGAAAACTTCGCGTTCGACGTAATCGTGTATCGTCGATTGACCCCGACGACCCCATGGACTGTGGTTCTCCCCACCATAAGTAAAGCTGCGGATGGCATATGCCGCCCACAACTGAAAAAGGGTGAGTTGAGTGAGAACAGACCAATCAACAACCCTACACTATGGTGAAAGATTCTTCCACACGGTGCTGGATTACCGGGGTGAACTCCCTTACAATCGGTTTCCGCAAGCGCCGAGGTGCCTCGCCGGTCACTCCGTATGGCGAGTTCCGTACCGAGCCCGCATGCTGAAGACGACTGCGACCGCGAGCACGATGAAGCCCATCAGCGTGATCGCCGCGAACCCGCCGACGGCCAGCAGGGGCCCGGACATCGCCGCCAGTGCCGCGGCCCCGAAATTCATTCCCGCGTCGGAGACCCCCTGCACCGACATACGGTGCCCAGGATCGATTTCCTTGGTCAGGAGTGTGGAACCGGCGATGAGGCATGCGCTCCACCCCAGCCCCAAGACGAACAGTGCCACCGACAGACGGAGAAACGACGACTCACCGAGTGCATCGACGAGTCCGAGGACCAACGACACGGCGAACAGTCCGTGCCCGAAGAGAATCACCCGACCCGCGGAGTATCTGTCGGTGAGATAGCCGAAGACCGGGGACAACCCGTACATGCCGAGGATGTGTCCTCCGATCGTGATGCCGATCAGTTCGAGGCCGAGCCCATGATGGTCCATGTGCAGGGGCGTCATCACCATGGTGGCGACCATGATCATGTGTCCGGTGACCACGGAGAGAAGGCCCATGAGGGCGGCCGGGGACCGACGGATGGCCTGCCAGGTGCCGCCTCGGCGAGGGGATTCACTGCTCGCATCTCGCGTGGCGGGTGTGGTCCGGCGCAGGAACAGCACGCTGAGCAGAGCAAGCGCGAAGCCCGCGACCGCGATGACGAACGGCCCGGACAGCGGGTCGAGGCTCAGGGACTCGCCGAGGCCGGCACCGGGCCCGGACAGGTTGGGTCCGATGACAGAGCCGACCGTCGTCGCCCAGACGACCACGGACATCGCGGAGCCTTTGAGATGGTCAGGGGCGGCATCCGTGGCGGCATAGCGGCCCTGCAGTCCCGCGGCCGTCGCGGCTCCGAAGCAGCCCATGCCGATGAAGAATGCGACGTCGATCTCGACCAGTATCGCCAACACGATGAGAATGGCACCGCAGAGCGCGATCGCGTAGGCGCTGGCCAATGCCAGTCGACGGCTTCTGTGTTCAGCCAGCTTCGCCAGCGGCACGGCAAGAAGCCCGGCACCGAGGATGGACGCCGTCTGGGCGAATCCGGCGAGCTCCGTGCGTCCGGTCAGGCGCTCGGCGAGGATTCCGCCAACGGCGAATCCGGTGGCGATGCCGATGCCGGAGAACAGCTGCGCCAGACTCAGTGCCCATTGATTCCGCCGGAACACCGAACGCTGTGGTGCGGGCATCGCAGCTTCCACCTCTCCGTGGTTCGCATGACTGGGCGCTGATTCTCCGCTCCGGATCCACCTTAATGCTTCGCCCTGCCGAATGGGCGCCGGGAAGCGGTCGGATCTGCCCACCATCGACGCCCGTCAGTCCGTGACCGTGCATGTCGGCTCCTCCCTCTCCGCCCGTCCCGTCCTGCTAGCGTGAATGCAGACAGTCACGCAACGGCCATCGAAGGAGCATCACGTGCAGGACCTGGATTCGATCACAGAAGATTCACTCATCGCCAAGGGCGGCCGGAAGTGGTCGAGTTTCCCCGGCAGCCTCGGCGCGTTCATCGCGGAGATGGACTTCGGTGTCGCACCTGCCGTACGTCAGGCGCTGCGCGAGGTCGATGAGCGCGACCTCTTCGGCTATGCACCGCAGTCGATCATCTCCGACCTCAAGTCGGCCACCTCGGCGTTCTGTGCCGAGCGCTACGGTTGGCAGTTCCCGACAGATCACGTCGAGCTCGCCAGCGATGTCATCGCGAGCTTTCTGGGCATTCTCACGCACCTGACCTCGGCAGACACCCCGATCGTCCTTCCGACTCCTGCCTACATGCCCTTCTTCGACGTCGCCAGGGTCACCGGACGCGAGCTCATCGAGGTACCGATGCTCCGCTCGGAGACCGATTGGTCGATGGACCTCGAGGCCATCGATGCCGCGCTCACACCAGGGGCCACCCTGGTCCTGTGCAATCCCCATAATCCGATTGGGAAGGTGTACTCCGAGGCGGAGCTCCTGGCCCTCGCCGAGGTGGTCGAACGCAATGGTGCGCGCGTGTTCTCCGACGAGATCCATGCGCCCCTCGTCTTTGCGCCGGCCCGTCACGTTCCGTATGCGAGCCTGAATCGGACCACCGCGTCTCATACCGCGACGGCGACCGCCGCATCCAAAGCGTTCAACATCCCCGGTCTCAAGTGCGCACAGCTCATTCTCAGCAGTGCCGATGACCGTGCGATCTGGGCCGAGAAGGGAAGCTTCGTCTCGGGCGCCGCGTCGAACCCGGGCATTCTCGCCACCACTGCGGCGTACACCCAGTCCGGTGACTGGCTGGACGAGATCACGGCCTACCTCAAAGGCAATCGCGAGCTCTTGACCGATCTCGTCTCCACTCACCTGCCCAATGCCACGTACCTCCCGCCCGAGGGCACCTACCTGGCCTGGCTGGACCTGCGCGGATATGGTCTCGAGGCCGGACTGTCCGAGCATTTCAATGAACGCGCCCACGTCGCGATCACCGAAGGTCGACTCTGCGGCGAGGTCGGCGCGGGCCACATCCGCCTCAACTTCGCTCTCCCCCGGCCCCTGCTGGCAGAAGCGATCGAGCGCATCGCCTCTGCGCTGTGAACCGACGTCGCGGCCGCCTCGGTCGCTGGGCAGCCATTCGATGAGATCGAACGTCGAACTGGAACCGGCGCGCTCAAGAAGCTGCTGATCGAAGGCACGGGACGTCATTCGCTTGGCTGCCTCGGTGTTCTCGGGCCGAATCGTCGCGAATTCGCACCAGCCCGGTTCGACGGCGGGCAGCTACGCTGCCAGATCATGTGAGAGATCGGCGAAGGAGAGCAGGAGCCCTGGGCACAGCTGCCGGTATCCGAGCATCCTGGCCACGTACTGGAATCGGTCGCGCAGCGTCCGCGCGGTCTCTGGAATCGAGTACAGGGCGGAATGGAACCTGTCCTCGAACGTCGGAGCCTCGCGGTCACCCGCGATGTCCATGAACCCGGACGGAATGCGCTCACTCAGTCGATAGATCGAGACTCGTCCGAGCTTCTCGCTGGTCAGGAGGTTCCTGTGGACCATTCGCACCAGCTGATTGTGCACGCTCGAGGAAGAGTAGCCGTGTTCGTCGAGGACCCCGACGATGACGGGACCGGGAAGGCCCTGCGCTCGGAGACAGCCGAATGCAGAGATGACGTCAAGGCAGAGACGGGTCAGGCGATACCGATCGCCCACATCTGCCGCACGTTTCGTGTGATCGTGGACACCCGTCATGAGCAGATCCTCACGTGAAAATACAAGGATGACGACGCCTCAGCCTTGAGTCGCCGTACCTGTCTCAGGAGCCGGTCGGAGGAACCGGTGTGATTCCGAACGGGGCCAGTCCGGCCACTCCCCCATCCTCTGCGGTGAGTACCCAGACTCCCCCATCATGCTTGGCGACACTGTGTTCCCAATGGCTTGCACGAGAGCCATCGTCTGTCACGACAGTCCAGTCGTCGGCCAGGGTGATGGTCTCGCTGCTGCCTGCAGTGAGCATCGGCTCGATCGCGAGGCACATCCCCGATCTGATCTTCGGTCCGTTCGACCGGCTCCGGTAGTTCAGGACCTCCGGGGGCATATGCATTGACGTGCCGATGCCATGGCCGGTGAACTCCTCTACGAGGCCCAGCTCAGGGGCGTCGCGTGAGACATGATCATCAATCGCATCACCGATGTCGCTGACCTTGTTTCCGGTTGCGAAGGCGGCAATGCCGACCCACATCGCCTTCTCCGTCGCCTGCGACAGTGCGACGTCCGCCTTCGACCCAGCGGCGTCGCCGCCGACGATCATGGTGAATGCCGAATCTCCGTGGAATCCATCGACGATGGCTCCGCCGTCGATCGACACGAGGTCCCCGGATTCGAGCACCCTGTCTCCAGGTATGCCGTGCACGATCTCCTCATTCACGGAGATGCACACGACGGCGGGGAAACCCTGGTAGCCCTTGAAATTGGACCGGGCCCCGGCCTCGATGATGACAGCTTCGGCCGCGGCATCCACCTCGGCGGTGGTGGCACCGGGGACTGCGGCTTCACGGGCCGCCTTCAGCACCTGCCCGGTCAGCAGTCCGGCTTGGCGCATCGCGGCCAGCTGCTGAGGAGACTTCAGCTCGATCCGGGGACCGAAGATCATCGAATGGAGGCGAGGATTCGATCGGTGATCTCAGACACTTCGCCGAGCCCATCGACCTGGCGCAGCAGACCGCGTTGACGGTAGATGTCGGTCAGGGGCTGCGTCTGCTCGGCGTAGACGTCGAGGCGGTGCCGGATGACGTCCTCACTGTCGTCACTGCGGCCCTCGGTCTGTGCACGCGCCAAGAGACGGGCGACGACCTCGTCGATGTCAGCAGTGAGCTCGACGACCTGCTCGATCTCATGGCCCTCGGCTGCGAGGATCCGATCGAGTTCGTCGACCTGTGCACCGGTGCGCGGGTAGCCGTCGAGGAGGAATCCTTCGGCGGCGTCGTCCTGGCTCAGTCGATCGGCGACCATCGAGTTGGTCACTTCGTCGGGGACGTATTCACCGGCATCCATGTAGCGCTTGGCGAGTTTGCCGAGTTCCGTCTCACCCTTCACATTCGCGCGGAAGATGTCTCCGGTCGAGATCGCCGGGATGTTCAGCGCTTCGGACAGACGTGTTGCCTGGGTTCCTTTGCCGGCACCGGGTGGGCCGATCAGGATGATGCGTGAGTTCATAGGGTGTGTCCTTCCAATGGATTTCCGCGGTCGGGATCGGTCAGCGGAGCAGGCCCTCATAGTGGCGCTGCTGCATCTGTGCGTCGATCTGCTTGACGGTCTCGAGGCCGACTCCCACCACGATCAGCAGCGAGGTGCCGCCGAAGGGGAAGTTCTGGTTCGCATTGATGAGGACCAGTGCGATCAGCGGAATCAGTGCGACGAAGGCCAAGTAGAGCGAGCCCGGGAAGTTGATGCGGCTGAGCACGAAACTCAGGTAGTCAGCAGTGGGGCGTCCGGCCCGGATGCCGGGAACGAAGCCGCCGTACTTCTTCATGTTGTCGGCGACTTCCTCCGGGTTGAAGGTGATGGCGACGTAGAAGTAGGCGAAGAAGATCGTCAGCAATGCGTAGGTCGTGATGTAGATCGGGTGGTCACCGCGAGTGAAGTAGGTGTTGATCCACTCCACCCACTGGCTCTCCGGATCGAAGAACTGCGAGATCAGGCTGGGTAGGTAGAGAACCGAGGATGCGAAGATCACAGGGATCACGCCGGCCATATTGACCTTGATCGGGATGTAGGTCGAGGTGCCGCCGAACATCCGTCGGCCGACCATGCGTTTGGCGTACTGCACCGGAATGCGCCGCTGGGACTGTTCGACGAAGACGACGAGTGCCACGAGCACGAGGCCGACAGCCAGGACGATGAGGAAGATGTCGACGCCCTGTTCGCGGAAGATTGCGCCCAGCGACGATGGGAAGGCCGAAGCCACCGAGGTGAAGATGAGCAGCGACATGCCGTTGCCGACGCCGTGCTCGGTGATCTGCTCGCCGAGCCACATGATCAGGCCGGTGCCTGCCACCAAGGTGATGACGAGGATGGAGATGCCCCACCAGGAGTCGTTGGTGATGAGGTCGTTGCAGCCTTCGATATTGCCGAAGAGAGCACCCGTACGCACCGTGGCCACGAGCGTGGTGGCATTGAGCACGGCCAGCCCGATGGTGAGGTAGCGCGTGTACTGGGTGAGCTTCGCCTGTCCCGAGGCGCCCTCTTTGTGGAGCGACTCGAAGCGCGGAATCACAACGCGCAGAAGTTGGACGATGATGCTGGCAGTGATGTAGGGCATGATACCCAGAGCGAAGATCGACAGCTGCAGCAGTGCACCACCGCTGAAGAGGTTGATCATCGCGAATCCGCCCTCATTCAGCTGCGGGGAGGCCACACATTCCTGAACCTGGGTGTAATCGATTCCCGGCGAGGGAATGAATGAACCGAGGCGGAAGATGACAAGAATGCCCAGGGTGAAGAGGAGTTTGTTCCTCAAGTCGGGCGTTCTGAAGGCCCTCCGAATTGCGCCGATCAAGCGTCCTCCTCATTGGGGGATGAAAAAGTCAGGGCCGCTGAATGCGACCTGGCGAATGAGACAAATACCTGCAAAAGACTATCAGGGTATGGCCGTCAGGCTGAAACCGAACGACCGGTTCGACCCTGGCTGACGACTGCTGTCGCCGTGACTGTGTCGAAACGAACTTCGGGGCGCGTGTGCGCGGTTCGAGGGTTCATGAAATCGGGGACAACGAAGGGGCGGTCACAGTGTGACCGCCCCTTGCTGGGAACCCTGATATTTCAGACCCGCTGTGCGGGTGCTGTTCAGGCTTCGCTGGCGCTTCCGCCTGCAGCCTTGATCTTCTCGAGTGCAGAACCCGAGAACTTGTCTGCAGTGATGTTCAGAGCCACGGTGATCTCACCGGTGCCCAGAACCTTGACGGGCTGTTTCGCACGCACGGCACCCTTGGCCACCAGATCAGCGACTGTGACGTCGCCGCCTTCTGGGAACAAGGACGACAGCTTGTCGAGATTGACAACCTGGAACGTCACCTTTGCGGGGTTTTTGAACCCGCGCAGTTTAGGCAGACGCATGTGCATCGGAGTCTGTCCACCCTCGAAGCCGTGCGGAACCTGGTAACGGGCGTGTGTGCCCTTGGTTCCGCGTCCGGCTGTCTTGCCCTTCGAAGCTTCACCACGACCGACACGGGTCTTGGCAGTCTTCGCTCCGGGGGCAGGACGGAGATCGTGGAGCTTGAGTGAGTCGTCGTTCGACATATCAATCCACCTCTTCCACAGTCACGAGGTGACGCACGACGTTGATCATTCCCCGGATTTCGGGACGATCCTCGCACACCACCACATCGTCGATCCGCTTCAGTCCGAGCGAACGCAGCGAATCACGCTGGTTCGGCTTGCCACCGATATCGGATTTGTGCTGGGTCACTTTGAGTTTTGCCATCAGGATTTCGCCCCGCTTTCAGCAGCCGCCCGCAGCAATGCGTGAGGAGCGACTTCGTCCACAGGCAGTCCACGGCGAGCCGCGACCTGCTCTGGGCGCTCGAGACCCTGGAGGGCCTTGATCGCGGCACGAACGATGTTGATTGCGTTGGCTGACCCCAGCGACTTGGACAGGATGTCCTGAACGCCGGCAGCATCGAGGACCGCACGCACCGGACCACCGGCGATGACGCCGGTACCGGGAGCGGCCGGACGCAGCATGACGACGCCTGCTGCGGTCTCGCCCTGGATCGGATGTGGAATGGTCTTCTGGATGCGAGGGACGCGGAAGAAGTTCTTCTTCGCCTCTTCGACACCCTTGGCAATGGCTGCAGGAACTTCCTTCGCCTTGCCGTAGCCCATTCCGACCATGCCGTCTCCGTCTCCGACGACGACGAGGGCAGTGAAGGAGAACCGACGTCCACCCTTGACCACCTTCGACACGCGGTTGATCGTGACGACGTGCTCGATGAACTGGCTCTTCTCTTCGCGATCACCGCGACCGCCGCGTCCACGGCCTTCACCGCGTCCGCGACCTTGGCCGCCCTGACCACCCTGGCCGCCTTGACCGCGACCACGTGAGGAGCGATCACTGTTGTTATCGGTACGGGTCTCAGCAGCTGGCTGCTGTTCCTTGTTCTCTTCAGTGCTCATAGGGCCAATCCTCCTTCACGGGCACCTTCGGCGATTGCCTGCACACGGCCGTGGTAGGTGTTGCCGCCACGGTCGAACACGACGGCTTCGATGCCGGCTTCCTTGGCGCGCTGGGCTACCAGCTCGCCGACCTTGTGGGCCTTGCCGGTCTTGTCACCCTCGAGAGTGCGCAGGTCGGCTTCCATAGTGGAGGCTGATGCCAAGGTCTTGCCGACGGTATCGTCGATGACCTGGACAAAGACGTGGCGCGTGGAGCGAGTCACTGAGAGGCGAGGACGGTCCGACGTACCGCTGACATGCTTGCGCAGACGAGCGTGACGACGTTTGCGGGCCGCAGCCCTGCCCTTGCCGTAGCTTTCCTTTTTGCCAAAGGCCATCTCTACTTACCAGCCTTTCCGACCTTGCGACGGACATTTTCTCCGGCATAGCGGACACCCTTGCCCTTGTAGGGTTCAGGCTTGCGCAGCTTCCGGATGTTGGCAGCGGTCTCTCCGACCAGCTGCTTGTCGATGCCGTGAACTGCCAGCTTGGTCTGTCCGTCGACCGTGAAGGAGATTCCCTCGGGTGGTTCGACGGTGATCGAGTGGCTGTAGCCCAGAGCGAGCTCGAGGTTCGATCCCTTGGCCAGCACGCGGTAACCGGTGCCGACGATCTCGAGGGACTTCGAGTAGCCGTCGGTCACACCGACGATCATGTTGTTGATCATCGTGCGGGACAGTCCGTGCAGAGAACGCGATTCGCGCTCTTCATCCGGACGGCTCACGGTCACGACGCCGTCATCGAGCGATACGCTAATCGGCTCGGAGATGGAGACGGACAGATCACCCTTGGGTCCCTTGACGGCGACATCCTGGCCGTCGATCTTGACCTCAACGCCGGTGGGGACGGAGATCGGGTTCTTGCCAATACGTGACATTTTCTTCTCTCCTTCCTTACCAGACGTAGGCGAGGACTTCCCCACCCACACCCTTCTTGGCGGCCTGCCGGTCCGTCAGGAGGCCTGACGACGTCGACAGAATGGCGATGCCGAGTCCACCGAGGACCTTGGGCAAGTTGGTCGACTTCGCGTAGACGCGCAGCCCGGGCTTCGACACACGGCGCAGGCCGGCGATCGAACGCTCCCGGTTGGGACCGAACTTGAGGTCCATGAGGAGGGTCTTACCGACCTGAGCATCTTCGACGCTCCAAGCGGTGATGTAGCCCTCGCTCTTGAGGATCTCGGCGATGTTTGATTTCAGCTTCGAGAACGGCATGCTGACGTCCTCGTGATAAGCCGAGTTGGCGTTCCGCAGACGTGTCAACATGTCTGCGACTGGATCAGTCATTGTCATTTGGGCTCTAGCCCTTCCTCGTTACGGTTTCCGCCCACGCGATGCGTGCTTGGACCTGCAACGTAGCGATTATTTGGTCTTGAACGGGAACCCGAGGTGGCGCAGAAGTGCACGTCCCTCGTCGTCGGTGTTCGCTGTAGTCACAACTGTGATATCCATACCTCGGACGCGGTCGATCCGGTCCTGATCGATCTCGTGGAACATCGACTGCTCCGTGAGACCGAAGGTGTAGTTACCGTTCCCGTCGAACTGACGATCCGAGAGTCCGCGGAAGTCGCGGATACGCGGAAGAGCCAGAGAGATGACACGGTCGACGAATTCCCACATCCGAGCGCCACGCATGGTGACGTGGGCTCCGATGGGCTGACCTTCGCGCAACTTGAACTGGGCGACGGATTTCCGCGCCCGAGTCACGACCGGCTTCTGACCGGTGATCAGAGTCAGGTCGTTGATTGCGCCTTCGATCAGCTTCGAATCGCGTGCTGCGTCACCCACACCCATGTTCACGACGACCTTGGTCAGACCGGGAACCTGCATGGGGTTTGCGTATTTGAACTCGTCCTGCAGCTTGGCCACGATGTCATCGCGGTAAACCTGCTTGAGGCGTGGCGCTGGACGGCTCGTTGTTGTTTCCGTCATCAGATCTCCTCCCCGGTGCGACGCGAGACGCGAACCCGAACGGTCTTGCTGCGACCATCGCGTTCAACGGTTTCCTCGCGGTATCCGACGCGGGTGGGCTTGTTGTCCTTGGGATCAACGAGCGCCACGTTGGACACGTGGATTGGGGCTTCGTGAGTCTCACGGCCACCGGCGGTGCCGCCGGCCTGAGTCTGCGTTGCCTTCTTGTGTTTGATCACGCGGTTGATGCCCTCAACGAGGACGCGGTTGCGTTCCGGGTACACGGCAAGAACCTTGCCCTGCTTCCCACGATCGCCACCCCGTGACTCACGGGCGCCTGCAATCACCTGGACGAGGTCGCCCTTCTTGATCTTGAGCTTGTTCGCCATGTTCACAACACCTCCGGTGCCAGGGAGACGATCTTCATGAACTTCTTATCGCGCAATTCGCGCCCCACGGGTCCGAAGATACGGGTTCCGCGTGGTTCGCCGTCAGTCTTGAGGATGACTGCTGCATTCTCGTCGAACTTGATGTACGAACCATCGGGACGACGGCGTTCCTTAGCGGTCCGAACGATGACAGCCTTGACGACGTCGCCCTTCTTCACGTTTCCACCAGGAATTGCGTCTTTGACGGTTGCCACGATGGTGTCACCGATCGAGGCATAACGCCGACCGGAACCACCCAGAATCCTGATTGCCAGGATCTGCTTGGCACCAGTGTTGTCGGCGACCTTGAGTCGCGACTCTTGCTGAATCACTATTTTCTCCTGTCGTCGCGCCGGTTCTCACGCGAATGCATGAGCCTTGCGGAACGGATTAATGACATTTCACCCCGTTCCCGGTAGCCGCCCACGATCTGCTCGAGATCGTGGGCGGGACCAGGTGGGAGGGGTGGCGTCGGCTTACTTGGCGCGTTCGATGATCTCGACGAGCCGCCAACGCTTCGCGGCCGAAACCGGCCGCGTCTCAGACACGAGGACGAGGTCACCGACACCAGCGGTGTTCTCCTCATCGTGGACCTTGTACTTCACCGACTGGCGAAGAACCTTGCCGTAGAGGCGGTGCGTCTTGCGCTCCTCCACCTCGACGACGATGGTCTTCTCCATTTTGTCGGACACAACGTAACCGCGCGCAGTCTTGCGGGTGTTACGCTCCGCGGGCGTTGCCTCGGGCTTGGTGGTCTCCGCCATCACTTGTCCTCTTCCTTAGCGTCAGCGGGGTTCGGACGAATGTCCAATTCCCGCTCATTGAGCACGGTGTAGATACGAGCGATGTCGCGACGCACGGCCTTGAGACGACCATGGCTCTCCAGCTGGCCGGTGGCCGACTGGAAGCGCAGGTTGAACAGCTCGGCCTTGGCCTTCTTGAGCTCCTCGAGCAGACGCTCGTTGTCATAACCGTCAAGTGCGTCCATGGACAGGTTCTTCGAACCGATTGCCATACTCACTCACCACCTTCGCGGGCCACGATACGGGCCTTGAGCGGAAGCTTGTGGATCGCAAGACGCAGGGCCTCGCGAGCAACTTCCTCGGACACACCGGCGAGTTCGAACATGACCCGGCCCGGCTTGACATTGGCGACCCACCATTCCGGCGAACCCTTGCCGGAACCCATGCGGGTTTCGGCCGGCTTCTTCGTGAGTGGTTGATCTGGGTAGATGTTGATCCACACCTTGCCGCCACGCTTGATGTAGCGAGTCATGGCAATACGTGCGGCCTCGATCTGCCGGTTGGTGACGTAGGCGGGCTCTGTGGCCTGAATGCCGTAGTCACCGAAAGACACCTTGGTGCCGCCCTTTGCCGCTCCGCCCCGCTTGGGGTGGTGCTGCTTGCGGTATTTAACCCGACGAGGGATCAGCATGTGTCAGCCCTCCGATCCGGCCTCAGCCGCAGGGGCCTCGGCGTTGTTCTCAGTGGTACGGGCCTGATCGTTCCGGCGGGGTGCGCCTTCCTGACCACGACCACGGCCTCCACGACCGCGCCCACGGCCACGAGGACCACGAGCAGCAGGAGCCTTGGCCTGCTCGGCAGCAAGCTCCTGGTCGGTCATGTCGCCCTTGTAGATCCACACCTTGACGCCGATGCGTCCGAATGTGGTGTGTGCTTCGTGGAAGCCGTAATCGATGTTCGCCCGCAGGGTGTGCAGAGGCACACGACCCTCGCGGTAGAACTCGGAACGGCTCATTTCGGCACCGCCGAGACGACCGGAGCACTGCACGCGGATGCCCTTGGCACCTGCACGCTGGGCGCTCTGGATCGACTTGCGCATCGCACGGCGGAATGCCACGCGGCTTGCCAGCTGCTCGGCAACTCCCTGAGCAACGAGCTGCGCGTCGACCTCTGAGTTCTTCACCTCAAGGATGTTGAGCTGAATCTGCTTGCCGGTGAGCTTCTCGAGCTGACCGCGGATGCGGTCGGCTTCGGCTCCACGACGTCCAATGACGATGCCCGGGCGGGCAGTGTGGATGTCGACTCGGACACGATCACGCGTACGTTCGATGTTCACCTTGGAGATGCCAGCGCGCTCAAGGCCCTTGGTCATCATCTTGCGGATCTTCACATCTTCGAGCACGTAGTCGCTGTAGCGCTGACCCGGTGTCGTGGAGTCAGCAAACCACTTCGACTTGTGATCCGTGGTGATTCCGAGTCGGAATCCGTTCGGATTGATTTTCTGGCCCATTAACGGTTCCCCTTCCGGCTCTTGCGCTGAGGCAGGTCGTCGCCGCTGGCCAGGACCACTGAAACGTGGCTTGTGCGCTTCTCAATGCGGAAAGCGCGACCCTGTGCTCGCGGACGGAACCGCTTCATGGTCGGCCCCTCGTCCACGAATGCTTCGGAGATGACCAGTTCGTTCTCGTCGAACGCAATGCCCTCCTCGTCGGCCCGGACTCGCGCATTCGCGACGCCGGAGGCAACGAGCTTGTAAATCGGATCTGATGCCGACTGTTCTGCAAACTTCAACACCGCAAGTGCTTCGGTCGCCTGCTGACCACGAATGAGGTCGATGACGCGCCGAGCCTTGCGAGGCGTGACGCGCAGGTAACGCGCCTTAGCCTTGGCTTCCATCGCTTCCTTCTCTCTTGTCTAGGATCGTAGGAGTGCCCCGCCTCAGCGGCGGCGACCCTTACGATCGTCCTTTTCGTGGCCACGGAACGTCCGTGTCTGTGCGAACTCGCCAAGCTTATGTCCGACCATGGCTTCAGTGATGAAGACTGGAACATGCTTGCGTCCGTCATGTACTGCGATGGTGTGTCCCAGGAAGTCCGGGATGATCATCGAGCGACGAGACCATGTCTTGATTACATTTTTAGAGTTCTTCTCGTTCTGAACAGCCACCTTCTGGTACAGGTGTTCATCGACGAAAGGACCCTTTTTGAGGCTACGAGGCATAAGTCAGTACTCCAATCAGCGCTTCTTGCCGGTCCGGCGACGGCGCACGATGTACTTGTCGCTCTCTTTGTTCGGCCGGCGTGTGCGGCCTTCTAGCTGACCCCACGGGCTGACTGGGTGACGTCCACCCGAAGTACGGCCCTCGCCACCACCATGCGGGTGATCGATCGGGTTCATGACGACACCACGCACGGATGGGCGCTTGCCCTTCCAACGCATGCGGCCTGCTTTGCCCCAGCTGATGTTCGACTGCTCGGCATTGCCGACCTCGCCGACCGTCGCACGGCAGCGCGCATCAACATTGCGGATCTCGCCCGAAGGCATCCGCAGCTGAGCGAACCGGCCGTACTTCGCAACGAGCTGCACGGACGAACCGGCAGAACGAGCGATCTTGGCACCGCCGCCTGGACGCATTTCAACTGCGTGCAGCACGGTGCCGACTGGGATGTTGCGCAGGGCAAGGTTGTTGCCCGGCTTGATGTCTGCGCCCGATCCCGCTTCAACCTGTGCGCCCTGCTGAAGATTCTGCGGGGCGAGGATGTAGCGCTTCTCGCCGTCTGCATAGTGCAGAAGAGCGATCCGCGCGGTGCGGTTCGGGTCGTATTCGATGTGTGCGACCTTCGCCGGAACGCCATCTTTGTCATGGCGGCGGAAGTCGATGACACGGTACTGACGCTTGTGGCCGCCGCCCTGATGGCGAGTGGTCACGCGTCCCTGACTGTTGCGGCCACCGCGCTTGGGCAGTGGGCGCAGAAGTGACTTCTCCGGTGTAGACCGGGTCACTTCGACGAAGTCGGCGACCGATGAGCCACGGCGGCCCGGGGTCGTCGGCTTGTGCTTACGGATTCCCATGAGTCTTGTCCTTCTTTTACGAAGGATCGCTTAGAGCGATCCACCGAAGATGTCGATCGATCCGTCCTTGAGGGCGACAATGGCACGCTTGGTGTCCTTGCGCTTACCCCAACCGGTGCGGGTGCGGCGGCGCTTGCCCTGACGATTCAGGGTGTTGACCTTGGCAACCTGCACATCGAAGATCGATTCAATGGCGTGCTTGATCTCGGTCTTGTTTGACCCCTGGTCGACGAGAAAGGTGTACTTACCCTCGTCCATCAGGCTGTAGGTCTTTTCCGAGACGACCGGTGCGACGATGATGTCGCGTGGGTCCTTGAAGTTCAGACTCATGATGCGTCCTCCGATTTGCGGTATCCGCCCAGGAACGTCTCCAGCGCTGACTCGGTGAACACGATGTCATCGGCGATCAGCACATCGTATGTGTTGAGCTGATCCGAGGTGAGGACGTGCACGTGAGACAGGTTGCGAACGCTGCGCTCGGTGAGCTCGTCGTCACGGTCGAGCACCACGAGGGTGTTCTTGCGATCGGAGAGGCCGGCCAGAGCGAGCTTCGCCTGCTTGGTCGACGGTGCTTCGCCGGTGACCAGGTTCTTCACAACGAAGACCTGATCGAGACGTGCACGATCCGAGAGAGCGCCGCGCAGTGCAGCGGTCTTCATCTTCTTGGGGGTCCGCTGCGAGTAATCGCGAGGAACCGGCCCGTGCACGATTCCACCGCCGTTGTACTGAGGAGCGCGGATCGAACCCTGACGGGCGTTGCCGGTTCCCTTCTGGCGGTAGGGCTTGCGACCGCCACCGCGTACTTCGGAGCGGGTCTTTGTCTTGTGTGTACCCTGACGGGCTGCTGCCAACTGCGCGACAACAACCTGGTGAATCAACGGCACATTGGTCTGCACGCCAAAGATCTCGGCTGGCAGGTCAACGGATCCTGTTTTCGCACCAGTGGCATCGACAACGTCGACTGTCTTGATATCAGTCATTACGTTCAGCCCTCCTTCGCGGCCGAGCGAACGAGAACGACCGCACCCTTGGGACCAGGTACGGCACCCTTGATGAGCAGGAAGTTGTTCTCGGTGTCCACGGCGTGGATCGTGAGGTTCTGGGTGGTGTGCTTGACGGCACCCATACGGCCAGCCATGCGCATACCTTTGAACACGCGACCCGGGGTCGCGGCTCCGCCGATCGAACCCGGCTTGCGGTGGTTGCGGTGCTGTCCGTGGGAGGCGCCGACACCGGCGAAGCCGTGACGCTTCATGACACCGGCGGTTCCCTTACCCTTGGTCTTAGCGGTCACGTCGACCTTGATCCCGGTGTCGAAGGTATCGACTCCGAGTTCCTGACCCAGTGCATAGTCAGCAGCGTCTGCTGTGCGCAACTCGACAAGGTGACGGCGTGGAGTCACGCCGGCCTTCTCGAAGTGGCCTGCAGTGGGCTTGTTGACCTTGCGCGGATCGATCTCGCCGAACGCGATCTGCAGTGCGGGGTAACCATCGGTTTCCTCGTTGCGGATCTGAGTCACGACGTTGCTGCCGGCGGCCACTACGGTCACCGGTACGAGATTGTTCTGCTCATCCCAAACCTGGGTCATGCCCAGCTTGGTTCCCAGAAGGCCCTTGACCTTGCGGGTGGTAGGGAGAGCTGATGAACGATTGTTCGCCATGTTTGCCTCCCTTAGAGCTTGATCTCGATGTTGACGTCGTCAGCGAGGTCGAGACGCATCAGCGAGTCGACTGCCTTCGGCGTCGGATCGACGATGTCGATCAGACGCTTATGCGTGCGCATTTCGAAATGCTCACGGCTGTCTTTGTACTTGTGTGGCGAACGGATGACGCAGTACACGTTCTTCTCCGTTGGCAACGGCACGGGGCCCACAACAGTCGCACCTGCGCGAGTGACGGTGTCCACGATCTTGCGTGCAGCACTGTCAATCACAGCATGGTCGTACGACTTGAGCCGAATGCGGATTTTCTGTCCCGCCATGGCGTCGTCTCTTTCTTTAGTTGCTTCCGGCCATCAACCAACAGTCGATCGAAATCGTCTGTGGTCTGTGCCGGCTGACCATGACCGACCCCCGAGGTCGGGCGTGTCGGCTAATCCTGACGGAGAATTTTTCAATTCCCAGGGAGGGCCGACGGCGCTTCTACTCATTGGCTGCTCGGTCCGAACCCGCTTTCACGCAGATTCATCGATCCGATAGTGTTCCGGGCTGTTCGCGGTATCTCTACCGCAGTGCAGGGGTCAACGCCCAAAACGCAACTTCACCATCTTGTCACATAGCACTTCATCCGCGCAATTCCAGGCATCTGTCCTGTGAGGCATCTCATGATCGCATGCCCGAGTGAGTCAGGCAGGTCACACCCAGAGGCGCTTTCCCTTGTGAATGCACGGAACCCCGGCCCAGTGGACCGGGGTTCCGTGTCGATCGTTCAGAACCGTAGTCCCGAGCTCAAGGCCGAAACCTCGAAGATCGACGGTATATCAGGCGGTGATCTTGGTGACTCGACCAGCGCCGACGGTGCGTCCACCCTCGCGGATAGCGAAGCGGAGGCCCTCTTCCATAGCGATCGGCTGGATCAGCTCGACCGTCATGTCGGTGTTGTCGCCCGGCATGACCATTTCGGTGCCCTCAGGCAGCTGGATGACGCCGGTGACGTCGGTCGTCCGGAAGTAGAACTGAGGACGGTAGTTCGAGTAGAACGGGTTGTGACGTCCACCCTCGTCCTTGCTCAGGATGTAGACCTGACCTTCGAAGTTCGTGTGCGGGGTGATCGATCCCGGCTTCACGATAACCTGTCCGCGCTCCACGTCTTCGCGCTTGGTTCCGCGCAGGAGCAGTCCGACGTTCTCGCCTGCACGTGCGTCAGGCAGAGTCTTGCGGAACATCTCGATTGCGGTGACGGTCGTCTTGGACGACTTCTCCTTGATGCCCACGATCTCGATGTCGTCGTTAGGCAGCAGGACGCCGCGCTCCACACGACCGGTGACGACGGTTCCACGACCGGTGATCGTGAAGACGTCTTCCACAGGCATGAGGAATGGCTTGTCGATGTCGCGCTCCGGCTCGGGAACGTTGTCATCGACGGCTTCCATGAGGTCTTCGACGCTCTTGACCCACTTCTCGTCGCCTTCCAGCGCCTTGAGAGCGGACACAGGAATGACAGGAGCGTTGTCGCCGTCGAAGTCCTGGCTCGAGAGCAGATCGCGCACCTCGAAGTCGACGAGCTCGAGGAGCTCCTCGTCATCGACCATATCGGACTTGTTCAGTGCGACAACGATGTAGGGCACACCAACCTGACGCGCGAGCAGAACGTGCTCACGGGTCTGCGGCATCGGGCCGTCGGTAGCGGCGACCACGAGGATCGCGCCGTCCATCTGAGCAGCACCGGTGATCATGTTCTTGATGTAGTCGGCGTGACCAGGGGCATCGACGTGTGCGTAGTGACGCTTCTCGGTCTGGTATTCAACGTGCGAGACGTTGATGGTGATGCCGCGCTCCTTCTCCTCAGGTGCATTGTCCACCTGGTCGAAGGCGCGAGCCTCATTGAGTTCTGGGTACTTTTCCGCCAGGACCTTTGTGATCGCTGCGGTCAAGGTGGTCTTTCCGTGGTCAACGTGGCCAATGGTGCCGATGTTGACGTGCGGCTTAGTCCTATCGAAACTAGCCTTTGCCACTGGGTTCCTCCTCGTGGTTGGCAAAAGATATGCGGTTCATATCTTAGACCTTTGTTGGTTATCTTTCATTCCGGTGAACATGTTCTTGCTCACCAGGGCGACCGGGGACCGGAGATTACTCTCCGCCACGCATCTTCTGGACGATCTCTTCGGCAACAGCCTTCGGGACCTCCGCATAGCTGGAGAAAGTCATCGTGTACACCGCACGGCCCTGGGTCTTCGACCGCAGATCACCGATGTAACCGAACATCTCCGACAACGGGACCACAGCCTTGACGACCTTCACACCGGAAGCATCGTCCATGGACTGGATCTGGCCACGCCTGGAATTCAGGTCGCCGATGACGTCACCCATGTATTCCTCAGGGGTGCGCACTTCGACGTCCATGACCGGTTCCAGCAGAACCGGCTTCGCCTTCTGAACGGCCTCCTTGAAGACCATCGAGCCGGCGATCTTGAATGCCATCTCCGAGGAGTCGACATCATGGTAGGCACCATCGACCAGTGTGGCCTTGACGCCGACCATCGGGTATCCGGCCAGGACACCGAGCTGCATGGCGTCCTGGATACCGGCATCGACGCTCGGAATGTATTCGCGTGGCACACGGCCACCCGTGATCGCATTCTCGAACTCGTAAATGTTATCGCCTTCGACCTCGAGAGGCTCGAAGGTGACCTGGACCTTCGCGAACTGTCCCGATCCACCCGTCTGCTTCTTGTGGGTGTAATCGTACTTATCGACCGTGCGACGGATGGTCTCACGGTAGGCGACCTGAGGCTTGCCCACGTTCGCCTCGACCTTGAACTCACGACGCATGCGGTCGACGAGGATGTCGAGGTGAAGCTCGCCCATTCCGCGGATGACGGTCTGACCGGTCTCCGCGTCGAGCTCGACCCGGTAAGTCGGGTCTTCCCGGACGAACTTCTGGATGGCAGACGACAGCTTCTCCTGGTCACTCTTGGTCTTGGGCTCGATGGCCACAGAGATGACCGGCTCAGGGAAGGTCATCGACTCAAGAGCGATCGGGGCGCTCGGGTCGCACAGCGTGTCACCGGTGGTTGTCTCTTTGAGACCGATGAACGCGTAGATGTGCCCGGCGATGGCCTCTTCGACAGGGTTCTCCTTGTTGGAGTGCATCTGGAAGAGTTTGCCGACGCGCTCTTTCTTGCCGCTCGTCGAGTTGAGAACCTGCTCGCCCGACTTCACCTGTCCGGAGTACACGCGAACGTATGTCAGCGTGCCGAAGAACGCGTGAGTAGCCACCTTGAACGCGAGCGCCGAGAAGGGCTCGTCCACAGAAGGCCTGCGGGTCAGCTTGTCGTCCTCGTCACGAGGGTTCTCTCCGACCATGGGAGGGACCTCGAGCGGCGAAGGCAGGTAGTCGATGACGGCATTGAGCATGGGCTGGACACCCTTGTTCTTGTATGCCGAACCGCACATGACCGGGAATGCAGTGGAGTTGACGACGAGAGAGCGGATTCCGCCCTTGATCTCATCGATCGAGAGCTCTTCGCCTTCGAGGTACTTCTCCATGAGTTCATCAGTAGCATCAGCAACATCCTCGACGAGCTGAGCACGGAATTCTTCGGCCTTGCTCTGGAGATCTTCAGGGATCTCGATCTCGGTCATGTCCTGACCCTTCTTGGACTCATCGGGCCAGATGTAGGCCTTCATCTCAAGAAGATCGACGATGCCGGCGAAGTCCGACTCGGCGCCGATAGGCAGCTGGATGACCAGCGGCTTGGCACCGAGACGTTCCCGGATGGTGTCGACGGTGAAGTAGAAGTCAGCGCCGAGCTTGTCCATCTTGTTGACGAAGCACACGCGCGGCACGTCGTACTTGTCGGCCTGACGCCAGACGGTCTCGGACTGCGGTTCAACGCCTTCCTTGCCATCGAAGACGGCAACGGCGCCGTCGAGGACGCGCAGCGAGCGCTCAACCTCGACGGTGAAGTCGACGTGGCCCGGGGTGTCGATGATGTTGATCTGGTTGTCGTGCCAGTAACAGGTGGTGGCAGCCGACGTAATCGTGATGCCGCGTTCCTGCTCCTGATCCATCCAGTCCATCGTCGAGGCACCGTCGTGGGTCTCGCCGATCTTGTAGTTCACACCGGTGTAGTAAAGAATGCGTTCGGTCGTGGTGGTCTTACCGGCATCGATGTGGGCCATGATGCCGATGTTGCGGACCTTGTTCAGGTCGGTGAGCACGTCAAGTGCCACGGTGTCTCTCTCTCACTCGATGATGTGATCGACTCCCCCGCTGCCCGGTCGGCAGACTCCGACTGGTGCCTGCCGACCGGGTTCCTGGGAGGAATGATTACCAGCGGTAGTGGGCGAAGGCCTTATTGGACTCGGCCATCTTGTGGGTGTCTTCGCGACGCTTCACAGCAGCTCCGAGGCCGTTGCCTGCGTCGAGAATCTCATTCATGAGGCGTTCGGTCATCGTCTTCTCACGACGCTGGCGGGAGTAACCCACGAGCCAGCGCAGTGCCAGTGTCGTCGAGCGAACCGGACGAACATCAACCGGAACCTGGTAGGTTGCGCCACCGACACGGCGAGAGCGAACCTCGAGGGACGGACGGATGTTGTCGAGAGCCTTCTTCAGGTTGACAACTGGGTCATTGCCGTTCTTCTCACGGGTGCCTTCGAGAGCACCGTAGACGATGCGCTCAGCCGTCGAACGCTTTCCGTCGAGCAGGATCTTGTTGATCAGCTGCGTGACGATCGGCGAACTGAAGACCGGGTCAACGACGATCGGTCGTTTGGGTGCAGGACCTTTACGTGGCATTACTTCTTCTCCCTCTTCGCACCGTACTTGCTGCGTGCCTGCTGACGGCCCTTGACACCCTGGGTGTCAAGCGAACCGCGAACAATTCGGTAGCGCACACCTGGCAGGTCCTTGACACGACCGCCGCGCACGAGCACGATCGAGTGCTCCTGCAGGTTGTGTCCTTCACCTGGAATGTAGGCAGTCACTTCGATCTGGCTCGAAAGCTTGACACGAGCGACCTTGCGAAGAGCCGAGTTCGGCTTCTTGGGGGTAGTGGTGTACACACGGGTGCACACTCCACGACGCTGCGGGCTGCCCTTCAGAGCAGGAGCGTCGGATCCTGCGGAATTGACATGTCGTCCCTTACGGACGAGCTGCTGGATTGTCGGCACTAAGCGTTCTCCATTTGCTTCTCGATAGACCTAATTCCCAACGTTGGCCATGACGTCAGCCATGTCTGTGAACCGTGGGACATATCCGACTGAACACCGGGTGAAGCTTCACTCCCGATGCCAGTATTCGCGCGACGCAGTGAACCCTGCACTCGGGTGTGTCGCGAAGACACGCAACCTCTGCAGAATGACACGTCGGCGGCCTGCATCAAACGAATTCTCACAATAGTCCGGATCTCACAAAACATCCGGCATGGTCATTCGCCGACACAGATAACACAATCAGTCGCATCCTAGAATATCGTGGCCGCGTGCATCTGGTCAAAATCTGCGACTGTGCGCTGCGCGACACGCGTGCCACTCCCCC